>NZ_CP034562.1:3150000-3465000 GCF_003970675.1 Flammeovirga pectinis
ATAGCAATTTATTGCTTCTTAATTTCTGATGTATCTATTGCTCAAATATCAGATGATAAGAGATTATGGTTACATTATTTTAATTCTATTAAGCTAAATAAGAAATGGAGTGTTGATACCGATGCAGCCTATCTACATCAGTTTGATTTAACAGCAAATAGAATACAAGCTCGTTCCGGGGTTAAGTATAAAATCAATAAAAACTTTTCTGTAAGAATAGGGATGGGATATTTCTATGTTTTCGATCCTGAAGGAGCTAATGTATCAGAAATCCGTCCTAATCAAGATATAATTGGCAAGCACTATATTAGCAGAAATAAATCTTGGTTTTTTACACAAAGAGCTAGGTTTGAGGAGCAATTTTTAACCACCACTATAGAAGACGAACTGATTAAAGGAAAAGATCAGAAAAATAGATTAAGGTATTCTTACATGATAAGAAAAGCAATCAACTCTTGGACTTTTGGTATTGGAGGTGAAATGTTTATCAATTTTAACGATAAATCTACAAATGCCTTTGTAAATAAACATAGAGCATATGCTGTAATCAATAAAAAAATAAATGATAACCTTGCTTTAGAAGCTCAATATATTAGGGAAGATAGCTTTAAATATCAGCAAGGATCTATCTACCATGCAGATGTTTTAAGATTATGCGTTAAGCAGGTTATTCACACTAAAAAATAATTTAGTTTGTGCTACCACATATTTTAGTTCTTCATTACTTAGACCTACAAAAAGAGGTAAGCTCAAAATAGTATTGGCGATTTTTTCTGAAATGGGGAAATCGCCTTTTTTATATCCTAAATAAGCTACAGACTTTTGTAAATGTATTGGAACGGGATAATGAATAATAGTTTGAATATTCTTTTCTTTCAAAAATGTTGCTAGTTCGTCTCTATGTTCCGTTAAGATTGTAAATAAGTGATAGGCTGGTTCTACACATTCTTCAATTTCAAACAGCCTAATATCACCTACCCCCAATAATTCTTTAGAATATAAAGCAGCCAACCTTTTCCGTTCTTCTGTCCAACCAGATAAATATTTTAATTTTACTGATAGTACAGCAGCTTGTAAATTATCTAACCTTGAGTTTAGCCCTAGTACATCATGATAATACTTTTCAGAAGAACCATAATTTCTAATTGCTTTACATTTATCTGCTAACAATTGATTATTTGTAGTTATTGCACCCCCATCACCAAGTGCTCCTAGATTCTTACCTGGGTAAAAGCTTGTTGCATTAAGATGACCAAAACTACCCGTAAATTGTTTATTATAAGTTGCTAAATGAGCTTGGGCGTTATCTTCAATAAGATAAATTTCTTTCCCTTCAATCATTTTTAATATTGATGATAAATCCACAACATTACCATACATATGAACTGGTATAATTGCTTTTGTCTTTGCTGTAATACTCTTTTCTAATAATTCACAATTTATTAAACCATCTTTTTGATTTACATCTACAAGAACAGGTTTTGCACCAACTAATACCACAGCTTGTAACGTGGCAAAAAATGTATTTGCAGTAATAATTACCTCATCTCCTTCATTAATATCAAGTGCTAATAATGCAATTTTCAGAGCATCTAGCCCATTTCCTACACCTACACAATAGTTTACTTCTGTTGCTTTAGCGTATTGCTTCTCAAACGTATTTAGCTCCTCTCCTAAAATAAAACTATTAGCAGAATAAACTTCTTCAATTGCAGATAATACTTCCTGTTTAATTGAGGCATGGATACTATCTAAAGACAAAAAAGGTACTATCATATATTTATTTTTAATAAATGTATAGATAATACCTTTTCTTATATTTCTAAAGAAATTAGTAGGCTAATTCTTCAACAGGTAGATACTCTTCTTTCGGATCCACAAATACCTGTTCATCAAGTATTACAATTGGTGTTTTTAATAATGATGGAAAATCTACTAATGTTCTTACTAGAACAACATCATTCATTTCATTAAAATCATCAGAAAAGCATCTATACCAAGGTGATTTCTCATTAATCAATACAGACGATGGTTTTACTCTCATTTTTTCTAGAATGCCGACAAGTAATCGTTCCGATATTGGACAAGCATTTACTTCTATTTCTCTGAGATCTGCAATTTTTAAATTTACATCTTTTGCAAATTTACTTTGTTTCGGACAAGAACTGTCATAAAGGATAACAGGCCTTTTAGTTATTGATAGTGACATGGTGGTAGTTTATTGGATACAGGTATATTATTATATCATAATTTAGTAATAAATGCTTCTAATTATCGAAATCTTCATCATCATGAATTGCTGATAATTATCATACTTTTTAATACTGTATCGTTTTTTGGATTATTAATAGTGGAAAAATGTTAGCAACTAATACACATCTAGTGTATATTTAATTCATTCCGTCTATTAATTTAGTGAAAAATCAAACCTAAAGCAAAAAATGAAATCACATTTTAGATTACATGTTTTCTACGAAGTCGTTCAACGTCAGAGTTTTACAAAAGCTTCTGAAGTACTCGGTATTTCACAACCTGCTGTTACTAAACATGTTAGAGCTTTAGAAGAAGAGTATCAACTCCCATTACTTGAAAGAAAGGGGGTTATTATCCATTTAACACAAGCTGGTGAAATATTAAAAGCTTACTGCGAAAAGATTTTCAGCTTAGAAAGGCAACTAACTTTTGAAATGGATGCTTTAAAAGATCATCAAGGGGGTACAATTCGTATTGGGGCTAGTACTACAATTGCTCAATATATTATACCTAGTGTGATTGCGGAATTTCAACAAAAAGTAAAAGATGCCAAAGTTGAAATCAAAAGTGGAAATACAGAAGCTATTGAAAACTGGCTTATAGAAGATAAAATAGATATTGGAATGATTGAAGGTTCTCCACATAGAGGAGGGTTAAAATATATTCCATTTTTGAACGATGAACTAGTATTAGTTGCATCATCAAAGTTTAATAAGCTACAAACAATAGAGCTTAAAGATATTTTCTCTAAACCAATAGTTATGAGAGAACAAGGAAGTGGAACAAGGAAAATTATTGAATATGCTTTAAAAGATGAAGCTCTTTCTATTAATGATTTAAATATAATTATTGAATTAGACACTACTGAAAGTATTAAACGCTACATCGCATCTTCTCCTAACTATGCTATTTTATCTATTTACTCTATTCTTGATGAATTGAATAGAGACCAACTTCAAATAATAGATATTGAAAATTTTGAGATGAACAGAAAATTGCATTTTGTTATAAGAGAAGGTGGCTCTATAGGCTTAGGTAACAAATTTATGGACTATACTATGCTTCATTATAACAAAAGGTAATAGTATATTACTTTTATGAATCATTATTCATCTAATTTTTGATCACATTTGTATACAATCAAAAATTAAAATTTATGAATAATATATCGATTCAAAATATTAAATCTAATCCAACTATAAATAAAGTTGTTTATATAACTTTAGCCTTACTAACATTAACTCCTTGGGTATCTACAGCTGCTGCATTATTTAGCGGTATTTTCTTTGCTATTTTCTTTAAATTACCCAACCAACAATTAAATAAAAAAATTAGTAGTAGTCTTTTAAAATGGTCTGTAGTCTTTTTAGGTTTTGGCTTAAACGCTACTGATGCTATAAAAACAGGTTCTGAAGGATCTTTAATTACCTTTACAAGTATTGCTTTAACTTTAACTCTAGGAGGAATTTTAGGTAGAAAGTTTGGGCTAGATAAAACAATTTATAGACTTATCGCTTCTGGTACTGCAATATGTGGTGGTAGTGCTATTGCTGCAATGGCTCCAGCATTAAAAGCAGACGAAAGACAGATTTCTGTAGCTATGGGAACAGTCTTTATTTTAAACGCTGTGGCATTAGTTCTCTTCCCTATAGTTGGTAACTATTTAGATATGTCGCAAAACCAATTTGGTTGGTGGGCAGCATTGGCTATTCATGATACTAGTGCTGTAGTGGGTGCTGCACAAGCCTATGGAGAAGAAGCATTAAAAATTGCGACAACAGTTAAATTAACAAGAGCTTTATGGATTGTTCCAATCTCATTAATTGCAGCCTTTAGTCAATCTGGTAAAATTAATTTTAAAACAATGCCTACATTTATTTTAGGTTTTGTGATTGCGATGCTCATCAATTCATACTTTCCTAGTACGCATGTAATTGCTCCTTTCTGTAATTTTATTGCTCATAAAGGTTTGGCATTATCATTATTTACAATTGGTTGTACATTAGATTTAGATAGCGTGAAACATGTAGGTACTAAACCAATGTACCAAGGTATTATACTTTGGTGTTGTGCTTCTGTAGTATCTTTAATTGCAGTATTGCATATATTTAAGTAAAAAAAGAATACTATTTCTTTTAAAGAACCTTTGGATAAATAATTATTCAAAGGTTTTTTTTATTATTTTTATATATCACCTAATACCCATTTATATGAATATATCCCATACTAAAAAGAATATTATCATTGGTTCTCTTACCCTAGTACTATTACCTATTGTTATATTTTTAGCTATTAGGTTTGGTACTTATAGATTAGAAAAATTAGCTACAGATACTTTAAAGGAGATTGCAATAGGAAAGAAAGGCAAAGGATATTTTGTCAATTTTCAAGATTTTGATATCAATTGGTCAGCAAGTAAAATTAAAGCAATTGGAATTACTATTATTCCTAATATTACTGATAATAATAATAATTGGATCAATGGCTCTGTTGATACACTTAGT
Source organism: Flammeovirga pectinis (assembly GCF_003970675.1). Taxonomy (GTDB): domain Bacteria; phylum Bacteroidota; class Bacteroidia; order Cytophagales; family Flammeovirgaceae; genus Flammeovirga; species Flammeovirga pectinis. Next base: position 3,154,758 of record NZ_CP034562.1, read on the forward strand.
ATTCAATTCAAGAATATCTTTACTAGTGCTATTTTAGGAGAAGTAAACCTTGAGCACATAAGAATAATACATCCCAATATTCAATATTTTTGGGCTTATCAAGCTAAAAAAGGAACTACTAAAAAGACGACTACAAAGCACTCTCCTATCCCTAAATTTGATGTTCTAAGTAAGAGATTATCTACTATTGGTATATCATCTATAGAAATTACTAATACAGAATTTAATGGATATGCTGTAGATAAAAACAATCAGCATAAACATATATTTCACTCCGAACAGAATTTTTTAATTGAAGGAATTGAATTTAATCTTGATGAAAATAATATCAATAAGATTATCAATATTAAAACCTTTTTGTTCTCTTGTGGGCCTACATTTATGCGAAAAGATGGCAGTCTATATGGGTATAAATTTGATAGTCTAGTGATTAATAATCAAAATGATTTTATTACACTCTCTAAGTTTAAACTACATCCTCTTTATTCAGACAAAGTATTCTTTGATATATCAGGTAACCAAACTGATAAAATGACATTAGAAATTGAGGAGCTAAAGGGATCTGGTTTTAAAACCAAACATCTTTTTAATAAAGATATGATTGCACTGAATAAAATTTCTGTACATCAATTAAACTACGATATCTACAGAGATAAAAATTATAAAGAAGATACTTCAAAATATAAGGAATTGCCCAATAGACTACTCAAGAGAATGAAAATTGATATACAAATTGACACTATCAATATAAATCAAAGTGCAATTTCTTATAGAGAGAAAAGTAAAGATGCAGACCACCCTGGTATACTTCGCTTAACTAAAATTGATGGTAGTATTCATAATATTAATTCAACCAGTAATTCTCCAATCGATATTGATTTAAAATTTAATTTCCTAGGCAAGTACCCAGCTTATTTAAAATCATCTATCTCTTTAGATACTACCTCCAATTGGTTTTTAAAAGCAGATGGTCACATATCAAAATTTCCTCTTGTTGCATTAAATACTTTTACTCATAACAATCTAGGTGTTCTATTTCAGAGAGGGTATTCGAAAAAAATAAATTTTAATTTAACGCTAAATAATGATATTGGCAGAGGTAATTTAGATTTCTTTTACAATGATTTAAAACTGAAAGTAACCGGTAAAAATGACATGAAAGTTAGTTTTGTAGAATCTTTAGCTGGTTTTGCTGCTAATAATATTGTTGCTTATAAAAATAATTGGGATGATAAAAGAGCTAGACATGCCCCTTTATATTTTAAGAGAGTGACCTATAAATCTCCAATCCATTATCTAATACATACTATCTTATCTGGAGCTACAACCTCTGTAATAGGTTCTTATGCACAGTTGCCTCCAGATGAAAGGAAAGAGTACAAGCAACGTAAAAAATCTACTCACCAATAAATGTAATTACTAGAGACCTTGCTCCTCCTCTATTTCTATGCTCACCTAGGTATATACCTTGCCAAGTACCTAGTAGAGGTCTCCCATTACTAATTGGAATAGAAACTGATGTGCCTAGAGTTGCTGTTTTTAAATGAGCAGGCATATCATCTGCGCCTTCATAGGTATGTTCATAATAAGGAGCATTTTCTGGGTGTACTCTATTAAAATGACTTTCAAAATCTGTTCTTACAGATGGGTCTGCATTTTCGTTTATAGTAAGTGATGCAGAAGTATGTTTTATAAACACCTGTAAAATACCCGTATACCCTTTAATTTCTGGGATTTTAGAAAATACTTCCTCTGTAATAATATGATAACCTCTTGAGTAAGGCTTTAGTTGAATTTCTTTTTGAATAACCATTCCTATTTATAAAATAAAAAAAGCTGTATCTATTAAAATACAGCTTCATTTTGATTACTAAATCCCTAATTTTTCAAATAACGTTTCAATTTCTGGGCTTGATGGTCTTGGAGCATCAGCCTCTTTTACTTTACCTTTTTTATCTAATAAAATAAATCTAGGTATAGATTGAATATTGAACTTTTGAACAAAATTATTATTGTCTGCAAAGTGAAATTGATTACCTTCTAATGCTTTTTTAGTCACCATTTTTTTCCATGCTTCTGTATCTTGATCAACAGATAAACTCACAAAAACTACATCTTTACCATGGTGTTTTTTCTCTAAACTTTGTAAAGAAGGAATCTCTCTTAAACAAGGTCCACACCAAGATGCCCAAACATCTATGTAAACGTATTTACCTTCAAATTGTGTAAAGTCTACTTCTTTACCGTTCAAATCTTTAAAAGTATATAGCTCTTTATCATTAGTTGGTAAAAATGTAAAACTTGCTAATACTAATGTGATGATTGCCCCTAAAACTGGGAGGATTAATTTCTTTTTCATAATGAGTGTATTTATAAAATTAATGTTCAATGTAAAGATGCTAAATGGATTTCTAAAACTATAGGATATAATTCCTTACTATGTGTCTATTTTTCCTAAAATATTAGATGCAAAAAAAAGGCCGATAAGTTAAAACCTATCGACCTTTCATAATCATTTGTATATTGCTATACTAGATGATATCTAAAGAACGGTTTATAAATGCAGTAAGATCAGCACCTTTCAAGTTACCTTGAGATAGTTTTGCTAAATCGTAAGCATGTTTTACCAATTTATCTTGAGCATCTGTATTTTCTTCTTTCAAGATTCTTCCTACAAGTTCACTGTTACCGTTAATAGTTACAGTATCTCCGCCAGGGAAACCTCCGAACATACCACCCATGCCACCTTGCATAGCTGACATTTCTTCCATTCTACGCATAAACTCAGGCTTAGTAATCATTACCGGAAGTTCATCAGCTGTCATAGCTTCAACTTTAGGCTCTAATTTGTCGTTGTTTAATGCTCTTTTAAAGATATCTACTAAATTCTTAGTTTCATCTTCTGTTAAAACTGACTCATTTTTCTCATCTGTTTCAATCAAGTTGTTTACAGTATCAGAATCGATACGCTTCATTGTAACATTTTCGAACTTATGCTCAGTGTTGCTAACAAAGTGATTATCAATCATAGTGTCCATTTTCAAGACATCATAACCTTTTTTCTTAGCTGCTTGGATGTAAGTATCTTGTGTACCTTGATCCGAAGCATATAAGAATACTGATTTACCATCCTTATCAACTTGGTTAGAAGCAATGTGCTCTTTGTATTCTTCAAGCGTAAATTTCTTTCCATCGATGTTTTCAAATAGACAGAATTTTTTCGCTTTATCAAAGAACTTGTCATCAGTCATCATTCCGTATTTTACGAATAGACCAATGCTTTCCCATTTCTTCTCATAGTTCTCACGATCGTTTTTGAACAAGCTGCTCAATCTATCACTTACTTTACGTGTAACGTAGCTAGAAATTTTCTTAACGTTAGCATCAGATTGTAAGTAAGAACGAGAAACGTTCAATGGAATATCTGGAGAATCAATTACACCATGCATTAAGCGTAAAAACTCAGGCATGATTTCCTCTACATTGTCAGTAATAAATACCTGACGAGAGTACAATTGAATTTTATCTTTATGAGGAGTGATATCTTCGCTTACTTTAGGGAAGTAAAGAATACCAGTTAATTCGAATGGATAATCTACATTTAAGTGAATCCAGAATAAAGGCTCTTCAGACATTGGGTACAACTCCTTGTAGAAGTTTAAGTAGTCCTCATCTGTTAATGTTTTAGGATCTTTAGTCCATAAAGGTTCGTTTTTATTGATGATATGTGGTTCTACAATTTCCACATCTTTAGCATCATCGCCTTCACCTTCTTTTTCTGTTCTCTTATCAACACCTACTTGAATTGGAATAGGCATAAATTTAGAGTAACGATCTAAGATCTGACGTAAACGTTGCTCGTCTACAAATTCTTCAGAATCTTCGTTTACATGAAGAACAATAGTAGTTCCTCTTTCAGTTTTGTCAGATGGAGTGATTTCGTAAGTTGTAGAGCCATCACATTCCCATTTAACAGCTGGTTCATCTTTAAAAGATTTAGTGATAACATCAACATTATCAGCAACCATAAATGCAGAATAGAAACCTAAACCGAATTTACCAATGATAGTTGATGTATCTACATCTTTAAATTTCTCAACAAATTCTGTTGCTCCAGAAAATGCTACTTGATTAATATATTTTTCAACCTCTTCTTCGGTCATACCAAGACCTCTGTCAGTAATAGAGATTGTTTTTGCTTCTTTATCTACATCAACTTGGATTGTTAGATCACCTAATTCTCCGTTGAACTCTCCCATAGATGCTAACTTTTGAAGTTTCTGTGTTGCATCTACTGCGTTTGCTACTAATTCACGTAAAAATATATCGTGATCAGAATACAAGAATTTTTTAATTATCGGAAAGATATTTTCAGTATTCACTGAAATAGAACCTTTTGACGCCATTTTATCTATATTTAGTTTAATAAATTACTTTTAAAAGCTAATTGATATATTCTACCAATTCAGCTTCATCACTATTTCCAAATTGCATACCATACCGAAAAAATAGTTTTTTTGTCAGTTTAATCTGTCGAAATGTCAGTTATTACCTTGTAATTTAGATTCAAATGGTTTTCTATTGGGTTTCAAGAAAAAATAGTATAGATTTGCAATAGTAATTTCAACCATTATAATTGGAATTATAGTATTGAAAATAGAAATAAGTTAAAATCTTATTTCTAAACTAATTTAAAAACTCTCTAATAAACATATATCTAACGGGCATAAATTTAACTAATCAATACATCTCGAGATTATATTTTCTCATTAATGTTTAGACAGAATAATACATTCCTGTATTATTTATTTCCCTACAGATTATTAAGAGTATTTTTAAAATGTCGTAAGATCAGAAATTGATCTTGCCTTCAAAATTGTATAAGTAGTCACACATCATAATGAAAGGCTGTCGAACATTTCGACAGCTTTTTTCTTGCATATCATTTTGATTTTTAATCAAATAGTCTCTATAAGTACAATATCTTCCCAATAGGTATTAATGAATTGAATATGTTTTCAATAAATCTGAAATTTATTCATTAATACCTATTAGCTTTGTCTTTCATAAGTAACTTTTATAATCATTATATGACATTTGAATCCCTTGGCGTAATGCCATCTATCCTTGAAGCACTTGAAACTCGTGGATATACAACACCAACTCCTATTCAAGAAAAATCTATTCCTTTTATTTTAGAAGGTCGTGATTTACAAGGATGTGCACAAACAGGAACGGGTAAAACTGCCGCTTTCTGTATCCCAATTATTCAGCGTCTTTCTCAGAATCCTAAAAAGGGAAATAAAATTAGAACTTTAATTTTAACTCCTACTAGAGAATTAGCTTTACAAATTGGAGAAAGCTTTAGTGAGTATAATGAGAATAATAATTTAAAGCAGCTTGTTATTTTTGGTGGTGTATCTCAAGAAAAACAAGTAAAAAAATTAAAACAAGGTGTTGACGTTCTAATAGCTACCCCTGGTCGTTTATTAGATTTAATGCAACAAAAATTTATATCACTGTCACATTTAGAAATTTTTGTTCTAGATGAAGCTGACAGAATGTTAGATATGGGTTTTATCCATGACATAAAAAAAATATTGAAAGTTCTTCCTGAAAAAAGACAATCATTATTTTTCTCTGCAACTATGCCAGATAGTATTGTACAAATCTCTAACAGGATTCTTACAAACCCTAAAAAAGTAGAGGTTACTCCGGTTTCTTCAACTGCAGAAACTATTGATCAGTTTATTTATTATGTTGATAAGCGTAATAAGAAAAATTTACTGCTTAAAGTGTTAGAAGACGAAGCTATGGATTCAATTCTAATATTTACTCGTACTAAAAGAGGTGCAAACCATATTGCTGGTACTTTAAGTGATAAAGGAATAAAAGCTGAAGCAATTCACGGTAACAAATCGCAGACTGCAAGACAAAGAGCGTTATCTAACTTTAAAGACAAAAAAATTAGAGTACTTGTAGCTACTGATATTGCAGCTAGAGGAATAGATATTAGCCAATTAAAATTTGTAATCAATTTCGAGGTTTCTGATACTCCAGAAACTTATGTACATAGAATTGGTAGATCTGGGCGTGCTGGTGAAGAAGGCGTAGCTTATACATTTGCAGATGGTTCTGAACTTAAAGATGTTAAGGCTATCGAAAAATTAATTGGTAAAAGAATACCAGAAGTAAGAGATCATTCTTTTCCTATGCAAGAAAAAGAAAGTGACATTGCTAAATCTACCGCCAAGAAACAAAAACAAGGTCAAAGAGGTAAACCAAAAGGTGCTCCTAAGAAAAGTAGAAATAATTCTTCTGGTGGTGGCAATGGTAGTGGTAGTAATAATAGAAGTAAAGCAAGAAGAAGATAATACTAAAATCTTAATTTAGGCTTACTCAAAGAAAGGTTATTACTTAATTAAAGTAGTAACCTTTTTTTCACAAATTAATATCTTCGATCCGGATAAATGTTCCATAAACAGAAGACTCTATTGTAATGTCTCCTCCAATTGCATTCGAACGGTACTTAATGTTTTTCAGGCCAATTCCTTCATTTATTTTTTTCATGTCAAAACCTATTCCGTTGTCTTCGTATATGACACGTCCTATAGTCGAATTCTTTTCTCCAAAAAACTGCAAATAGATTGATGTTGCATTACTATGCTTCTTAGCGTTTGTAAGCAACTCTTGTGTTATCCTATAACAATGGTTTAAGTTTTCTGATTTATCACTTTCTGGCCATGAGTGAAACTGCAGGTACACACGCATATTTCCATTATTATACCTAGTTCCTAAATCCAATATAGCTTCTTTAAAATTAATAGAATTTAGTGTAGGAGATATCAATCCATGACTCATATCTCGGACTACTTTTATCGTTTTTGAAATAATTTCTTTAATTTCTCTATCTCCTAAATCATCCGATTTGTTTACTAAGGCAAGATTGCCTCCTACATAGTCATGCAATTCTCTGCCTATTCTATTTCTTTCTTCTTCTTGCCCTCTTAGTATTGCTTGGGAATATTCTTTTTCGTAATTTTTTTGAGATATTAATAATGAATTATGTTCTTCATATACTTTTAATAAATGATTAATTAAAAGTGCAAAATAAGACAGCGACTCATATGTAATAAAAATATAATAAAGGTAATCTGTAAAGTTAGACCTCTCTATTATTCCCATATGAGGTAAAGAAACAAAGATTGCAATTACAAAAAGCCTAGAAATAAAAACGATGAATGTATATTTTGCAAGCCTATTATTTTTATTCCATTGTTTTAATAATACATAAAAGCACAATCCAAAACTAATCCATGATAAAAGAACAATACTTGTAAAAATAGAAGCTACAACAATGTAATTAGATATATATACTAGTAGCAGTGTTGTAATAATTGTATAAGTAAAAATTCCTGGTGTTATCCAAATTAATACTTTTCTAAAGCTTTGGTCTTTATCTGAAATGTAATAATAGAAATACATTAGAAATGTAACGTATACCATGTTAGCAATATGCCTAATTACATAATTTAATTGTTCTAATTCTATGGGTATATATTTTAAGAAGAAACCTAATTCACTTTCAGCAAAAAGTAATCCTCCATAAAACGATATGGCATAATATATAAATACTTTTTTCTTTGTGAAAATGCCAATTATTAACCCCAAGGTTAGGAAAACTAAAACTATAATTCGTAAAGTATTTATTACTTCTCGCTCATTATGTACATTGTTATTGAAGGTTTTACTTTCATATAAAAATATGTCAGTATGTGTAGGCCAACCTTCACCATTCATAAAATAATATACTTCTTTTTTTTCTCCAGCCTCAAAACTCAAAGGAATAGAATACCCTCTAAAATTATAATTATTTTCTTCTTGGTGGAAGTCGGATTTTGTGCCCGCATTAATGATTTCTAAATCCTTTTTATTTGATTCTATCCATAATTTAAAAACTGGAATGAGAGTATATTTGAAACAAAGAATTTTATCAACCGCTACACTACTTTCTATCGTTAATTTACACCACTTCCCTTTATTAAAAGGACCGTTTGATAAACCACTAATTGATTGGTTAATCCATAAATTTGGGAAATATGGAATCTCATTAATTATTAAAGGGGCTTCATCTGCATAAATTTGCACCTCTTCTGTACAATTTATAACCTGCTGACTGTCAGCTGTAATTAAAAAACCAAAAGAATAATTGGAATAGAATAGTAATACAAGAATTAATAAACGACAATAGAAAAGCATAGATAGTTTATGATAGTTACTTGGTTGCTTATTGAATAATAACGTCAAGGACTAAAAATAGATATCATTAAAAGAAATACAAAATAGTTTATCTAAAAATCTAGACTAATAAATTATCGATGGCATATTTTACTAAATCTGCTCTATTTTCAATATTCAATTTTGATTTAATATTTCTATTGTGTGTTTTAACCGTTTCTGTACTGATAAAAAGCTCGTCGGCAATATCAGCATTACTTCTACCCTTGGCTACCAGCTTTAAAATATCTTCTTCTCTTGGCGATAGAAAAACTTCATTCTCTGCAGTAGAAAATTCTAGGATACTTTTAATTCTTTTAGAAAAATATGTTCCATTATTTTGTAGATAATCAATTGCCTTTACAAACTCTTTTGCATTATCATCTTTAAGAATGTAACCATTTATTTTCTGCTCTATTGTTTTTTTAATAATAGAGGGTTTATCGTGCATAGTTACAATAAGAAACTTGGTAGATCTACCTATAAGTTTTTTCTGAGCCCTTTCAATAAATTCAAAACCTTTCATCTGTGGCATTTCCATATCAATTAAAATGATATCAAATATCCCTAATGGAAGTTTTAATGCCTCTTCAGGATTGGAAATAGATTGTACTTCGGCGGTAAAGTGTTTTTTTATTAGTTGTTCAATGCCCATACTAAATAATATATGGTCATCGACAATTAATATATTAATAGAATACATAGTGAGTAGGTAAGTCGTTTTTTATAAACCAGTCGTTGTTAAACTTTTCTAATAATAGTAGTCAAGTTTGTTTAAATGTAAATATGATGATTTATACACATATAACATAAAAACAAACAATTTTTTATTTAAAGTATCCTACTTTTTGATTAAATGGAAATGGTTTTTATTTCTTAATAACAAAAAAAGTCATACTTACTTGTTGTAAATATGACTCTCAATTTAGTATCTTTCTTTATCTTGTAGTTTAAAATCAAACAGCCTGCTTAAACCCATCGATAATAAACCTACACCTATAATTCCTCTAATTTCTAGGAAAGAAAATAATTCATTAATTATTAAGAACATTGAACATACTAATGCTACAATACTCGTTAAAATTGACATAACTTTTAGAAATGATGTTTTCTTTAAGTGAAGTCCAAGGTTTAATGAACTTATAGATTTTGATAACAACCAAAACCCAGAAAAGTATATAATAAAATATCTACCTAATTCATTACTAAACACTAATATAGCACTCATTAATAAATCATAAACTGTATTGATAAGATTAAAACCCCAACTAAATATTTTTGATTTATTTGAGATGATAAAATTTATTTCAAACAACGCACTTATTAATAATACTGTTGCAAAGAATTCCGTTAATTGAAAATTTGACCCAAAAGGAATAATCAAAAGAAGTGCTCCTATAAGAATATAAGAAACCCCTGTAAGAGCAGACATCCACCAATATGGAGTCCTTTTTTCATCATGTGTTCTTATAAATGTCTTCATCACTAATTTTGTTTAAATATATACATAAAGTACGTATATAATTGAATTACAGTTTCTCAACTTAAAATATTTTAACGGGAATATGTCGGATTTACTCACCATAAAAATACTTATTAACCAACTCTATGTATTTTCAAGCTATTTATTGTTTTATAAAGCTATAAATTATTAATAGTAGTAAATCACAATAATTGTCAATATTAACAATCTGCTTATTTAGTAAATGGAATAAATTTACTGTAATACACTACTTTTCTTTACTTAAAAAATAAGCTTCTTATATTAGCTACTTTTATAGAAAAGGGATAAATATGAAAAGAGATTATTATGGAGTGGAATGATTTTACTATCAATATTCAATCTGAGCTATCTGAGTTTGACAAAGAAACTATTTGTAAACTCTGGAATAAAGAATATCCTATGCAATTGGCTTTTGAGAATACAGATGCTCTTGATGTATACCTTAACAATTTAGAAAGTAAACAACATATTTTGGTAAAAAATTATGGTAATCAAATAGTAGGTTGGTTTTTCTGTTTTGAGAGAGAAGGTCAAACTTGGTTTGCTACAATTGTAAATAGTTTTTATCAACATCAACGTATTGGCTCAAAACTTTTAGCGTTAGGGAAACAAAATTTTGGTAGCTTAAATGGTTGGGTAATTGATCATGATAGGTATTATAAATCAGATGGTAAAAAATATTTATCCCCAATAAACTTCTATTTAAGAAATGGGTTCAAAATAGATAATGATAGACTAGAACTTCCTACTTTATCAGCAGTAAAAATATCATCCTTTTAAAAAAGAAAAACTCCCTACACTGTAAACAATGTAGGGAGTTTTTATATATCTAAATCAGACTAAATTAGTCTTCTAAAGCTGCAATACCTGGAAGAACTTTTCCTTCCATTAATTCTAACATTGCACCACCACCTGTAGAGATGTATGATACTCTGTCTCCAAACCCTAGAGTATTAACCGCTGCAGCAGAATCACCACCACCGATTAATGAGAATGCACCGCCTTCAGTTGCTTCAGCAACAGCAGTTGCAACCGCTGTAGTACCAGCTGCAAAGTTAGCCCATTCAGAAACACCCATTGGTCCGTTCCAAAGAACTGACTTAGATTCTTTAATTACTTTAGAGAATTCAGCAGATGCTTTTGGTCCAATATCAAGACCCATGTAACCGTCTGCAATTGCATTAGAATCGTAAGAAGCAACAGTTGCATCTTCACCAAATTTATCACCACAAATAGAATCGACTGGTAATAATAAATTAACTCCTTTAGCTTTTGCCTTTTCGATTAATTCTAGAGCAAGATCTAATTTTTCTTCTTCACATAAAGAGTTACCAATAGTACCTCCTTGTGCTTTAAAGAATGTATATGCCATACCACCACCGATAATAATATTATCAGCAACATCCATGATACGCTCAATTAATAAGATTTTATCAGAAACCTTAGCACCACCCATAATTGCAGTGAAAGGACGTTGAGGATTTTCTGTAATTTTCTTAGCGTTTAATATTTCCGCTGCCATTACATAACCAGAAACTTTATCTTTCATGAATTTAGCGATAACTGCTGTAGAAGCATGCGCTCTATGTGCAGTACCAAAAGCATCCATTACCCAAACATCTCCTCTTGAAGCTAATTTTTCAGCAAATGCTTCATCACCTTTCTTTTCTTCTTTGTAGAAACGAAGGTTATCTAAAAGCATTACTTCACCTGGCTTAAGATCTGCTGCCATAGCATCTGCTTCAGCACCAATAGGATCTCCTCCAAATTTCACTTCAACACCTAATTTTTCAGAAAGTGTAGCAACAAGGTGTTTTAAAGAGAATTTTTCTTCAAAACCATCTTTCGGACGCCCCATATGTGACATCAAGATAGCTGAACCACCGTCTGCAATGATCTTCTTTACCGTAGGAATAACTGCATTAATACGAGTAAAATCACGGATTGAAAAATCAGGATTTAACGGCACGTTTAAATCTACACGTACTACAGCTTTTTTTCCTTCGAAGTTATAAGAATCGATCGTTTTCATAATTTTAAACTATTTTTAATAGATTATTTTGAATTTTAAATTTTGCAGTCGCAAACTAGATTTATTAATCGATTAAAAAAATGATCAAAATCAGACTTCAAAAAGAAATCTTTAAGCGTAAAAATCACCGTTTTAAACAATTAAGGTCTAGTTTTTCATCAGATGACTGGTTTTGACCGGCTGCCAAAGTGTTCTTCTTATATAACCCAAAAGTAGAGGAAAATGATACCTTCGTTAACATACTTTCAATTAATCATCTTTAATTCATAACTTAATGTAGTGTTATCAATCACTTTAAGTACACTTCCATATTAAATTAATAAAATGAATACGTTCAATTTCAATACTATTCCCTCACAAAAAGGTCGGATTGCAATTATTACAGGTGCCAATATTGGCTTGGGATACGAAACCACTAAGTTTTTTGTAAAAAAAGATATTAAGGTGGTGATGGCTTGTAGAAATATTGAAAAAGCTGAAAAGGCAAAACAGGAAATAGTTAAAACTGTGCCGGGTGCTGAGATTATTGTGATGAAATTAGATTTAAATTCTTTACAATCTGTAAGAAATTTTGCAAGTGCGTATAAAGAGCAATTTGATAGGTTAGACTTACTTATCAATAATGCGGGTATAATGGTTCCTCCATTTGCTAAAACTGAAGATGGCTTTGAAAGTCAGATGGGCGTAAATTATTTTAGCCATTTTGAATTAACGGGCTTACTTCTACCTCTGTTAGAAAAAACGGAAGGTGCTAGAATAGTTTCTTTAAGTAGTATGGCACATAAGAACGGAAAAATTGATTTAAATAATCTCAATGCAGAGAACGGTTATTCTAAATTTGGTGCATATAGCCAAAGTAAATTAGCCTGTTTAATGTTTGCCTACGAACTAAAAAGAAGACTTGAAAAAAGTGGAAGCCATGTAATTTCTGTAGCTGCTCATCCAGGAGGCGCAACCACCAATTTAGGGCAACATGTTCCTAAGTTTTTATACACTATTGTTGAAACATTATTTGGTGGCTTTTTTAATACTCCAGAAATGGGTGCTTTGCCAACTGTTTACGCTGCTTTAGGAGAAGATATTAAAAGTGGTGATTATACAGGACCTGATGGTTTTAATGAAATAAAAGGGCATAAGCCTAAAAAAGTTTCATCTACTAAATATTCCCATAGAACTGATATTTCCAAATTACTTTGGGATGCCTCTGAACGTTTAACCGGTTTTACTTACTCAATTTAATCATATAATAAAGTTATGCTCCATTTATTTAGCCATCAATTTGGCGGTCCTTTTTCTGATAACGAAGAAAAGAAATTAGAAAAATCAAAAAATTGGAAAGATGGAAAGTTTGAAAACCTTGAGTTGACAACAATGAATATCAACTTAAAAACTATTCCGGGTTTACTAAAAGCTCAACTTACTAACCGAGCTGCAAGAGCTCCGAAGAAAAGTTTACCTATAGTTCCTTTAGATAAAAATCTATTTGAAAGCTCTCCAGATATTCCTAAATGTGTTTGGTATGGCCATTCTTGTGCTTTGTTACAAATTGAAGGAACTACTATTTTAATAGACCCTATGTTAGGTCCAGATGCATCTCCAATAGGTCCTGTTACAACAAAAAGGTTTAGTGAAAATAGTTTAGATGTTATTGATCAGTTACCAGAGATTGATGTATTAATGTTAACCCATGACCATTATGACCACCTTGATTTAGCGAGTATAACAAAGTTAAAACCTAAGGTTAGAAAATATATAGTTGGCCTAGGCTCTAAAAGACATTTGATTAAATGGGGAGTAAACGCTGACCTAATCACTGAAATGGATTGGTGGGATAAGACACTTTTTGAAGGTATTGAAATTACATACACACCTTCTAGACATTTTTCTGGAAGAGGTCTAACAGATAGAGCTAAATCGCTTTGGGGAGGATGGGCTTTTATTACCGCTACTACTAGAATTTATTGGAGTGGAGATGGTGGCTATGGAGATCACTTTAAAGAAATTGGTGATAAACTAGGTCCTTTTGATTGGGGGTTTATGGAGAACGGTCAATACAACGAGAATTGGCACAGTATACATATGTATCCAGAAGAAAGTGTACAAGCAGCTATAGATGCAAAAGTAAAAAATGCACTACCAGTACATTGGGGAGGTTTTGTTCTTGCACTTCACCCATGGAAAGAACCCATTGAGCGGTTTATTATTGAAGCGAAGAAGAAAAATATAAAGTTTTTTACTCCTAAAATTGGAGAGGTTGTAACTCTTGGAGAAGAAGATAAACACACAAATTGGTGGAATGAACTAGATTAGTTCATAACAAAATCTGTAACTGACTCGTAAATTTCGATAACAAAAAAATCAGCTTCTTCAACTTTTTCAGCTGAAGCAATTACTGAACTCGATGTTAAAGTTACAGTGAGTTTAAACCAAAAGAATACTTTTCTAAAGTTTTGACGTAATGCTATCATAATATTGAGATGATATGGTAGTGAGTGTAATCTAAATTACTTTACGAGGCTTTTTTTGAAAAAGATGTATTCATTAACGCATATTTTGAAATTCTTTAAAAAAGTTAAATTGATATTTTTTATTCAATGTGATGCGCTTCACATATGGAGAAGTAATAATGCGTTTAATTTGTAGTAGAAATTAGAAATACAACCTAAAAAACTATAGAATGAAAAAGTATATTATCATTACAATCAGAATATTAATTGCGATTATTTTAGTTCAGACATTACGTTTTAAATTCTCTGCTCATCCAGATAGTGTTTTTATTTTTTCTCAAGTTGGGTTAGAACCTTTTGGAAGAGTAAGTATTGGAATTATGGAGTTAATAGCCAGTATTTTAATTTTAATTCCTAGAACTGCTTGGATAGGTGCAGGACTTACTTTAGGTATAATAGCAGGTGCTATATTAATGCATCTTACAGTTATTGGAATTGAAGTAAACGGAGATGGTGGCTCTCTATTTTTCTTAGCAATAATAACAGAAATTTTAAGTGGTATTGTACTTTGGGATCAAAGAAAGCACATTCCTTATTTATTCGATATCAGTTATAAACTATAAATTCAAAAAGTAGGATACACATAAATGCATCCTACTTTTTTTATTATTTCTTATAAATATATTTTTCTGCACCAGAAGAAATATAATTTTTCATTTCACCATTATCATCATAAATAAGAATAGCTTCTATCTCAGGGTTATTTTCAATTATCTTAATCGACTTTTCTACTCCAGCTACCATAAATGCAGTTGCATAAGCATCTGAAGCCATACAGCTTGGAGTAAATACAGATGCACTTAAAAGATTATGTTGTACAGGAAAACCCGTTCTTGGATCTAATGTATGTGCATATTTTTTTCCATCTTTAATATAAAAATTTCTATAATTTCCAGAGGTTGCCAATGCTTTATTATCTAACTCTACTATAATAGAAATTTGATTTTTACCCGATTCAGAAAAACGAGGATTATCAATACCGATTTTCCATAATTTCCCTTTTTCATTTTTACCAGAGCAAACTACTTCTCCACCAATTTCGACCATAAAATTAGAGATGTTCCTTTCTCGTAATAAATCTGCAACAACATCTACAGCGTATCCTTTTGCAATTGCACTAAAATCTAGTTCTACCCCATCTTTAGATTTAGTAACCGCTTTATCTGTAAATGAAATGTATTGATCAAAACCTACATAGTCTAAAATAGAGTCTACTTGTGCTGGTTTTATAGTTGGTGTTTTGCCCGGCCCAAAACCCCATGCTTTTACTAACGGTTGAATTGTAGGATCGAATGCTCCTCCAGTTTCATCATATATTATTTTACTTTCTTTAATTACGGGGTAGAAATAAACAGACTCATAAGTCAGCTCCTTATTTTTATTAAACCTAGATATTTCTGATGAAGGGATATATGTTGATAAAGACTGATTAAATTCTTCTAAAGCTATTATTATTTCATTATCCAAAGGTCTACCTTCTTCATCAATATATTTTACATTATAAGGAACCACACCCATAGTTGTTCCTGTTACATGAAAATGAGTATTAATTGGTTGATGTGATTGTCTATATGACCAAACAATTCCAATGAAGGCAATTAGAATTATCGAATAAATAATGTTTTTCTTCCTGTAATCCATTACGATTTTAATTATTCGTTGTGTATCTTGATAGAAATTGTGAATCTATTACTCTCACAAAGGTGATTAAGTCTTTTATTATACACCTATTTGTTTAGCAATTATTTTAAAAGATTCTGTGATTAAGACCAAAATTAAAAAGTAAACAGTGCAAAAGACCCTCAAAACCTACCAAAAGAGACTTGCCAATTTATCTGCAAGAAATAAATCTTTGTATTTACCTAGAGCTTATTCTGGTCAATATGTAGATTTAGCAGATCTTGACCAGCTAATGCATTTGCCTTCTTTCGATATAATTCGTCAGGTAATTAAAGGATACAAGAATATTCCTATTAGTCCTGTTGCAGATGCTAGAGATAGTAGTGCAAACAAAATTAGTACGCAATTAAGAAGAGTAGCTAAAGCTGCAAAGTATGTTTTAGAAGAAGGAGGTCGTCACGATTTATTCTTAGGATACCCATTTGTACATGGTAGGTTAGCTACAGGTGGGAACTTACGCGCTCCGTTACTTTTTTTTCCGGTAAACCTTGTGGTTGAAAATGGAAATTGGTGCTTACAATTAAGAGAAAATACAGAGGTTACTTTTAATAAGACATTATTATTAGCAATTTCTCATCATAATAATACCCGTTTTAAAGACGACTTTCTAGAATTAACTTTCGAAGATTTCCCTAAAGATTCAAGAGAATTTTTAACCAAATTATATCATACATTAGAAAATTCTAAGTTAGAATTAAACTTTAACCAAGATACATTTGGAGAGTGGGTTAAACCTTTTGAGAAGTTAACTAAAACAGATTTCACCACTCAATATGGTGAAGGAGAAATGAAACTTTTCTCTGAAGCATTAGTTGGGATCTTTCCGCAATCAGATTCTTACTTAATGCCAGATTATGATGATTTGATTGAAAACTATGCTGTAAAAGATTTAGAAGATTTCTTTGGTTCTCCTCAAGATCATTTAATAGATCTTGGTGTAAAAGATACCTTCGTAGGTAAATCTCAACAAGAAGAAGAATTGCTTTCTCCATATCCTATGGATGCCTCTCAGGAGAAGGTTGTTAAAACTATAAAAAGTGGTAATTCAGTAGTTGTTCAAGGACCTCCTGGTAGTGGTAAATCTCAATTAATTTGTAATCTAATTGCAGATTTTACTACAAGAGGCAAAAATGTATTGGTTATCTCTCAAAAACGTGCTGCACTGGACGTTGTATTTAAAAGAATGAAAGAAATTTCTATGGGTTCTTTTTGTGCAATGGTTCATGACCACAGATATGACAGAGGGCATATATACAATAAAATGAAAGAGCAAATTGATGCTCTAGACAAATTTAAAGAAGACAATCATAGCCTTGGGGCAATGCAACTAGAACGCAATTTTGCCCTTCGTTCAAAGCAAATAGATAGTACAATTTCTCAATTAGATGATTTTAGAGATGCTCTGTACGACACCCAAGAATGTGGAATTTCAGCAAAAGAATTATACCTTAAATGCAATAGAAAATCTGCACACACACACCTTAAAGGATGCTACCAACAGTTCGATTTATCAGAAATAAAAAACTATAGAAAACGCTTAAAAACATACCTTGAGTTTGCTGAAAAATTAGATGCAGATGGCTATGTATGGAAAGATAGAATTCCATTTAATAATTTTGATAGTAGTGCCATTACACATATGCATGAAATTATTGATGAAATAATTCCATTCAGAGATCAGATTATTGAAGAAATAAAAGAAAATATTCAAGTAGAATTATCCTTTGATGAATGTCTTTGGATATTGAGACAAGAAAATCAAGTAAACAAGTTCATGGAGATTATCAGTGATCCTGAAGTCTACAAAATGTTTAATTTGATGATAAAAAAGAGAGGTCGTGTTCCTACTATTCAAGACTGGCAAAACCACAGAAGAGGATGTTTAAGTTCTTTTAATAATGCTGGTACTAAAGTAGAAAAAACACTATCTGATGATGAACTAGGAGATGTTATTTCATGGGTAACAACATCTATTGATGCAAAAAACAACCCGCTCACATTATTAAAATGGCAATTCTCTTCACACCGAAAATTTGTCAATACCTTACTTGAAAAGAATGATCTCCCAAATACAAAAAAGGGGCTTAGAGATTTAAGAGATAGATTAGAAAATAGAATGAATCTTACGCATCAGAAAAATGATATGCGTAAGTATGGATGGCTGTCGTACTTCCCTGCAGATTTAGAAGAACCTACTTGGATTAAATGGTTTGCAGCTGGTTTAAAAGCAATCGAAGCTCGTAAAATCTATATTTCTTTACGATCAAGTGTTCAGTTTATTGAACTCTATAATTATAGTTATGATGAGTTATGGACAAAAATGGATGTCTTGTTTAAATGTATCCATAAAATACCAAAAACTCGTGCAAATTGGGAAACATACCTTTCTCCGTTAGAAGTTGAAGACATTCTAAATAATAAGATTCCGATTAAAGAATTTAAGGAGGTCTTAGAAGATGATTTTGATGAAATCTGTCGCTTTGATAAATTAAAAGAATCATTCGGACAGCATGAATGGGTTGCGCTCAGAATTATTGATGGTAATATGGATGGGGTACATAAATACCCTATTGAAGAGGTGTTAGATTATTTTGAGAACAGTTTAAATATTAGCTGGCTCTACCATATAGAAATCAAACACCCTATTTTACGTATAGTTTCTAATGGCGCTATGGAACAGCTTGAAGAAAACCTTCAAGAGGCAATTTTAGAAAAAAGATCTATTGCTAAAGACATGACATTAGTGCGTTTAAAAGAACGTACTTATGAAAAAGTAGAATACAATAGATTAAATAATAGGGTTACTTATAGAGATTTATACCACCAGGTTAATAAAAAAAGAAGTATTTGGCCATTAAGAAAAACCTTCCATAATTTTCAGGATGAAATTCTTGATTTATTACCCTGTTGGTTAACGTCACCTGAAGCCGCTTCTGCTATTTTCCCATTAATTCCTTTCTTTGATCTTGTTATTTTTGATGAAGCCTCACAATGTTTTGCAGAAAAAGGTATTCCTGCAATGTATAGAGGAAACCAAGTTGCAATTATGGGAGATTCTCAGCAACTACCTCCATTTGATTTATATAAACCGAAATGGGAAGAAGATGATGAGTATGATTTAGAACCAGCTCTGGAGGTCAATTCATTATTAGATCTTGGTAAACAGTTCTTAGGAGAACATTATTTATCTGGACACTACAGAAGTCAATCTTTTGATTTGATTGATTTTTCTAATCAACATTTTTATAAAAATAAACTTCGCTTTATTCCATACTTCGAAAAAATGGATAAACGTGAAAATGGAATTGAATTTATTAAAGTTGAAGGTGCTGTATGGAATAAAGGCATTAACCAAGAAGAAGCAATCCACGTAGTAAAAATTGCTAAAAAATTAGTTGACCAAGGAGAAAGGAGCATTGGGATTATCACTTTTAACCATAAACAACAAGAACTTATTCAAGAAATTATGGATAGGATTGATGTAAATTGGCCAGAAGGTACTATCGTAAAAAATATAGAAAATATTCAAGGAGATGAACGAGATAATATCATTTTGTCTATCACTTATGCCCCAACAGAAAAAGGTAGAATTAATCTACAGTTTGGGTCTTTAAGTCAAGAAGGTGGAGAAAAAAGACTTAATGTTGCTATAACAAGAGCTAGGAAAAAAGAATTTGTTGTAAGTAGTATTCTCTCACATCAACTTAATACAGATGAGGTGAAAAACGAAGGACCTAAATTATTGAAGAAGTTCTTGTACTACGCACAAGATGTTACAGAAAATGGGTACACTCCTAGCTCTTATATTAATGATCAGTGGGGCTTTGGTAAAACTTTAAAAGAAGAGATTTTAAAAGATAATGAAGTTCTAGAACTACTCCCTTTCTCTGCTTTAACTGTAATGGAAAAAGAAACACCTATTGGTTTATTAATGACTGATGATGAAAATTATCATCAGTTTATTTCTGTGAAGGAAGCACATGGATATTTCCCGATTGAACTAAAAAGTAAGCATTGGAATTTTGGGCGTTTTTATAGTAGAAACATCTGGAAAAACGCTAAAAAATTCAACAAAAAAATCACTGCTTTTATAGATAACACAGAGAATAACCGATTTATATAATACGTGAATACATATTCACTTACACCAAAATAATCAACTTCCTAATAATGAATAAACACTCACTTATTTTGAGTTAAAATAAATGTTCAGAATATTATTTTGAAAACAACACACAATTCAATATAATTATTAGCTATTTAAAATTAGTGAACACAAAAGTAACACTGTTTACTATAATTTAACTAAATATCTAATTTTCAATAAATTACGCATTAAGTTTCTTTTAATATCTTAATTTGAATTAGCAAAAATTAGCCTCCTACCTTTGTGTTATCGCAAACGTTTCGACTAAGTTTTATAAGCCTAATTTATTATTATATACCTAATTAAGATATGAAAAAGTTATTAAGTATTCTTTTACTATCAGTTGCTAGTATCATGACTATTAATGCCCAAGGCGTACTTGGCGTAAAAGGTGGTTTATCACACGCTGGTATTCTTGTTGAGAATCCTGATGGTGGTTTAATACCAGGATTTGTAGGTGGTGTTACATACGATTTACCAATCAATGAAAAATTAACTTTTGGTGTTGAACTTTTATATTCACAACAAGGAGTCTATAAAAATTCAAATATTCCTCTGCAATTCCCTAGCGAATTAACAGGTTTACCAGAAACTCTAAATTATTCAGCATCAGGAGAAACTCATATCCGTTTAAACTATGTTAATGTACCTATCGTTTTAAAATATGGTTTTGGAGAGAATGGTAACTTCAAATTATTTGGTGGTGGACAAGTTGGCTTTTTAGTCAATAATAAAAAGACATGGAAAGGTGATGTTACATTAACTGGAGCTGAAAGTGGTAATGATTACATGCCAGTATTCTCAGAGATTTTAACTGCAAGTGGATTACCAACAAGTAATGACGACATGCAATCAATTGCAGATCAACAAGATTTCAAAAAAGTTGACTTCGCTTTTGTTATTGGAGCATCTTATGACTTTGCTAACACGCCTCTATCTTTAGATTTTAGAGCCAACTACGGAATGGTAGATATTAATAATAGTGGAGATATTAATAGCAACGACAATACAAGTGACGATTGGATGAAGAATATGTCATTACAATTAACATTGAAATATTCAATCTTTGCTCTGTAAGTAAACTTATACACACATCGCAGTTAAAGGTCTATAGTACAACTACTATACGACCTTTTTTTGTTTAACAAATCTATAATTATCATTTTTTATGATGATTGATTAAACTTTTTAGTGATATTTTCCGATAATACATATAACTACACATATACTAAAAACAAGCATAATAAACATGAGAAAATTATTTATTACAGCAGCTTTTTTATTTTCATCAGTCTTTACTTTTGCTAATCAGAATGAAAACACATTAGTGATTACAAAAAGTAAAACTCCTATTTATAAAGAAGTTAATGGTAAAATGAAAAAAGTGGGTAACTTTCCTAAAGGACACACTGTGATGGTACAAACAACCCCAGAAATTGAGGGTAAAGTGGAATATAAAGCCACAGTAAACTATCACAGAACAGAATGTGGACATTTAGTTTCTACAAGATATTTCAAAAAATAATACTATATATTTTCAAGAAAAAAGCCATTCAAAATTAATTGAATGGCTTTTTCTATTTTACAAAATATCTATTATAAATTAATTAACTTTTTAAGTTGATCAATTGGTACAATACCATGTGCTTTCCCTATAATTTTAGCATTCTGAATGCCTAAGAAATAAGGTATTCCTTTAATTGAATATTTTTTTAAAACTTCAGGGAAAACCTCTGGATCTATTTTAATTATTTTTGCTTTGCCTTCTAACTCAAAAGCTAAATTTACTATTGTGCCTTCCATAACTCTACAAGGTGGACACCAATCTGTAGAAAAATCTAAAATTAGATATTCATTAAGCTCCATCAACTTATCTAAATCATCTAGTTTCTCTAAATTAATTACGCTTGAAGGTATATTTAACATCGTATTATTTTTTAATGATGTACTACTAATCACAAAAATAAGACAATAGTCTATTATCCTATTTACAACCTATCTTTCTTTAAAAAAATGTGATTTTTATAAGCCATAATGTCAATTACTGTCATAATGACTCAAAAAAATCTTACACGTAAAAAACAAGGCCCGTCATTGACGAGCCCCGTTTCAATTTACACCCAAACTTTAAACACTATGAAAATTGATCTGCCCTTTATATAGGACAGAAACTCTCAGTTCTATAACAATACTCTTTAAAGAGTATATGAATCACATAAGATGGCAAGGAAACATATGTTTCAATGCTTTTCCCTTATGACATTACAAATATGATAAGAAAGTAAACCTTAAATACTGATGCCTGTCATCAAAATAAAATGATACTTCAACGAATTAAAAAATTAAAACTTCTATTCATAGAATCTTATTTTTTGATAAAAAAGTTAAATAGATGATACATTTGCACCTCATTTGTACTAAATAGAATATTACTAGTGGAATTATTAGATAAACAGTGGTGAAAACCTAATCCATCATCAACCTGTTTTCTAGATTTAGAACAAATTATTTACTATCAATTTATGAAAAAGCAATTTTTATCAATGATGACCACCTCAGTTTTAGGTGGAATCATATCAGTTGGTATTTATAGTACCGTTATTGAACCTGAATCAAAAACAGAAATTAAGCGCTTCGATCAACCTGTTTCATTAACAAAGTACGAAGCCTCTCCTGCTCGAACAGATTATACCGTTCCCGAAGGAATGAATTTTGTAAACGCTGCAGAAAAATCTACACCAGCTGTGGTTCATATTAAAACCTATTTAAATCCTTCATCATCTAGAACTCCAAGAAATACACCTAGGTTATTTCATGAGTTTTTTGGCGATCCACGTGCTGAAGGCGGACAATTAGGTTCTGGTTCTGGTGTTATTCTATCTGCTGATGGTTATATAGCAACCAATAACCATGTTATAGACGGAGCAGATAAAATTGAGGTCGTTTTAGAAGATAAACATACTTTTAAAGCAACATTAGTGGGTACAGACCCTACTACGGATCTTGCCTTGCTAAAAGTTGAATATGAGGATACTTTACCCTACTTAAATTTCGGGAATTCTGATGAAATAAAAATAGGTGAATGGGTTTTGGCTGTCGGAAACCCCTACGAGCTGACCTCTACAGTTACTGCAGGTATTGTTAGTGCGAAAGCAAGAAATATAGGAATCCTTAGGTCTAAAACAGGTTTATCTGTAGAATCTTTTATACAAACTGATGCTGCTGTTAACCCAGGAAATTCAGGAGGAGCACTTGTAGACCTTAACGGGAATCTAATTGGTATCAATTCTGCAATTGCTTCTAAAACAGGTTCATTTACAGGTTATTCGTTTGCTATTCCTTCTGAGCTTGTAAAAAAGGTAATGGATGATTTACGTAATTATGGAGCTGTTCAGAGAGCTTTAATAGGAGTTCAAATTGCTGAGGTAAATCAAGAAATTGCAGACGAAGCAGGTTTAGATAAAATTGCTGGTGTTGCTATTATGGGTGTTACACCACAAGGTGCTGCTGAAGGAGCAGGAATTCAAGAAGGTGATATCATTACTAAAATCAATAGTGAAGATGTAAATACTGTTTCCGAATTACAAGAATATATTGCTAGAAAAAGACCGGGTGATGTTGTTGATGTAACAGTAAATAGAAATGGAAAAGATAAAGTCTTTAATGTGAAATTGAAAAACACTCAAAACACAACGGATATTGTATCTGCTCCGAAAAATACTGCAGAAGCAATAGAAGCATTAAATGCTGAAGTACAACCATTATCTGAGAAAAAAGCAGCTCAACTTGGTATTAATGGAGGTCTTGAAGTAACTACAATAGCACCTAATAGTAAATTAGCGAAAGCAGGTTTAAAAGAAGGTTTCATTATTCTTTATGTTGATAGAGAGCCAATCACTTCTATTGATGATTTAGGAAATGCTCTAAGAGGAAAACGTGGAGGTATACTTTTAGAAGGCATGTATCCTAGTGGAGAAAGAGAATATGTAGGTATTGGGTTATAAAGAACAAGAAAAAATTAGTTTTTTGATATAAAATAAAAACTTTTTAAATCTTAGAAAATAGGCTATTACACTGCGTAATAGCCTATTTTATAGTAATCCTGTAACAAAGCACACTGACAATTATCATTCTATTACAATCATTTTCATTCATTAACTATTTTAATGAAACTATTTACCCCACCTTTGACGTTTGTATAGTTGTAAGATGACTAAAGAAGAGGTTATCAATAAGAATTTAGTAATAGTATTACTTGAAAACATTTAATACGATTTACAGAAGAAACAATAGTTTGCTTTAAGTAATGGGGAAAGGGTTTAGATTTTATCTGATCCCTTCTTTTTTTGTCTTTTATTTTTTACAAAAAAACAGTCCTACCCTAAAAGGATAAGACTGCTCAAAATTTTTAAGAGTTTAAAATTATTATGGAACACTAATGATGTTCAAAGCTTTTTACAAAGCCTAAATCGCTATATTTTCGTTTTGAAGAGATGCTTCGAACGCTTCTAATTTTTCTTGTTCTTCTATTGCTGATTTTTCATCGGCTTCAGAAAATTTAATTGTAAGACCAAGTAAGCCTATCACTGATACAGCTATGCCGTAGATTAAGAAACACTCTTCTAAACTTGAGCCACTTCTTAATAAATATTGAGCATAGATTACAGCACCTACATTTCCGCCTGCCCCAACTATACCTGAAACAGAACCTAACGCCTTCTTATTTATAAATGGAACAACTGAAAAGGTAGCACCCTCTGCCATTTGAACAAATAAAGAAAAACCAATCATTGCAGTAATTGCGAATGGTAAATAATCCATTCTTGAAAAAAGGACCAAAGCCATTCCTTCTACAACCATAACAGCAACCAACCATTTTACTCTACCTTCCAAACCTCCTGTTTTCGAAAATTTATCGCCTAACCATCCACCCATAGAACGGGCAAATAGGTTCATTAATCCAAATAATGCTGCAATACCTCCAGCCATGTTTTCTGATAAAGCAAACTTTGTCTGATAATATGTAGCTGCTCTACCATTCACAAATAACTCCATTCCAAAACACCCTGCATACATTGCAAATAAGACCCAAACTCTTTTGTCGCTTACCGCAGACATAAATAAACTTTTCTCTCCTTTTGCTGCTTGTGGACGTTCTTCTGGAAGGTCTTCATAATTACCTTTTGGACAATCTGTTGTATATTTCCAATATAAAAATGCTACTAGAAGCATTAAAATTGCAGGAACAAACATTGCTGGTCTCCATTTTGATAATTCAGAATCTGCAAAACCTGCTGCTAACATTCCTGATGCAATTAAAGGCATCATTATCTGAGTTACACCTCCGCCTAAGTTACCCCAACCTGCTGATGTTGCATTGGCAATACCAACAACATTTGGAGCAAACATTACCGACGTATGATACTGAGTAATTACAAAAGATGCACCTATTACACCAATTGCTAATCGAGAAACAAAATACATTTCCCAAGTAGTTACAAAAGCTGATGCAGATACTACAACTGCACCGAATGTAAGTAAATAGATATAACTTTTTCTTGGGCCAATCTTATCACATAAGTTACCTACGCCTAATCTTGCAAAAATTGTAACTCCTACTGAAGCTATAAATGCTATAATTTTTTGATCTTTTGTTAGATCTAAATCTGGTCCTATCGTTGAGTTCATTAGTGGAGCATGAGCAAACCACCCAAAGAAACAAAGAAAAAATGCCATCCAACTTAAATGGAATGAACGCATTTGAATACTACTTAGGTCAAACAAGTTTATACTTGTTGCTTTTTCATTTGATAACGTATTTGATCGCATAATAGTTAAGTAATTTTCACTACAATAATTTTATTACGTAGCAATACTACGTAGTTTTACTTAAAAACAAAAACATTATTCAAAATTTTACGTAAAAAAAAGAGATTCATTACTGAATCTCTCCTTTTTTAACCAAATATACTTAGACAGTCGTAGTTAACTGCTCTTTTTGTTCAGATGGAAAAATATCTTTTTGATTACTCTGTTCAATTTCTCTTAATCTCTTTCTCACTCTAGAAACCTGAGTTTTACCAACTCCTGTTTCATCTGAGATCTGTTGTGTAGTAAAACCTGCTTTTAATCGATTAATAACTTCTTTATTTCGTTCTATCCATCGATCGTAATTCATTTTACGGCCTTTCTTTCCACCTTTATACTTACCTTCTGCCTTAGCCCTTGCAATACCTTCTATGGTTTTTTCTTGAACCTGATATTCTTTCATATTGAGCATTGTTTCAAAAGCTGCAATAACTGCTGTAATTCCTGCATTTGCTTGGGTATCTTCCAAACCAAACCTCGTAAAATTAACTATTGCTTTAGTAGAAAGAAGAGCTTTTAAGGCAATAATAATATCATGTACATTATCTCCTAATTTATCAATGTCACCAATATGTAATATATCCTCTTCAGTTAGAATCTCAAGTAATTCTTTTGCTCTAGGTCTTTCAACAAATGGTAATGTTACTGGGCATTTATCAATAAAAGGCTTCCCTTTTATTTTTGCTTGCTGCTGAAATTTAGATTGTGCTACGGTAGATACACGTATGTATGTAAAAATTGACATTCTATTTACTTGCTAATAAGGTTTATGTATTGTGTTGAACACACTTTAAAGCCCATTCAATTCAAACACATTTTAAGCAAAAAAAAGTAGAATTTTAATTTTATTGACATTTTTTTTAATTGAAAAATCTTAAATAACTCAAAACTAACTATCTATAAAAAAGTTATGTTCAGCAATATCTCTCTTCAATTTTTCTAATTGATGTATACCTATCTTCTTTCCTTCAGTTTTTAAGATTCCTTCTTTTTTTAATGCTGAAATTACCCGAATTACTTGTTCATCAGTAGTTCCTGCAAAATCTGCAATTTCTTTTCTAGACAATTGAATATTCAGAAAAGCACCTGTTTTCCCGAATTTCCTATTTATATATAAAAGGCTATCTATCACTTTTTCTCTAACTGTCATTTGAGCAATCTTCCGTACTTTATTTTCACTCCTATTCAATTCTTCTGCATAGAAAAGCATCATTGAATACGATAACTCTGGTACTGACTGCAACATTTTAATGATATTATTGTTCGAAAAATTACATAGAATAGTATCTTCTATAGCTACTGCACTGATATGGTAAGATTGCCCAATACCAAATCCACGATGCCCAATTATCTCACCATCATTACAAAGTCTCACAATTTGTTCTCTCCCATTAATTCCTGTTTTACCAACCTTGGTTTTTCCTTTATAAATAAAATAAAGGCCGTGAACTGGTGCTCCTTCTAAAATAAATGGTTGTCCCTTCTTAACATAAACAGTAAGCTTATCATCAAGAAATGGCTTTAATTCGTTTACATGACTATTTTGTTTGATTATACAGTTTGTATTTGAACAGTTTACACAATCGATTTGCTGATTATTCATGTTTGTTAGTTTGATTGAAGACGTTACTAGTACGTAATTTTACGTATAATTATATAACAAATCAATTTATACGGAAATAAAACAATCTATTTCTATAAAAATTAGCTCTTAGTTCTACCAAGAAACAGTCTAATTACTCTATTGCTTCTATCAAAAATGGTATACATAAAAGTTATTACATAACTTATGCTCGCTAATCATCATCATTAAAACCGTGAATTCATGCATTTTACTCTCGCCTTAATAACTTTTACTCTACTACTTCTACTGATATGGTATGTCCTAACAAGAGATAAAAAGCATAAAAACACCTTAAATGAAGAGTTTAAAGCTTCTTGGAAGGATATTTTAAAAGAGTATGTTTCTTTTTACAATGAGTTAAATGAAGAGCAACAAAGCCTATTTGAAAAGCGTATTTTAAATTTTTTACACCATGTAAAAGTCACTGCTGTAAAAACAGAAATTACTGATTTAGACAGGTTATTAGTCGCTTCTAGTGCTATTATTCCAATTTTTGGCTATCCCGGTTGGGAGTACCCAAATTTAAACGAAGTACTTATACATGATTCTCATTTAAATGATACCGAATTTGGACAGCAGGCTGAAAATGGATATATACTAGGAATGGTGGGTACTGGTAAACTAGAAGGTAAAATGTTACTTTCAAAAGGTGCTTTAAGAGAAGGGTTTAGAAATGATAATGATAAAAAGAATGTTGGCATACATGAGTTTGTTCATTTAATTGATATGGCCGATGGAAAAATTGATGGTATTCCAGAAGTTCTTCTTCAAAAAAGTTACACACTACCATGGATGAATTTAATGCACCAGAAAATTGAAGAGATACTCAATAAAGATTCTGATATTAATCCGTATGGAGCTACTAACGTACAAGAATTTTTAACTGTTACTTCTGAGTATTTCTTTGAAAGACCTAATTTATTAAAGAAAAACCATCCTGAATTGTATGAAAACCTTGCTCTTATTTTTAATCAAAATATGTCTGAACAAGAAAAAAAGTTTGAAACTAATAAATTAAAGGATGTTGAAATTGGCAGAAATGATCTATGCCTCTGTGGTAGTAAGAAGAAGTATAAGAAGTGTTGTGGAAAGTAATCTTGAAAACTTAAAATTAGTTAATGGTATTTAATAAAGATGATCATCATCCATTTTGAATTTTCTCTATACTGAATCACATAAACAGAAAACTTATTATGAAAAAATTCAATCTATTTTTTATCGTTTCAATTCTATTACTTTCATTTTCATGTAAAAAAAATGAAAATGTTGAACCTATCGTAAAAGAGGTAGAAGTTGCTAAAACTATTCAAGAACATAAAATCTCTAAAGGCTTTAAGACTTCATTAGAAGATGTTATTCGCTTTGTAGATTTAAAGAACTACTCTGCTGTATCTTTTGATCATACATTAAGAGGTGGTTTACCTTACAAAACCATTATCAATGACCTTATTAAAGGTTCAAATTTTGAGAATGGTAATAAAGAGTATATTTATACAGGTTTAGCAGACGGTAAAGTTGCTTCTTCTAAAGAATCTCAAGCTGGCCAAATGATTGCTGACTATAGTTATTCATACGATGAAGTTGATGGTACTATCTATGAACTTAACCATATGTATGCAGGTTTTACTGATAAATACACTTTTAAATATAACAAGGATAAGAAAGTTATTTCATACTCTAAAAATCAAGATGAGTATAAAGTTTCTTACTCTGGAAACGTTGTTAAAGTTGAACAAACAAAAGGTGCTGACAATGAAAAAGCTGAATTTACCTACTCTAATGGGTTAGTTGTAAAAGCTGACTTTAGAAACATTGGTGATGATGAAACTAGAACATTTACTTATAATAAAGATAAGAAACTAGAAAAATTTGTGATCAAGCAATTCTCTGGATCAAACATTTTTCTAAATGATGAATTCGTTTATAAATATTCTTCTGACAAAGTAGAAGTTACTTATACTGATGTTGCTAACGGTAAAAAACCTGTTACAAAAGAAGTAAAATAATTCAAATCACATTAGCTAGCTATTTGATTAAAATAGTAATTACTGTGTAAATATAAAGAGTACATAACTCTAGCTTCAAAACTAGAATTATGTACTCTTTTTATATTGCATAGTTTTTTCCACCAAAATACAAGAATAGAGTGAAGAGTGGAATTAGGAGCATTTTTTATCTTTTATTGATAAAACAGTTCTTCACTTTTAAACCAATCTCTTACATATACATTAGCACAATTAATAAAATTTTGCTCTGAATGGTAACTTAATGCTTTTCGATTTAATTCATTAAAAGTATACGTTAAAATGGTACATGAGCGACACCGCACAGGGTCTAGAATAATATCTATAGAATTTCGCTCCTCATTTGTAAAATACCAATCACCAATATCATTAAATGTATTTGCTCCATGTTCTATTTCAATCACAATATTGTTTGGTAAAAAAGCACGGTAAAGAGTTATATCATCATAGTTATTCTGAAAATCATCAAACCCATTATTACAATTATATTTCTGAATAGACCTTTCATATTTCCACCATACAATATCTTCTTCTTCAAAATATTCCAATAAATCTCCTTCAGGAAAACCCGTCAGAATCTCAAATCTTTGATCTCCAGGAACAAGAGAGGGCTCAATTTCTGTACATGATGTGAACAGGAGCAGACTTATTAAAAGTCTAAAAAGAAATTTGGTTTGCATTAGGTCTTTAGTTTTGCTTTCTATGAATAGTATTGTGTTTTAAATGTACTTATTATTATTAAAACAGGTAAGAGAATCAAGAATATTATTTCTAAATAAATTATTTTTACGCTACTATTTATCAATCATTTAAGTCATAACTCTAAAACTTATAAAATAGGTTATCTGAATTTCTTACTTTTGTAGCATTGGAAATAAAAAAATCTAATTTATCTCAAATTATACCTAAATGGAACAGATTAATAATAGAAATGATGTCAATAAAATGGTTCTTTCTTTTTATGCTAGAGTACGAAAAGATGAAGTTCTAGGATCTATTTTTAATACTGCAATTCCAGAAGAAAAATGGCCTGAACATCTAGACAAATTAACTGATTTCTGGTATTCAAATCTATTTGGTGTGAGAACATTTAGCGGTAACCCAGTACAAGCACATATCAAAACAGATAACATGATGAATAACACAATGGGACCTGAACATTTTGAAAGATGGTTAGCCCTTTGGTTCTCAACAATAGAATCGTTATTTGAAGGAGAGTTAGCAGAAAAAGCAAAGCAAGTAGCCTATAATATTGCTCAAAGACAATTGATGATTGTTCGTTCGGCACGATAAAAAAATCTGTAGAGATACTGCTTATAATTTGAAACTACAGAAAACATTGTCTTAAATAATTATCTTTCAATTATCATGGTATAATCTTATATAGGTGTATGTATTAGGCTGTTTTTTTTACTTAATTTTTGATTTAATTTTCAATCTTAAAAAATCATCTATAGAAGCAGATAACTGATAAATACACTACCTATCTACTTTTTTGACGATACATAAAAACACCGTATAGACACAAATTACTGCATCTATACGGTGTGAAAAATCAAAATTAAACGCCATATTTATCGTCTTTTCTGATTTATATTATCTAAAAATTACTTTTGCTGAGCAGCTACTTTATTTCTGAAGAAATACGAAATTGCTAAGAATATCAATCCTGCTACAGCTCCCCATTGTTCTCCATCACCTACATTAATATGGGCAAAAACTGCCAATAATAAGTTGTATACAAAACCGGCATACGCCCACTCTTGTAGTACTTTTGATTTAGTTTGCCATAATGCAATAACACCTAAAAACTTAGCAGTAGCCATAAAATAAATCAGTTCCGTTGGAAAGCCTAAAGCTTCAAAGGCTTTTACTACGTTTTCGTGGTCAAGTATATACATGCTTGCACCCATAACAATTAATAAAGATAAGAGTACTGTAGCAACTCTATAGATGATTAAATTCTTGTTTTTCATAATGAATAAATTAAAGTGTAATTTTAAAAACATGTAATTAGTTTACATGTAAAGTATTTGAGCTTAAAAAAAACATGAATTAATCATGCTTCTCTCTTAAACGATCTAGCATCTGACTAAAATGTCCTGCTTCTTCATCGCTTATATTTCCGAGGAAAGAAAATATTTCACTTTTTTCCTGTTCAGTATCAATCTCTAAAAGTAAATCTAGACCTTTTTGAGTAATTCTAAGATATACAATTCTACGGTCTGTATCACTTCTTTTCCTTTCTACCAATCCTTTGTCTAAGAGTTTATCAGACAGTCGGGTGGTATTGGGTGTTTTATGGATCATCAAAATTTTGATATCAGTCATGGTTTTCCAATCGTTAGCCCCTTTTAATATTCTTAAAATATTAAATTGCTCTCTAGATATTCCAAATTGCTTAAATAAACTATTGGTAAGACCAGTTATCCAATTTGACGTAAATATCACATTGGTCAGTAAACGATGTTTATTATTTTGAAATCTTGTTTTGACTTCATCATCAATTTTTGCCATAAATAGATTTGTTTTTATCTAATGATTAATGATCACACCACAAACATAAGAAAAATAGTTTACATGTAAAATAAATACATGGTAAATATTTATTTTATTTGATTTTCACAGTTTATAATCTTCATTTGAAATAGTCAAAAAGTATAACACTACCTAACATTTCAAACAGTGAAAGGGGAATTCTACAATCAGAATATTATTTTCTATATTAGTATTTCAAATTAACAAGCAAAACTATTAATTACTTAAGCTTTCAAATGAAACATTTCCTCTATTTACTTCCTTTCCTTTTCTTCTTTATTTCATGTGAAAAGGATGAATCAATTCCTATAACACAAAAAAATATTGTGTCCATAAAATACATGAACAACGTATATGGATATCAATCAACGTTATCCTATAATGAAAAAAATCAATTAAATTCTTATGTTACTGATTTTGATAATGAAGATGATGGCTTCACTGAATTGTCCGACTATATTTATTTGGAAAATGGTCAATTAAATTCTTATAACAGAAGTAGAAATAGTCGCTATATAAACAATAACTCAACTATCGAATATATTTACAAAGAGAATCGAGTTGATATAGTTACTACTGACATTGAGAATTCAACATCTTATATCAATACAGTTATCCTAGATAATAATATACTTACTGAAAGCTGGTCTTACCTTGAAGATAATTCAACTATTTCCTCTAAAGATGTTTACACATGGGATAATGGCAACCCAATTAACATCAAATCATACACTAAAATTAATGATGAATTTGTATTAGGCTCTGAGATTGAAATCAATTATGACAATGGAATAAACCCGTATAGCTTTCTCAAAAATTCTTTTTCTGTAAGATTGAGTGGTGAAAGTTTTAATTCTGTAAATAATGCAGTTAAGATCTCTGAAAAATTTTATGATAGTGTTTATGGTAATAATTCTACTCAAACCTATACTATTTCGTATGCATATGATGAAGACAATTATCCCACTCATTATACATATGTAATGACTCAAGAATCTGACAATCCTAATACTACACCTATAATTGGAGGTAAAAAAGAGTTTACGTATCAATAATTATAGCATAGAAAATAGCCATTGTTTTCCTTTGTTTTTAGTGTCAAGTCGAAAGATGGCACTGAGAACTTTCCTTTTGTTATAGTCTGTGACTGATAACTCAATAAAAAAGCATTTCCAAAAGTGAAAGGTTTTTTAGAAACTAACTTAGTATTTATAAGAAGATGGATAAAATTCTACACCAAAAGTAATTCTGTCACAACTTGTGACAGAATTAAGGAAGCCCACTATCCTTTGTAAGTAATGATGACGGTTTAAAATATTACTTTGGCATTACTTAAAAGAGAATAAAACTTGATATTTTATTGAATGATCATTTGTTCTTCTTTCTTAGTACAAGGATATATTTTATCAATATAGATCACACCATCAAAAGTATCTAACCAATACAGTTTATATGCTTTTCCCCAGTGATATCGCATTAGAAATTGAACAGGGTCTCCTGAGTAACTTTTGAAATCAAGAAAAGCTTGTTGAAAGTTCATTCCTGCAATCTTATTCTCTAAAAATTTTTTATTTTTTACTTTACGTAATGACGAAGTATTATCTCGATTTGCCCAACCTGTTGTACCTTCTGAAGAAATAAAACCTAATGAATACATTTGATCACCCAAAACCTCATATACTTTATCAGTCATAGTAATTGCTTTAAAGTTCTTATGTAAAACTCTTGAAATATGATAGTTGTGTGCCCAAACAATTATCTTCTTATTAGGAAATCGTTTTTGAGTTAGCCATAATAAATTATCAGCCATATAATTATCCCTAATATTTAATGATTCTTGTAGACTTGAAGCTGTTCTCATTTCTGAATAGCCAATAAGACTATGTAGTACTTGCTTCCAGAAATCATCTTTATTATAAGAGTTATATAATCTATTCAGCGCTTCAAAATAAAAGGTCAAATCTTCTTCTTTATTTTCTGATTCAAAGGGCTGATTGTTTTCCAATAATGTTTTAAAGACCTTAAAGAATCTCTTTTCATCATTTACAATAAGGTGATTGTCTTCATAAAACTTCAAAAAATCGTCATAAAAACTTTTCTTAAAATAGAATTGCATATCAAAGCCCGTAGTGTATAATGGACGATCAGTATCAAGTGTATTTTTGATGTAAGAAAAAGAAGGTTTACATTCTCCACATTTAGTCCAAATAGGAAAGATTTCTTCGTAGGCATCTTCAAAATTTAAAGAATCATGTTCATATGCCCCTTGCATTTCATAAAAATTACTTTCATAAGCAATCACATCGAATCCCATCTGTTCATGTAGGTATTTAATTAATCTTGCTTTCATTATAAAAGCAGTTCCTGTGCCATGATCCTGTTCTCCAAGCATAACTACTCTTGCATTCCCTATTGCAGTTTTAATAGCAGTTAAATCATTGTCATTTTCATAATTAATATCAAGAGATTTAATTTCTGAAGTGTTTTCTTTTACATAAACATCAAAATCATTTTGAGCAAAAATGTGTATTGGTAATAGTAAAATTAAAGAGGTGATAATATAGTTCATCAGTCTAAGTGGTTAATTAAGGATAATAGTATGTTACGCAATTAAATACACTCTCAACAATCAGAAAGTTGGAACCTTATTTTTTTTATTATAAGTAATATCCTCTATTGTTATTAGTGTCAAGCCGAAAGGCGTCACTGAGAACTACCCTTTTGTTATAGTCTGTGACTTATAACAAACCCAACACTCTTCCACTCACAAATTGTAATATTCCACTACAAATCGTTTGCTATGCTAATACTTAAACAACCTAACAGCAGACCGAAAATGAACTAAAGCCTTTTAATCTTTACTGGTGATTTTTTATAAGTTGTAGGTGTTGATGTCTGAAGACATTATATTACGAACAGTGGGGGTGATAATTTAGTTAAACTACTATACTTCAAACACAATTATGGTAAAATCTTCAAATCTATACTACTATATTTTAATCTGTATAATTATATACATCTTCTCTACATATTCATCTGCTCAATCATTAGAAGGTAAAACTTATAACTCTAATTATGCAATAGATCATGGGGAATCTAATTACCATAGAATCTATCATTTATACCTCAATTTCAAAAAAGATTATGTCACTATTTTTTGTTTTCTTACTGACTATTTTTACGGAGAGAACAATGAAGAAAAATGGAATAAAAGTTATATGAACATTCCCACTGATGCTATTTTAAACTATAAATACACCTATAAAAACGATACATTAAGAATTATCAATAAAGTGATTGAATCCAAAAATATTTACCCCAATTTATACACCTCGAAACCTATTTTTTCTTGGGGTTCATACTATATGCTACCTTTTGATTTCTCTGATGAAGTATCTGAACCATTATACGTAATTAACGATTCAATAAAATTTGGCAAAAGAAACGTAAACTACATAGCACTTAAGAAGACTTCTAATCAAACTATTAATAATGGTAATCAATATATTTCTTCTTCACTAAAAGGATTTCTTTCTAAAAAGAAAAAATTTAAATATAAATTATCAGGAAGATTTATAAATAATGAGTTTTTATTAGACAGTATTCTCATTAATGAGAAATTTAGGAAAAAGTATAACCAAGAAATTAATAAAGTATTTAGTCAAAACATACAGAGAAAGTTCACTTTTATTGAAAAAGAAAACTATCTAATTATCGAATACCTCTATACCAAAGGGATATTAAAAATAAAAAGAAAGAAGCTTGTAGGAAAAGATATTTCATTTTATAAGTTATAGCTCCACTGTTTTTAGTGTCAAGCCGAAGGCGTCACTGAGAACTTCACTTTTGTTATAGTCTGTGACTTATAACAAAATTCCACAAACAACCTCAACCTTACAAAACATTCTGTACCGTCTTTTTCCCTTCAAGAAAACATTTTGTAGGTATGAGTACTGACCCGAGTTACGCTCCTCATTTTTACGATAGACAAGCTGCTTTGAAAGAAGGGTTTGTGATGCTAGTGATGGAATGGGATGAATAATAATCTTCTATTCTTTACTGTTTTAATGTAATAATAGTGTACGGTAATAATCGTTAGCATAATACTTTTATCTATTTTTTGTATTGCGATGATATTTTTGTTTTGTTAATAATATTGGGGTAAATTTATGAAACATAACAGCAGACTGAAAATGAACTAGAACCTTTTAATCTATATGTAGTGATATTTTTAGTTATGTTTTATATTTTTTTATTTACTAATATTTAAGGAAGTAATGTCTACTGAAACAGTATCTAAAGGTGCAGGTATAATACCTGATTTTTTTCATGACATCATAGCATATATAATACCTGGGTATACTTCAATAATAGTAATACTAGTTAATTACTCTATTATTACAAGAACGGGTTTAAATTTCTTCAAAGATTTAAATTTTTCTTCACTTTCAGTTTTGTTCATAATTGCATATGTAATCGGTAGATTCTTAGAACAATTTGGTAAAGAAACTATTCACAATAAAAAATTACCCTATTTTCATGGTATGAACTCTCCAAAATACTCACTAGTATTGGACGATGATGATAAAACCTATTCTACGGTATTTAAAGATAAATTAAAGACTAAAATTTCAGAATGGTCTACAAAATCTTTAGGAGAAAACTTCATTGATCAGTGTAAAAGCGAGAACAAAGATGATTATTTTAATTTAATACAATTTTATTTAAGAGAACGTTTTCCTGCTGTTGCACTTTACGAAAAGAAACAAAATGCTAATATTGTATTAAGTAGAAGTTTGTCAATTTTATTCATATTAAATTTCGTTATTCATTTAATATGTGTTTTAGCTTTAACTAACTTCAAAAATATAGAATTTTCCACTATTGGTTGCATATGGATAGTAACGAGTATATTACTAGGCATATTTTTCTTTTTAAGATTTAGACAAAATCAAAAATATCATGCTATGTATATTTTTGAAAATTTTCTTGCTACTAAGAAGCTATTAAAGAAAAGTGATACGGATGATGATGATTAAGCGTGAATAATTGAAAAGATATTCGATAAATATATCAAAATGGTTACGATAAAATTATTGATAATTAAATAACATTCTATCGAAAAAAAATGAGAGAAATAACTAATCATATAGAGATTAAACTAGACTATAGCCCTAACTCTGAAAACCCAAGTAGGTTATTTAAATCTTTTGCAGAGGTAATTGATGCTACTTCAAAAATTGATTCTATTTTTTCTAAATCAGTAAATTCTAATTACTCTCAAAAATTAATTTTAGAAGACATTGAAAAAGGATCAATAGTTACAAAATTAATTGATTGGATTAAAATAAATCCTTCAAATCAAATTGATGATATTCAATCTGATGAAAATATAAAAAATTATATTCAAAATAGTCGTGAAAAAACTTACAAATTTATTGAGGATAAAAAAGATAGTCCTGAAGATATTCAAGAATTAAAAAATGATCTCGAAAGTATAGCAGAAGAGAATCAAGTAAGGGGTTCATTTAACTACCAACCACCTAATTTAATTGAGTTAGCTGAAACAATAAATAAAATTTCAAAAGCAACAAATGAACTAAATGATGAAGAAAGTTATCAAATAAAAGTAGAAGAAGGTGAACCTATAAAAATTAAAAGCGATTCAAAACAGATAAATATAGACGATGTTGAAAACATTTTAGCAGACAATACTTTAGAAAATGAGTCTATCCTATTTTATAAAATAAAAAAGCCTGATTTTCTTAGTGAATCACAGTGGGAATTTAAATATGGTTCAAAAACAATTAAAGCTAAAATTTTTGATTCCGAGTGGTTAAAAAAATTTCAATCTGGAAGCGTTGAAGTACGACCTGGTTATTCATTAAAAGTAAAAGCAAAAAGCATCACAAAATATGACAAAAACAATAAATTAATTTCTGAAAAGTTCGAAATAATTGAAATTCTAGATGTTATCAAAAATGGCTAATAAAAATACAAACTCTTTCAATTATAGTTTATTATCCGAATTTTTATTTACAATATTACCTTTGACAATTATTGTAATTATTAGATCATACGAAGAAGACTATAATAAAATATTTTTTAACAGCGAATGGGCTGTTATTTCAATAATATTATTTGGACAATCAATAGTAAAGCTTGCTTCAGGAATAGCAAACTATAATAATAAACTTACTTGGCAAAAAGTTTCTTTCATCATATCTATTTTGATAATTATTGGTTTAATTCCTTCTACAACTATTTTAGTTTTAAATGTACTAGATCAACAGAATTCGACACCTAATTTAGTACTTCATACACTTCAAATATTTTTCTTTTTTCTTAGTTGTATTGCCTTTTTTATTATTGGTGCTGTAGGACAAAGTTTTTTAGAAGATGAATAAAAAAAGACCCCACAGCCAAAAGCCACGGGGTCTAGAATAAATAAGATATGAATGAGCAGCTTAAACGTGTGATTGCCTAAAATCTCACGTTAGCTGCTTTATAAGTTCCACCAATTTGCACACCTTGCATTTCAAGGTATTGCAATCTGTACAAGTAAGTTGCACCATTAAATAATGCATGCGCTACATCTACAGCTTTTCGGTTCTCCCATTGTTCTAATGGAGTACCTTTTACCCACTCATTGAATGCACCCATTGCTGGTCCACACCAAATTTGGTAATCTAACTCTCTACCTTTAACACCTCTGTTTGCCCAAGAAGATGACAAACCTAAGTACCAACGGAAGATCAATGCCATCTTACGTTTTGGGTTGTTTTCCGATCTTGTAATTTGTTCTGGATCACGCTCTTGGAAGAAATCAATACACATTTTCCAGATGTTCTCTAACGTATCTTGGAAAATTGTTTTCTCTAAAGTTAAACGGTCCTTTGCAGGAAGCTCATCTATGCTATCGTACTTAATGTAGATATCGTATAACTTCTGTGCTCTAAGTGCGAACAACGTTCCTTTTTTAAGTACTTGTAATTTCACGCCTAGTTCGAACATATCAGATGCTGGTGCCATCATAATATCTGTCATACCCGCTTGTGCTAACACCTTACGAGAATGATCTGATGCACCCGACTCTAAACATGCTTGGTTAATTGAACCTGTTACTACAAAAGCAGCACCCATTGCAAATGCAGCTAAAACAGACTGAGGTGTTGAAATACCACCTGCAGCACCTACACGCACTTGTTCAGAGTAGTTCAATTCTTCTTGAATTCTATTTCTTAACAATAATACTGATGGTAATAAAGATACCAACGGTCTATTGTCTGTGTGTCCTCCAGAATCTGCTTCTACAGTAATATCATCTGCCATAGGAACAGATAATGCTAAAGTTGCTTGCTCTTGAGTAATTGCTCCGTCTGCTACTAATTTATCTAAAATAGATTTAGGGGCAGGACGCATAAATTTCTCTGCTACTTCTAGACGAGAAACTTTAGCTATAATTCTATTTTCCATATGGATAGAACCGTCTGCATTCTTGCTTAACCCTGCCGCTCTGAACTTCACAACGAAAGGCGTTAAATCCATAAATGCTGATGCTTCAATCACTTTTACACCACGTTTCAAAAATAAATCACAAGCTTCTCTTTCTAAAGCTACCTCGTTAGGAGAGTGAATTAAATTAAAAGCGTAAGGTCCGTTAGGTAATGCAGCTTGAATCTTATCAATTGCTTGTTCTATGCGAGATGGAATTAACCCACCAGCACCAAAAGAACATAACATACCTGCTTTTCCTAAAGCAATCACTAGGTCTTCCGAAGAAATACCGTTGGCCATTGCACCACCCATATAGTTATATTTCAGACCGTACGCTGCTTTAAAAGCTGGATCACCTAATTGTTCTGGAGCGTAGGCTGGAATGTTTGCTAAGGCTTCGCCTGATGTTAAATCTGCTGGAGATGATGTTCCCATTCCATCAGCAACACCAATTGTACCTTCTACATTACGTACTACAAAAAGTTGCTTGTCTAATTTCTCAAACTGTACTTTAATTTCTGCAGCGTTATATTTTAATAAGCTTGATGCACCAAACCATTTAGCGTTTGATGGTAAGCTTTGACTTTTTAAGCCGTTATTTTGATTCACGATTGTTGTGTTCATCACTATGTTAAAATAGTTCGTTGAAATGAGGAGCGCTATTGCTAACGCTCCTTCATCTCTGTGATGTGTGTATTTTTATATGTTCCAGTGTTTTGCATAAGCATCACTTGGAACTTTATTATTGCAATCATAAGTAACACCTATCGGGTAAAACTTGTAATCGCTATATGATTAACCAATTACTAAAGAAAGATCAGTTAATTCATAAATTCTTAATTCACCTTTCCAAAGGTTAGCGTCTACAAGAATGACAACTTTGCCATTTTCGTTTTTCACTTCTTTGATATGGCATTCCAAGTTCATTGTTGGGTCACCTTGTAAAATTTGACCTCTGTACTTCCAAACTGTTTTGTTTGGTGCAAGATGGTTAAACCCTACGTTAGCTAAACCATTACCTAAACCTTGTTGTAAGGCATAAACTTGAACGGCTTGATGAATTGCCTCAACACCTAAAGAACCTGGCATAACAGGATCTTGGTAGAAGTGACAAGTAAAGAACCAATCGTAGTTATTGATAGCACGTGTAGCATGGATATATCCTTTACCATACTTACCACCTTCTTTTATAATTGTAGCACTGTCTAACAAGTTCAACTGGTCTTCTGCCAAGTGCAATCTTGGTGAAGCTGGGTTTGTTGACTTAAACAACTTCATTTTACCAAATAATGAATCTAGGTTAAATGAAATGCTATTCTTTTTATCGTATTCGTTCGAATCTTTCCAAGTTGGCATCTTCCCTCCTGAATCTAAACCTGCTTGACTAGATAAGTCGGCTACAGTAAAGAACCCGAATGATGATTGACCTACGTAGAATACCGTACCATCTACAGACAATTCGAAAGTATAACGTTGTAATACCGTACCTGCAAGGTTAGTATGCGACGTCATCACTACTTTGTTTGTGATTGTTTTTCCTTGAAGATCAACATCCACTAACATCTCACCATCACCATCTAGGTTACGGAAGAATAAATCTTTATCAGGAACAGACAATGTAGAACCTAAGTAAGCACCTAAGAAACCACATGGCTGTAATGCCACTTCCATCAATACCGAATAAGGCATTACAGGAGAAGCATTTTGCTTAAAGTACCAAGCATCTACAGGCACATCATACTCAGAGATGATTGTAGGCTTGTTTCTAAAATCATGTCTTTCGTTGCTGATAGACAATACTCTTGAAATTACTTGTAAGTCTGTATTAGGCTGACGAGATAAAGAACGTCCGTCAAATACTTTGTACTCATCACCAAAACATTTAGAAACTGGTCCTAATGCAAACTGTGTGATGTCACCTTCATCTAATAAAACTTCTTTATTAACAGGCTTCACGTATACACCGTGATTTGTGTTGGCTAAATCCTTCTTGTATTGAGGATTGTCTTTTTCTTGTAAACGAAGTCCTAAGTTTTCGAAGTATACAGAAGATAAATCGTCATAGATAATTTCTAAATCAGCTACTACGTAAGGTTCAGGAACTAAACCTACTTCTTTCACATCCATACGGTAGATTAATTTACCGTCTTTTGCGTTTACTTCTTTACGACATCTTACTTTTTGAGGGATATCTAATACAGGTTGGAAACGAGCATCTTTAGTTAAACGCTGCATACCCATATATAACATCAAGAAACGAAGCAACTGTCCGCCACCTTCTGCTTGTAAAGAACCTGCAAGCACTTCGTCATCTCTAAAGTGACATGGGAAGTACCAATCGTCTGCTTTTAAATCTTTTTCTGCTTCGATAAAACCAATTCCTGAAGAACCACCTTTAAGGTCTAATTCAGTAATTCTATCTAACATTAAGATATCTTTAGGAGGAAGACGTAAAGATCCGTTTCTACCTAAGTTATTGTAATCTGCACCAAATACACCTTCTAAATCACCATTCGTTAAAGCTAAAAGCTCTTCTTGGTTAAAAGTAGTTTGGTTACAGTGTAATAATGGCTCAAAGAATTGTTGCTTACGGTTGTTTCTTTCTTCAATTTCAGAAGGTTTGAATACTACTCCTTGTCCAACTGATAAATCAGCTTCGTTAAAGAAACCAGCACAACCACCACGCATTTTCAATACCATTCTATCTTCTACGTAACAATCATAACGGAAGAAGAATAATAAGTTGTTACCATTACGTACATAGCTATCAATGCTAATGTCATAACGTAACGTTTGTCCTTCAAAAGGAAGATCATCCAAGAAAGTTAAAGTACAATCTAATAGACGGTATTTGTACTCTCCTTTGTTTTGGAAATCAATTCCTAAATAAGAAATCAATAAAAGGTCACATTGTCCAGATTCTACGGCTACTGCCCAAGGAATTTGTCCGTCTGTTGCAAACCAAGAATTGTAAGGGATATCGTATTCAGTAGTTAAACTAGATGGCTTATACTCGTTTGTTTTAGCATCTAATTTTGTTACTCTACTTACTAATAAGTAAGGAGGCATTGGTAGCATTACTCTACATGGGTACGTATCAATAATTGAGTATTCAGGTCCGAATACGTCAGCAATTTTACTAGTAGCAAATGTAAGTAGATCTTGCTCGTTCCAGATTGCATCTTTTTTAGAAGCTTTATAGTCTGGTGCATCAAAATCATAAAGAGCCAAGCCATTCTCAGCAATTTTCTGAGAAACCTTCTTCTCAATAGTATCTAAAGTTGAATTCTTATCCATCTTATTTATTGTTTGTTCTTTTTCTACTGCCGCAAACATATCGTAGGCTTCTTCACCAGCAAAAGCAGGTGTTCTTTCTCCAATTCTGTTTGTTGCATTTTGGAAAGTCGCTTTGTTCTGTTCAGTTAAGGCAAATTCCTCAAAACGAGCTCCTCCAGTATGTAATCTCTTGTAAATTTTCTTTCTTTTGATTCCTCTCTCAGAAGTTTTTGTAATGTAAGCCGATAAATCAAGCGCTACACCTTCTCCTAGTAATTGAGCAATCATTGCAGTAAAGCTTTTCAACGAGTCAGAACCCTTACGGTCTGTAGCTATAGTTGTATGCTTTTGCTCTTTTAAGATCTCTCCAATCCATCTTGAACAAGTAGAGTTAGCCCCCACTTCTAAAAAGATATCATGACCATCTTCTTTCATCTTTCTGATTAGCTTCGGAAGGTTTACCTCTTGGCAACACACCTCTTTTGCATTTTCAGCAATTGCATCAACATCAATTTTCATTGGTGCCATAGTCACACCAGAATACACTGTTAAAGGCACTTCTTTTTGCAGTGGCAAATGATGCATTGTAATAAACTCATCCGATACTCTACGGATAAATTCATGATGCACAACATTATTAATTGTAAGTGTTACCGATGCTAAACCATGCTTTTGCATAATTTCTTCAAGGATATCATTATCACCCGAAAGAATAATTTCAGAATCCGTATTGATGAACGTTAGATAAACTCTTTCGTATTCACCTTCTACTTCTTGTCTGTACCATTCTTCTAATGTTTGATACCCTAGCTTTTTAGCATTTGTAGTAATCAAACGGCTTCTCCAACGTGCTTTAGCTGTAGCAACATCTAATCCCCATTCTTTACTCAGAATAGTCATATCACCGCCAACAACCTCACTAAAAATGTTAGACTCTAAGAATTTCTCATCTACTAAATGAGCATCCCAGAATTGTTGTCCGTACCACATTCCGCTAGTTTCACCCATGCTATACCCTGCCATTGCATCTGGCTTCATCTTCAAAATATCTTGAAGTAAATGTGTATAAGCAGCAGAGAAAGCACAACCAATTGCCATTACAGGAAGTGCGTTAGTACCAAGATTTTGCTCTTGTAACTTCACTTCTTCAGCAGATGGTGTTTTTAAAGTTCTTGGGTATAAATACTCCGTAAAGAACGCT
This sequence comes from Flammeovirga pectinis, assembly GCF_003970675.1. Classification (GTDB taxonomy): domain Bacteria; phylum Bacteroidota; class Bacteroidia; order Cytophagales; family Flammeovirgaceae; genus Flammeovirga; species Flammeovirga pectinis. Next base: position 3,198,933 of record NZ_CP034562.1, read on the forward strand.
CTGTTTGGATGGTTAACCGACTCCTTGATGTTATCATATAGGCTTGGGAACATCTGTAATAAAGAAGCACCAAAACCTTGATAAGCACTACCAGAACCAGGATACATTAGGGCTACTTTTCCATTTTTGCCTAACGGCGATGGGTTATAGTAACTACCTGATGGCATTTGTAATACTACATTATTCTTGTAAGCCTCTTTCATGTGCTTTTGGAAGAATTCTACATCACGTAGTAAAACGTCCTCAGACTTGGCTACAAAAATGACTTTAATATCAGCAGCTTGATCAAATGTTTCGCATAGCTTGTCCGATGTCTCATTAAAACCAACTGTCTCAACATCTGTCAATACAGCCAATAATTGATGGTTTATTGCACCAGGACTAGTAATAGAAACAGGGAATAAACGCTCTCCTCCTTTTGCTAAGTAAGGGCTGCGCTCTTCTACCGTTGGATGAGAAGCTTCCGACATCAATACATGTGCAGAAGAACCATCACTTGCCAAACCACTAATTGCTGCACGTAAATCTTCTTTTCCTTCTTCTACAACCCAAGGCATAGATACATTTGGAACAAAGAAAGATGTACCTGCAAATTTATCTTCAGATTTAGGTCCTGTCCATTGTGGAGTTGCAGGAATAAATCTATGGTATAAAGCTAAAGCTGATCGAATAATAGAAGCAATACCAGATGCAGAGAATGTATGACCCACTGTAGATTTACTAGAACCTAAAGCCGTTGTCAATTTCCCATTTTCTGATTTATAAACCGAAGTTAAACCTTCGATCTCTGCTTGATCTTCTGATGTTACACCACTTGCAGAAACTTCTAATAAACCAATATCAGAAGCATCTAAATTATTATTTGATAGAATCTCTGTAGCACCTTTTTTAACAGCCTCTACAGTTACTTCACCTCTAATAGAAGAAACTTCGGATTGAATAATTGCGATGTCATCAATTTGTGCATACACACGATCTTCTTTCGCGTCTTCTGCTCTTTTAATAACAATTGCACCAGCACCTTCACCAACATTCCAACCGTTTGTTTCAGTGTTCCATCCTAAAGAAACATCACCTGTATTTACTGGGTTTTGCACATGACGGCTCAATACACCTTCCATGCTACCTGCTAAATCAATAGCACCCAATACAACTGCATCTACTTCTCCTAGAGCCAACATATTTCTTGCAACATCTAATGCTTTATATACAGCATTTTCATTAGAAGAAATTGTAAACGATGGTCCTGTAAAATCCCAAAGTGATGAAATACGGCTAGAGATAATGTTACCAATAAAGCCTGTATGTTCAGATGGAGAATGGTCTTCGAATGCCTCAAAAACAGTATTTTTCAACACGTCAGAAAGTGATGCTTGTTTCTCAACATCCATTTCTAAACCTGCCATCTTCAGTGCTTCTTCTACTTGCCAGATAAGATCCCATCTCCCCATACGGTGATGTATTTCTAATTCTGATTCCATAGCAGTAAGTACCGCAATGTTGGCTCCTTTTCCTTGTGCTCCTGTCAAACCAGCATCGTGCAATGCTCTATCTGCAACAGTTAGCATCAACGTTTGTTGTAACGTTAAGCGTTCGGCTTCTTTTGGCTGGATTTTAAAGCGTAAGATATCTAAATCAAACTCTTCTAACCATGCCCCTTGAATACCTTTTATATCTTCTAAACCTAAACCTTTCTTCAACGTTTCCAATTCTTCCATTCCCTTCCAACGGTTAGCCGGAAGTCCTTTAAAGAATTGCTCTCCTTGGTATAAAGCCAAATAGAAATCTTCTACTGTAGCACAACCTCCAAAATGAAGATCCATACCAACAATAGACATTGGTTGTTTAGGCGAACTAATTTTTTCTTTTTCTACTTTTTCTTCTGCATTGTAAGCAGATAAAATCATGTGTGCATTTGTACCACCAAAACCAAAAGCGTTAATTCCTGCATGAGGACGCTCTCCTTTTTGTGGCCAAGCAGAATTTTCCAACATGATCTGCTCTTTTCCTACTTTTTGATCTGTAGAATGAACAGCTCCTTCAATCTTAATTGTTGCTGGAATAAACTTCTTTTGCATGGCTATGATCACCTTTAACATTCCCGTCATTCCGGCAGCTGTTAAAAGGTGTCCCATATTAGATTTCACCGACCCCAAGAAAGGAGGTCTAACGGTATCTTGAGCAAAGAAATTACTAATAGAGTTAATTTCTGTAGTATCTCCTAGCGGAGTACCTGTTGCATGACATTCTAGGTAATCAATTTCTGCTGGCGTTAAGTTCGTTCCTTCGTAAGCTCTTTCAAAAGCTAACTTCTGCCCTTTTGGGTTTGGACTTAATAAGAATTTTCCTTTACCATCATTTGATAAACCTACACCATCTACAACTGCTAAAATCTTATCTCCATCACGTTGTGCATCGCTTAAGCGTTTTAACACCACCATACCTGCACCTTCAGAAGAAATCAAACCACCAGAAGTATTATCTAATGGCGCTGACTTTTCGTTCATTCTTGCATAAGCGTGGAAATAAGAAAAGCCCATCTGAATAAACAAAGGATCAGCACCACTTACGGCACCTGCTAACATCATGTCAGCTTTTCCTAATTGTAATTCGTCAATGGCTAATTTAATTGCATATAAACTAGAAGCACAAGCCGCATCCAAAGAATAGTTTGTTGACGATAATCCTGTTGCTTGAGCAATTAATGCTGAAGGAGAATTAGTCAATAACGTTTCATGAATGTTGGCTTCGTATGCTGTATTTGCAAAAGGAATTTGAATACTTTCTCCCGTTAATTCTGTAATCACAGTGCTAGCCATATCTGCATAGATAGGTGCTAATACTTGGCGTGATCTTCTTGTAGGGAATGACAAGTTACCCACAATAACACCACAATTTTTTCCTTGTGTGTTTTGCCAGTAACCACTGTCTTTTAATGCTTGTTGTGCTACATACAACGACCACTTAAATTGATCGTCTTGTTTTGTTAGTAAGTTGGCATCCAATTTATATCCAGAAGGATCAAATTGAAAATCTCGAACATATCCACCTCTTAATGCATAACACTTATCTAGTTTCCCTTTTTCTTTATTATAAAGACGTTCTGGAGATTGTCCAAACGTTTCATCATCAGAAAGAGTAACTAGATCTTTATTATCCAGTAGATTATTCCAGAATGTATCTAATGAGTCTGATCCTGGGAATAAACCTCCCATTCCTATGACTGCTATTTTATCTTTTTTGCTCATTGCATATCTTATTTTTCATCAATGGGGACGTAGCTAACTACGTCCCCTATTTTGATGAATGTGGTTATGACCAAGTTAGCTCACGACTGATTGTCATTGCTGCGCCATAACTTTTCATATAAACTTTTCCAGTTTCTGCATCATAGGCTGTGATATCAGAAACCATTGAGAAGTCATCTGCTTTTTTTACTTCGATTTGAACGTAGAACGGCTTTCCAAAAGGAAGAGCATCGAAGATCTCTACATATTCAGTACTTAAAGGTAAACTTGCTGCACCATGGAAACGACGTACCCAAACGACTGCTCCTTGATACATAATGTCCATCAAGTAAGGATTTACCTTTTTAACAGGTACCTGTCCCTGACGTTCTTCTGTTACCCCATTGTGCTCACATAAGAACACCATGCTTTTTTCGTTCATCTCTAGAATCGATTTGATTCCGTTAAAGTCTGAACCATGAAACAATGTTCCATCTGTATATACTGAAGAAGCATCTGCTACCGCTGGCGTTGCATTTGTATTAGGCAATGCAACCACTGGAGCTTCAACTCCTTTAGAAGTTAAAGTGATTTGTGTTTGATAATGGTTCAAGGGAAGTTTTCCACCATTGTCGCTAGAAACATTCACTGTCATAGTTACAGTATCTTCTGATTTTGATGTCTCTTTAACTGTAATAGTGTAATCTTCCGCTTGTTTACCATCAAATACGATTCCTTTAAAAAGTTTCGCATTATCAACTCGTTGGATGTTAAAGCCTGGATATAAATCCGTTGCCGTCTGAACCATCCAAGTAGATGCATTTACGATTGGAAGCACTGCGTTTCCTTGAATCATATGATGTTGTAAGAAAGGATTTTTCTCCTCCGTCATATTTCTCTTTACCGTATATGTCTTTAAATCACCTGAGATATCTGCTTTTGCTAATGGTAAAGTACCACCTAGAATTACTTGAGGCTGATCTGCAAAGGCATCACTTAATTGATCTACCATTGCTACTGGTCCTTCTTCAGAAGGAACTAATGCAACACCGTAAGCTTCGAACATTTTCTTTAACTCACCACTTACCATTCCTGCGTCCCATGCTCCCCAGTTAATAGAGGCGATATGAACATCTGGATGGTTCTTCTTAAATAAATGAGCTACTCTGTTCAATACTTCATTGGCCATTGCATAATCTGATTGACCAACATTACCATAGAAACCTGCTACAGAAGAGAACAACACTACGTGTTTGATATCATGAATACTACCTGCTGCTACTGCGGCCAATAGTCCTGAAATCTTTACATCATATACATTATCGAAGTCTGTTGCTGTTTTATTTTCGATTAACTTATCTGCTAATCTACCTGCACCATGAATAATACCAGTAATCTTACCTGCTTGTGCTACTATTGGTTCAACTGCTGCTTTTAATGCTTCTGCATTAGTAACATCAGCTGCTGTGTAATAAGCTTTTGCTCCTACACTTTCGATATACTCTAAGTTCTCTTGGATTTCTCTTTGAGAAAGTACCGCACCTACCATTTTATTTATTGCCTTTGGAAGTGGTTTCTCTCCAGCTTCTTTTAAGGCCATCATTGCACTACGTTTAAGTGCTGGCTCGTCTGCCACACCTTGTGCCCATGCAGGTTCTGAATCTGTTAATGCCGATCTACCAACCAAAATAAATTTCGATTTGTATGTCTTCGCCATTGCTCGAACACAATCTGCTGTTACACCTTTTGCACCACCTGTTACCAAGAAAACGCTTTCTGAAGTGATACTAGAAGTTCTTACCGTTCCTGCTTTATGAGGTTCTACAACCGCTTGAAGCGTAAAACGTTTTCCTTCGTCATTGTAAGCTGTTTCTGTTGTAGTAACATCTGCATCTTTCAATTCAGCAATTACTTTCTTTGCAGCTACATCTGCTTTCAATTGAGGCGACAAGTCAAGTGCTCTACAGAACACGTTTGTCCATTCTAAGTTCATTGATTTTGTAAGACCAAATAAGCCTCCACCAATCACTGAAACATTTCCTGGGTTTTTGATACCAAATGCTCCTTCTAAACGAGTTACTGTCATGAAAGAAGCTCTTGTAGTTTTAGCCGCGTAATCGTTTAATGACGACTTCAAGTGTTTTGCTAACAAATACGCTGATTTCAATAATTCTTTTTCTTTATCGAAATGCATACCCCATTGTCCTAAAGGAAAACGGAAGTGAGGATGAACATAAATAAACTGATCAACTCCTCCGATTTGTGCTAAAGCACTTTTAATTGCATCATCAGAAACATCTGATAATTGAAGCTCTTTTGCTCCTTGAGGTAAAGTTACTGCCGCTTGGCGAACCAAACTTGATGGCATTGTCAATACCGCTACATTTCTGCCTTCAGCCAATAATTCTTGTGCTAAAGAAACAGATAATCCCGAGCCATCATTCGTAATGACTGTCCATGCATTTGCATCGTTATCGATCACCAATTGATCTGGCTCGGGAATATATTTTAATTGAACAGAAGAACGAGGTACACGGTCATAGTTTCCTGAAACAAATGATGTTTGATCTTCTGCAATTACTTCTTCTAACTGCTTAGTAGACTTTTTTTTTTCAAGTCCCGTAGAACTTGTAGTTGCGCCTGCTTTACCTGAGATATACTCAGCAATCTGGGCGAGCGTTCGCAGTTCTGCAAGTTCTTGTGGATCTACTCCTTGAACGGATGGATTAGCTTCTGTCATTGCACCGAAGATTTCTACTCTTTTTATTGAGTCGATACCTAAATCTGCTTCCATGTCCATTTCCATTTCCAACATTTCTGAAGGGTAACCTGTCTTCTCTGCAATCACTACTAATAATGATGCTTCGATTTCTGCGTTAGTTACGCCACCTGCTGCTGGTGCTTCTGCTACAGGTGCCGCCGCTGCTACTGGAGCTGCTGCTGCAGGTGCTGATGTTGCTCCCGCTTTTCCTGAAATATATTCAGCTATCTGAGCTAATGTTCTTAATTCAGCTAACTCTTGTGGATCTACTCCTTGAACGGATGGATTAGCTTCTGTCATTGCACCGAAGATCTCTACTCTTTTAATTGAGTCAATACCTAAGTCTGCTTCCATGTCCATTTCCATTTCCAACATTTCTGATGGGTAACCCGTCTTCTCTGCAATCACTACTAATAATGATGCTTCGATTTCTGCGTTAGTTACACCACCTGCCGCTGGAGCTGGTGTTGCTGCTACAGGTGCCGCCGCTGCTACTGGAGCTGCTGCTGCAGGTGCTGATGTTGCTCCCGCTTTTCCTGAAATATATTCTGCTATTTGAGCTAATGTTCTTAACTCAGCTAATTCTTGTGGATCTACTCCTTGAACGGATGGATTGGCTTCCGTCATTGCACCGAAGATCTCTACTCTTTTAATTGAGTCGATACCTAAATCTGCTTCCATATCCATTTCCATTTCCAACATTTCTGATGGGTAACCCGTCTTCTCTGCAATCACTACTAATAATGATGCTTCGATTTCTGCGTTAGTTACGCCACCCGCTGCTGGTGTTACTGCTACTGGAGCAGGAGTTGGTGTTACAGGTGCCACCGCTACTGGAGCTGGTGCTGATGTTGCGCCTGCTTTTCCTGAAATATATTCTGCTATTTGAGCTAATGTTCTTAACTCAGCTAATTCTTGTGGATCTACTCCTTGAACGGATGGATTGGCTTCCGTCATTGCACCGAAGATCTCTACTCTTTTTATTGAGTCGATACCTAAGTCTGCTTCCATGTCCATTTCCATTTCCAACATTTCTGATGGGTAACCCGTCTTCTCTGCAATCACTACTAATAATGATGCTTCGATTTCTGCATTTGTTACGCCACCCGCTGCTGGTGTTGCTGCTACTGGAGCAGGAGTTGGTGTTACAGGTGCCGCCGCTACTGGAGCAGGTGCTGCTGCCGGTGCTGATGTTGCTCCCGCTTTTCCTGAAATATATTCTGCTATTTGAGCTAATGTTCTTAACTCAGCTAATTCTTGTGGATCTACTCCTTGAACGGATGGATTTGCTTCCGTCATCGCACCGAAGATCTCTACTCTTTTAATTGAGTCGATACCTAAGTCTGCTTCCATGTCCATTTCCATTTCCAACATTTCTGATGGGTAACCCGTCTTCTCTGCAATCACTACTAATAATGATGCTTCGATTTCTGCGTTAGTTACACCACCTGCCGCTGGAGCTGGTGTTGCTGCTACAGGTGCTGGAGTTGGCGTTACAGGTGCTGCTGCTACTGGAGCAGGAGCTACTGGTGTTTCAACTGATGCTGCAATTTGTTGTTGAACTGGAGCCGCTGTCGATCCCAATTGATTATTTGTTTGCATGTTGAACAACGATGACAACATTTGCTCAATACGAGATTGTTGTTCTGTTAAACGTTGAATATCCGCTTGGATTTGATCCAATACTGCCTTCTCTGCCATGGAAGCTGAATTTTGTTTCTGACGTAATTTTTCTTCAATGACCTGAGACATATCTGTTGTCTCAGCAATCACTGTTTCAATTTCTTCTACTAATGGTGCTTTTTTAGCAAGCACTTTTCCACCTTTTTCTAAGATGTCTTGGTATCTCTTCTTAAATGCAGGAGTCAAGTAGTTTGTACCTGAAATCTGAACATTCATTTTCGATTTTGCACCTGCTACTTGTACTGGACGAGCATAAGGATCAAAATTTTGAAGAGCGATACCCATCACTGCAAGTTGTACTGCAGCTTCTCTCAACTGTACTTCTGAGTTTTTCTTAGCATTTGCATTTAAAGACACCACTTGATGATCTTTTCCTGCTAAGATTTCAGACGTTAAGTTTGAAAGGATATTTTTTGGTCCAAATTCTACAAAGACTCTAGCACCCTCTTGGTACATTTTTTCAATTTGGTCTTTAAATAGAACTGGGCTTAAGATATGACGCTTTAAAGTCTCCTTGATAAACTGAGGTTGTGCTGGGTAAGCAGTACCTAGTGTATTAGAATACAATTTACCTTTAGGAGCAACAATGTTTGCATTGTCAATTACTGCTGCAAAAGGTTTAGAAGCATGTCCTACAAATGGTGTATGGAATGCTGCTGATACAGGTAAAATTGTTGCCAATAAACCTGCTGCTTTTAATTCCGCTTTCAACGCTGTTAATTCATTAACTGCTCCACCCAAAATAACTTGAGTACCAGAGTTAATGTTAGCAACTTGAACATTTTTGTATTTACCAATGTAAGGTTGTACTGCAACTACATCAGCTTTAACAGCCATCATAGTACCTGCATCAACACCTGCTTGAGCAGACATTGCCTGACCTCTTTCTTTCGATAATTGTAAGAAAGTTGTTAAATCAATTGCTCCAGAAGCATAAAGCGCAGAAAGTTCACCGTAAGAGTGTCCTGCAAAGAATGAAGCGTTAAAACCTGCATTCTTTAAGATATGATACATACCAATACTCAATGCACCAATTGCTGGCTGAGCATTTTCTGTAGCTGTAAGTGTTGCTTGTTGTTGTTTACGCTCTTCGTCAGAGAATACTGGAATAGGGTAAACTGTTTCGGTTAAAGGTGATTTGTTTGCCGCTTCGAAAGTTTCGTTTGCTTTAACAAATACATCACGTACATCTGGGAATGACCATGCTACTTCATTACCCATGTTTACGTATTGAGAACCCTGACCAGCAAATAATGCTGCTACATTGTCCTTACCATTATAAGCAGTGCTTCTATACCAAACGTTTAAGATTGGGTTTTTCCACTCTGCTACATTTGCATCTTTAGAAATTCCGGCAACAAAAGCTTCAAGTTTTTTCAATGTATCTTCAATAGAAGAAGCTACAAAACCAACTCTTGGCTGACCTAAAGGAACATTTTCTGCAAATGAAGTTGCTGATACTTCTTTGTAATATGCCTTAGCACTATCACCTTTCAGACCTGCAATATGTTTTTGAACCAAAGCAACTAATGCAGATGAAGTAACATCAGTCAATAACCATTGCTTGTGGATATTATGTACTCTATATTGAGATTTAGGAGTTGGCTTATACTCCTCTAAAGAAAAGTGTAAGTTTACACCACCAAAACCAAAGGCAGATACACCCGCTCTTAATGGCGTAGCTGAATCTTTTTGGAACCAAGGACGTGTCTCATTATTAATATATAATGGAGATGTCTCGATTTGCACTTTAGGGTTTGGTTTGGTTACGTTAATCGTACCCGGTAATATTTTATGGTGAAGCGATAAAGCTGCTTTAATCATACCTGCTGCACCTGCTGCTGCTTTTGTATGACCAATTTGCGATTTCACTGAACCTAATGCAATATGATTTAAACGGTCAGAGTTTTTACCAAAAACCATTTTCATTGATTCACCTTCAGAAGCATCTCCTGCACCAGTACCTGTACCGTGTGCTTCGATTAAACCAACTGTTGATGCATCGTAACCCGCTTCTTCATATGCTCTATTCATTGCTAATGCTTGTCCTGAAGGACGAGGAGCATAAACAGATTTATAACGACCATCTGATGAACCACCAATACCATTAATAACAGCATAGATTTTATCACCATCACGTTCAGCATCTTCTAAACGTTTCATGACCATCATACCAACACCTTCACCAATCAACATACCGTCTGATTCGTGATCGAAAGGACGAATACTTCCTTTACGAGAGAATGCCGGAGTTTTTGAGAATGACATGTACATAAATGGAGAGTTGTCTGTATCAACACCACCAGTTACCATCATATCAGCACGTTTTTCTATCAATTCAGAAACAGCCATTTTAATTGCTGATAAAGAAGCTGCACAAGCTGCATCTACTACTGAGTTAATACCTCCAAAGTCGAAACGGTTAGCAATACGACCTGAAATTACGTTACCTAACAAACCAGGGAAAGAGTTTTCTGTCCAAGGCACAAATGCAGCTTTCATTTTCTCGATAGCTGTAACAATTTGTTCCTCTGGCATACCCATTGACTCTAACGCTCTTCTCCAAATTGGATACTGTAAACGAGCTGTTAAAGGAATGATCAACTTCTGTCCACCACCTACACCAAGGATTACCCCTGTTCTTTCTTTAACTTCTGATTTTAATTCTTCAGAACCTGGAGCATAACCTGCATCTGTTAATGCATCTTTTGCTACTGCTAAACCTAATAGTTGAGAAGCATCTGTTACCTCAAGGATATTTGGCGGTAAACCAAATTCCATTGGGTTAAAATCAATTTTTGGAATAAACCCACCCACTTTACAGTATGTTTTATCTTCTGCAAATGGATCTGGATCATAGTAATCAGAAATTTTCCAGCGATCATCTGGAACTTCCTTAATACAGTCAACACCTTGAATGATGTTTTCCCAATATTTCTCGAGGTTCTCAGAATCCGCAAAACAAGAAGCCATACCAACGATGGCAACAGGCGTTTTCTTGAGTAGTTGGTTTGTATCTTTCATATCTCTTATTCTTAGAATAGTACAATTAAAGAATCATACTATCCATTATCTTTTCTTAGTTACATGAAAACAGGTCTTGCACGTTCGTTTGTGTTTCCACTTTTTCAGTCTGCAAACCATCAGTTTTCAGCACATATAACAGGAGTCGTCTTTGAATTGTGACAGTTTTTCTAAAAAAAATCAACGTTAACTTTTATTGATTAATGAGATAGTATTCACTCATCTATTAAAATAATACAACTACTTTACAAAAGTATATTCATTGCAATAGTGATCGTTCATTCATACTATTTTTCATCTAAAAAATTATTTTAAAAAAAAGTTGAAAAAAAAATCAAGTTTTGTCACAAACTGCATAGACATTATAAAAAATAGAGACTTTTAGGTCCAATATTTAAAATAAAAACATTTAGTAGTACCCAAAAGCAAGGCTCATAACAATATTCATTACATCAATTTGAGTGGTTTTAAAAGTGAATCAAAAAGCTATTTTACAGAAGTGTTACTACACAAATAACACTACTTTAATACACTAATATTCTTTTTTAAATGATACGTTATAAATATGAAGTTGAGTGATATTTTCAATTAAAATCACTCAAAAAGCAAAACAAAATAAGGTGACAAACAATTATCGATGTATAAAAAAGGACTTTTAACCCAACAATCTTATGCATCATTTTTCTACAAAATACGCTGATATATTAGACCAAATAGATCAATTTTCACCTTTAAAATACGGCGGATCTAGAAATTATATAGATGGAGGTGTTTCTTATTTATCTCCGTACATCTCTAGAGGTGTTATTTCTACTCGACAGGTTTTAGATCACTTAATGCGAAAGGGTTATGATTTTTATAAATCTGAAAAATTTATCCAAGAATTAGCATGGAGAGACTATTGGCAGCAAATATGGATTGACCAGAAAGAGCATATTGATTTTGATTTAAAGCACCCACAACCTGATGTAGATCATTATAAATTACCAAAAGCACTCTCTGATGCTGAAACTGGAATTGAAGCTATTGATAAAGGAATAAATGTATTAGAAGAATCGGGTTACATGCACAATCATATGAGAATGTATGTAGCAATGCTCTCTTGTAATGTTGGAAAAGCACATTGGTTATTACCTGCAAAATGGATGTATTATCATTTACTAGATGCCGATTGGGCAAGTAATGCTTTAAGTTGGCAATGGGTAGCTGGTGCAAACAGTAATAAGAAGTACATTGCAAATCAAGCCAATATAAATAAATACTGCCATTCTACGCAAGAGGATACTTTTCTAGATATTACTTATCAAGATTTTGAAAAAATAAATACACCTAAACACTTATTAAACTGTGTTCCTTTCACTTTAACAACAGAATTACCTAAAACAAACCCCTTAACTATAGATGAATCCATTCCTACTTTTATTTACAATAGTTATCAGTTAGATCCAACATGGAACAGTACTTTACAAGGAAACAGAATACTCCTATTAGAACCTTCTCACTTTAATAAATATCCTATTAGTAATAAGTCGCTTAAATTTATTATTGACTTGAGTGAAAATATAGATAATATTCAGCTGTTTGTGGGAGAATTTACTGATCTACAAAAACAATTAGGGGCTTCTACTATTTATTATAAAGAACATCCTACAACATCACACTATCATGGAAATAGAGAAGAAAGAGATTGGATATCTGATGTTAAAGGAAATTATTCTTCATTTTTTAAATTTTGGAAAAAAGTTAAGAAAGAAATTTATGTAGTTCAGTAAACTTATATAACCCATCTAAATTTATGCAATTATCTAAAAATGATATTCAGAACGCCAATCGTATTTATCGTTTAAACCTTGTAAATTCCGTAACGGGTATTAAGCCTGGTAATCTGATAGGGACAAAAGATAAAGAAGGAAACGAGAATTTAGCAATTTTCAGTTCAGTGATTCACCTTGGAAGCGATCCCGCGTTACTTGGTTTTATTACAAGACCTTCGAAGGAAGTACCCCGTCATACGTTACAAAATATAAAAGAAACGGGTTCTTATACTATTAATCATATTCCAATAAGTAGTATAGAAAATGCCCATAAAACGTCTGCTAAATTTGAAAAAGGTATATCGGAATTTGATGTATGTAATTTCACCCCAGAATATATAGAAGGTTTTACTGCTCCTTTTGTAAAAGAGAGTCACTTAAAAATTGGACTACTCTTTAAAGAAGAAATACCAATTCCTCTAAATGGAACATCATTAATAATAGGAGAAATTGAGTATATCCAAATAAATGACGAATGTATAGACACAAATGGATATATAGACTTAGAAAAAAGTGAAAGTGCAGGAATTTCAGGTCTAAACACATATTACAGTTTTAATAAACTAGCATCGTTCCCTTATGCTAGAGTAGAAAATTGTATAAATACAAGTACTCTATAATACAATGAAAAAACAGCATCTTCCTCAAAAAAAATGTATTGTATGTGATCGTCCATTTAATTGGAGAAAAAAATGGAGTAAAGTTTGGAATGAAGTAAAATATTGCAGTGAAAAATGTAGGCGAAACCGATCAAAAACCAATAATTTGATAAAAAGTTGTATATAAATATCAATTTATTGAATGTTTCTAAAATCTACGTTTTTAAAGAACTTTTTCGCTAAAAATTGACTTATATTTGTGTTCACTCATAAAAATCATAATATCAAAATATGGCGTCGACGAGAACTTGTCCTAGATGTAAAGGTAGAATTAATGATGCAGAATTTGTCAGTCACTTGGTGCGTTGTGACGGAAGCGGATCTGTAGTAACTGCTGAAGTAGAAGAATCAGTAGCTAGAGAGAAAAAAAATAAGGAAACAAAGAAGAAAGCAACTGCAGCAAGAAAGAAAGCTGCTCCGAGAAAGGTGAACACTGCAGAGGTTGAACTTCTAATGAAAAAATTTAGAATGTCTGCCGAGGATGCAGAAATGTACTTAGTACAAAATCCTAACTACTTTAAGAAAGGCTAATCTCTTTTCGAGAAAAAAAATTATAAAGAAGGCAATGTATAGTATATATATATATTGCCTTTTTTGTATTAAAATATAATTTTACATAGTTTATATTTAACTTTTTTTATTTTTTATGCGGAAAAATAAATTTTTATTGATATTTAAATAAATAGATTATAGATTTAGAATACTATACTTTTAAACTAAAACTAAAGGTCTATAACTAAAGGTCTATATTATTTTTCAACAAAAAATTACTACTTTATTTTAATGTGAATTAAGCACGTTCTGTGGGACATTGTGAAATTTCATCTGACTAATGAAATATGATATTTCAAAAAATTTCAAAAAAAAGTCCTATAATAATTCTATTATAGAACAGACATTCGTGATCAATTTAACCATACTTAAGGTTTTATATTCTATACTATTGTTAAAATTTTTAAATTAAAAACTAATGAAAAAGCTTATTCTAACTAGCTTAATCCTTTCATTCTGTATAATGAATGGTACATCTTTATTTGCACAAAATTTAAAGAAAGAAAGTGTAAAAGTAAATTACATTCAGCTTCCTGGTAATCCACTTCCTTCTGATATTACTACTTATTCGAGAAACATTAAGCTTCCTAGCTCTTTAAACGCTGGTGAAAGTAGATCTGCAATTTCAAGTACATTGGAAAAAAATGCCCGAATAGCAGGTTACAAGCTAGTTGAAGAGGGTGCTCCTGTTGAATTATTTGTTGAAATTCAAAATTTCTATAATCGTTCTTTCGAATCTAGAACAATTGAAAAAGAAGAAAAAAGAGGTGAAGAAAAAGTTAAGGTAAATTATTATGTATATGATTTACAGTATAAATATCCTTTATATTTTTCTTTAAAAGTAAATGGAGAGAAAATTCAAGATGGCTACATCAATAATTCTAATGATTATAAATTAGCAACTAGCCCAGAATTTAAAAATTCAAATGATCGTTATGAATGGTACAAAAAAAACAAAACTTCTTTTATCTCTAGCTTAAGAAGTAGTGCTCTTAACACAAATTCAGGTGCATATGGTAAGTCATTAACTGATAACTACGCTTTTCAATCTAAGTCTAAATTGGTAAGCGTTTTAAATATCAAAACAACTAAGAAAAAGAATTATGATGATGTTAATGCCATAGGTTTAGAAATGCAAACAGCTTTAGAAAGTATTCTTCCTAAAAAAGGATCTGCAGGGGCTGATTTTAATGAAAAATCAGGACCTGTAATTGAAAAATATATTGCACTTCTTGAACAAGTTGATTGGAAGAACAAAAAGGCAAGATTAAACAAAAAAGCTGGTGCATATTTAGCTGGAAATATCGCTATTCTAAGTTTTTGGGCAAACGATTTTGATAAATGTAGAGAATACTTAAGACTAGCAGATAAATATTCTAACAAAAGTTTTATTTCAGAGTACAAAAGCCTTATCAATGCTAGAGAGGGAAGACTTGCTAAATATAAAGCATCTATCTCTAATTAATTTTTTAATTTAATATTATTTTAATTTTTATTACTATGACAAACTTACGTTCATATTTGATCGGTCTTATTTCTATGTGCTTAATTTTTAGCTGTACTGTAGAAGAAGAAGAACCTCTAACTGATGGGTTAGCTACTTATAATGATTCTGAAGGAATTGAATTCTTTGCAGAATGGAAAGTAGGTGATGCTACTATTACTGAATCTGTTGATATTGAATATCTATTCTTAGAAGCTTATCATGAAAATGATGTTGATTCAGATGGTGAATTTACTGAAGCAACTGTAAGTGGGTATGCTGAGTATAAGAAATATATTGGAAAACAACTTCGAGATGGGGTTTATACGATCAAAATTTCTTGTAGCTATGACGTATCTGAAAGAATAGATTATACAGTTTATCTTCAAGGTCAATCGATTTCTAAAGACCCTGTAACCAAAGAAGGTTATTTCCTTGAAGGAGATTCTAATTTAGAAATTAAAGCTTTTCGTCTTGTAAAAGATGGTAATAATTATACAATTTATAATTAAACTTATGAAATATACAAATTTATATTGTCTGACGTCTATATTAATTTTATGTAGTACACTTACTTTTGCTCAAAAGAGAACAAGTGCTTCTGCTGCAAATATAACTTTTGAATTTGCACCTTTATTAGACGTTATCAATGATGTAAGAGGAATAGAAAGAACTAAATTGATTACATCTATTGATCCTATTACTAAAAGTGAGAAAAAAACTATTTTAAAGGAATTTCCTAATAAAGAATTCAAACAACTTCGAAACGACTTTCCTGACAAGTCAGATCAAGAAATTGAACTAGATATTATTACTGAAGCACAAGAAGATACACTTTATAAATATCAGGGTTATCTCAATTTAAGTGAGTCTATTGTTGGAAAAGGGAATGATCCTAAACTTCTTATATCTTATGAGGTCGTTCAACCAAAAGCCGTTAAAGTAACTAATAGCTTTAAAGGAATGAAAGGGAATGATACTGCTTTATTTATTGAATCGCCTGCAATCCTTACATTCAAAAAAGGTGATAAAATTATTTTTCAGAAAGATATCTCTAATGAAAAATACCTTCATCTGTCAGCTGCTGATTTAATTCCAAACATTAGTCTTAAATCAGGTATCAATAAAGCTATATCTCAAGATTCAAAGTTAGCTATTGCGCAAGAGTTTGTAGACAAAGAGCAAAAATGGCTACTTCAATATTCTTTAAAATATGCCATCAGAAGTACTAAGGAACAGTTAACAACTAGAATTGAACCTTATATGGTATCTATTTACGCTGCAAAAAGTCGTCATAAATCGGCAGATCAGCTTGAAGAGATTCAAGAAAATTTATCTGATGCAATTAAAAAAATGTACACTTTAAGTAAAAAGAAAAAAACAACTTTAAGTGATGTAAAGGTTCTTTTTAATGAGGCAATTCCTGTATGGGAAAAAGTTTTAGTTGATGCTAATTACGAAGATAAAAAGGCAGAAATTAATGCTGAAATTGCTGATGGTTTACACTTAAACTGTGCTTTAGGGTATTTAGTTAAAGGTGAGTATGATAAAGGAATTAGTCATCTAGATAAAATTGAAAAATCTTTTCAAAAAGACTCTGCCTTTTCTCAAACAACCACAAACTCAATGTTTGGCTCATTTAATGATAAAGCTCGTAAATTAAGACAAATCATAAATATGATTAAGTTAGATCCTAATAAAGTTACTGTAACTAGTAAAGGTTCTGGCTATATGTAGTCAAATATTTTTTATTAATAAGTGGTCTAAATTTACTTTTCCAAAAACCACCTCATAACATGATAGTTTTGAGGTGGTTTTTTTTATGCTAACCTTTTAATAATAATTACAACCAACACACATCTAAACCACTTATTTTACAAATCTCCTAATGCTACAGCTATATTTTTTAAATTAAGTTAAATTTTATTAACTCTATTTTTTTAGCCAACCTCAATTTCTAAATGTCATCTAACTGTGAAATTTTATTTAAACCTAATCAACCAGTCATTTTTACTATCTCTTCAATTATTCTAGAAGTTCTCTCTCAATCTTCAATCTAAATAAGGATTACTTCAATTGTTAAAACGAAAAGGTACGTGCATAGCAGACAACTGTGCTTAAAAAAAGACTAACATTTCTATTAATTATGAAAAAACGAATATTCGCATTCTTATTTCTTTTTCTTGCCGCTCTTGCATACGATGCTAGTGCTCAAGGCAAAAAGGAAGTATCGGGTGTTGTGAAAGAAGGAAGCGAAGCACTTCCTGGTGTAACTGTATTAGTAAAAGGAACTACTTACGGCTCTATTACTGACTTAGATGGTAACTATAAATTAAATGTCTCTCCTACCGATGTTATCGTTTATCGATTTATTGGTTTTAAAACGCAAGAAATTACTGTTGGAAATCAATCTACAATTAATGTAGGCTTAGAAGCTGACGCTGAAGAACTTGAAGAAGTGACAGTTATGGGTTATGCAAAAACCGATGTTTCTTCTAATTCTACAAAAGTAGAAAATGTAACTGATGTTGTTACACCTTCAGTAACAAGTTCTTTACAAGGTAAGGCTGCTGGTGTAAATATTTCTAGTAATTCTGGTCAACCCGGGGCTAAACAAAACATTATTATCCGTGGCCAAGGTTCTATTAGTAATACTGCTTCTGATCCACTTTACGTCATTGATGGTATTATCCAAGATGGAGAAGATATTAATTATTCTTCTTCACAAAGTGAAGCTGAAAGAGATCCTCTTTCAATGATTAATCCAGAAGATATTGAGAGCGTAGAAGTATTAAAAGATGCTGCTGCTACTTCACTTTATGGCGCAAGAGCTGCCAATGGTGTAATTGTAATTACAACAAAAAGAGGTAAAACTGGAAAACCCCAGATAACATTCAATACTCGCCAAGGAATTTCTATTGTAAATAAAGGCAATTGGTCAGCAATGAATGCAGATCAATTTGTAGATTCACAAGCACAAGCATTAGCAAATAAAAATGGAGGTAAACCTGAAGACTACTATTCTCAAATACCTGGTGTAACAGTTGATAGTAAAGGCAATCCAATTTATTCTAATACAGATTGGTCTGAACATGCATTTAGACAAGCAAGAATTTCATCATATGATTTAACAATGAGCGGTGGTAATGAAGATACTAAGTACTATGCTTCTGCTGGTTATATGAATAATGAAGGAATTTTAGTAGGGTCTAACTTCGAAAGATATTCATTACGTTTAAATTTAGATCAAAAAATAAATAAGCGTTTAACAGCTAACATTTCAACAAACTTAAGTTATACAGATCAACAAGATGCTAGTGGCGGTGGTGGATATTCTTCTCCATTATTAGCAACTTATATGCAATTACCTACTTTATCTCCTTATGATAGTAATGGAGAACTATTACCTAGAATAAAAGGAGGATCATCAGATGCTAACTTCTTATATGACCTTGAAAAGGGAAATAAAGTTGTTATAGGGCAAGTAAGTACTCAATTAGTAGGTTCATTAAAATATCAAATTGCTGATTGGTTATCATTTAAACAAACAGGTTCTGTAAATTATCAAAATGCTCAAAGAGAAAACTATAGATCTCCTTTATCATATGATGGTGCTGCATATAGTGGTTATAAGTCAGATAAAACCACATCTAACTCTACTATTTTAGGTAACTCTATATTCAACTTCTCAAAAACGTTTGGTAATGTTCATAATATTGATGCAATTGCTGGTTTTGAATATCAGGTAAATAATAAGAAAAGATCATATTCTTATGGTGAGAACATTCCAGTTGGACTTGAAAATTTAGATAATTCAGCTGCAAATAAAGATGCTTCAGGATATAAGACTTCATATAAATACATGTCTTATTTAGGACAATTAAGTTATAATTATGATGGCAAGTATTATGCAACTTTTTCGGCAAGGCGTGATGGTTCTTCAAAATTTGCTAGAAATAAAAAATGGGGTACTTTCTGGTCTACTTCAGCTTCTTGGTATTTATCAAGAGAAGATTTCTTAGCTGATAACAATGTGATTACTCTTGCCAAATTAAGAGGCTCTTACGGAACAACAGGTAATGCTAATATTGGTAACTTTGATGCCAGAGGTTTATACAGTTATTATGGATATCAATCTAAAAGTGCAGGAACCTACAGACAAATTGAAAACCCTGATTTAAGTTGGGAGGTTAGAAAAAAGCTTGGTGTTGGATTTGATATTTCTTTAGTTGATCGCGTTACGTTAAATGTTGATTATTATAGAGAAAGATCTGAAAGTATTTTATTAAACAGACCTTTATCTAGCTCTAGTGGATTTACATCTGGTAAACAAAATTTAGGTGTTATTCTAAACAAAGGTTGGGAATTTGCTCTTACAACAACAAATATCCTTAAAACTAATTTTACTTGGTCTACATCATTTAACATCGGTATTAATAAAAATGAAATATTAAAATTAGATGGTCAAGACATTATTTCAGGAGCAAGAATATCAAGAGTAGGTTCTGCTGTCAATACTTTTTATTTAAGAGAATGGGCTGGTGCTGATCCTAAATCAGGAGATGGCTCATGGTATACTAATGACGGTAAAGACCATGCTGGAGAAAGTGGATATTATAAACGTAATAACCGTTGGGCAACTTCAGATTATAATAAAGCTGAAAGAATTGAAAGTGGACAAGCAGGTCCTAAAATCACAGGTGGATTAACTAACAATTTTAAATATAAAAATTGGGATCTATCTATTTTCCTTACTTTTTCTCAAGGTGGAAAAATATGGAGAAACAGTAATGTTTATACTGATAACGATGGCTATTCAAAAAATAGAAATCAAGAAGGATATAGTTATTCTGTTAACCGTTGGAAAAAAGATGGAGACGTTGCTGATTATGCCAAATGGGGAGCATATGGTGCAAGTAAAAATTCTGATAGACAATTAGAAGATGGTAGTTACTTATCACTAAGAAATATCACTTTAGGGTATACCTTTCCTTCTACTTGGATTAAAACATTAAGACTTGGTTCTGTTAGAATATATGGTTCTGCCCAAAACTTATACACATTGACTTCGTACTCTGGAATGACTCCTATTACAGTACCAATACATGGTCAAAACTTTTTTGAATATCCAGAAGGAAGAGTATTCACAGGTGGATTATCAGTAAAATTTTAATAAGAAATTATATACATTACTATGAAATTATTTAATAAAAATATAGTAGTAGCAATATTACTCTCAGCCTCTTTTATAAGTTGTAATCTTGATGTTGAGCCACAACAAAATATTGAAACAATAGATGCCGCAGACTTACCTCCACAAGATCTTATCAATGGCTTATTTGATAGATTCCAGAGAACTGCTTATTATGGTGCTGATTTTATCAGAATGGGAGATATTGGTACTGATTTAATTTCACAATATAATAGCTCTGGTCGTTTTGACGATCAGTATAAGCTACAAAAAAACCCAACCACAAGAAATACAGATAGTTATAGAACATACGACTATATTTATATTACTATTGCTGATGCTAATAGAGTTATAAATAGTTCATTATCTTCTAATTCAGATACTGAAAGTTCTAATGCTTTAGGTCAAGCTCATTTTGTAAGAGCAATTTGTTACCTAGATTTATTAAGAGCATATGGAATTGTTCCTTTAATTACTGAAGATGTTTATTCTTTAGATGTTGCTAAAGATATGGCACCAGGGAAAGCTGATAGAAAAGACCTTTTTAGTTTAGTATTTTCTGATTTAGATAAAGCTGAAAAGCTAATAACAGGATCTAGTAAAACTTTGCCTTCTAAAAATGCTGCATTAGCATTAAAAGTACGAGCTCTTTTATTTGAAATTGAATTAGATGTATCTAAAGAAGCTACTAACTTTAGTGAAATTGATAAAATTGCTACTGATTTAGAAAGTCAATATTCTATAGTTGAAAAAGATTTATTTCTAGATTACTTCCAAAAATCTGGTGGTGATGCTACAATTCTTGAATTAGAATTTGAAACAGACGAAAGTCAAGGGAGTGATAACTTTGCTGGGTTATACTTATGGAATTCTGTTTATGCAGGTTATGGTGATTTTGTAGCAAATCCTAAAATTCTTGATGGAACATTATTTGGTGATGTTTCTAAAGATATTCGTTGGAAATCATCTGAAAATATCGGTGAAGCTGCAATCATTAATGAAGACAATACTAAATTAAATATGATTGTTCCTAGAATTTTCAAATTCTATACTTATAAAAACACTAAATCTTTAACTGCTCCTAAGTTGTTGCGTATCGAAGAAATAATTCTTACTCATGCTGAAGCTGTTGTAAAAACAAATCCAGCTAAAGCTGCACAATTAATTAATGATTTAAGAGCTAAAAGAATTGAAAATTACATCCCTTTTACAACAGTAACATTACAAGATGTTTGGAACGAAAGAGCAAAAGAACTTGCTTATGAAGGGCATCGTTTATGGGATCTTCGTAGAACGAAACAAATGATCAATGTTTACAATCTTACAACTGGAAAAATTGAATCTTCAGAAGATCCTACGATTGATGGAGGTAAAGACGGAGCTGGCCAACAAGCTTGGTTCCCAATTCCTGAAAGAGAAATGAATGCTAACCCAACTTTACAATCAGAAGGTAATAACTGGGGGTATTAAAATATAAAATCGAATAGAGAAGAATATAGTTTTAGAGATTTCATTATTTTAATGGAATCTCTTTATATTTACTCTAAATGCTACTAAAATCATTCTACTATTATAAAGGGACTTCGTAAGATTGCTTAATCTCTCCCATCACAAAAGTACTGTGTGCACTTCCAATATTTTCAATTTCTCCTAAATTATTCAGTACAAAATCTTGGTAAGCCCTCATGTCTTTTACCATTACTTTTAAAAGGAAATCATAGTCTCCAGATACATTATAACATTCTGTTACTTCTTTTAAAGAAAGGATATCTTTCACAAATTGATGCCCAATGGCTTTACTGTGTTCTTTTAAAGTGATATTACAAAAAACCATCAAATCTCTATCTAACTTTTCTCTGTCAAGTACTGCTACATACTTTTTGATATACCCTTGTTGCTCCAGTTTTTTAATACGTTCGTACACTGGTGTAGTTGATAAATGAATTTTCTGAGCAATCTCTTTTGTAGTGATATCTGAGTCTTCTTGTAGTAGACGAAGGATTTTTACATCCATTTTATCTAAATCTCTCATAGAATATTTTTCTGTTTCATTTGCTTAATAGAACGATCAATAGGTAAATATACTACCAAATAATTATATGTAGTTTTATTTTCTATATTTTAATTACAAACAAGAATAGAAAACTACCATCACTAGATTTGCATAGAATTTAAAACTAATAACACTATGAGAACAACAAATTTAGGATTCCCAAGAATTGGCAGTAAAAGAGAACTAAAAAAAGCCGTTGAAAGATACTGGAAAGGAACTTTAGATGAAGCTCAACTTTTAGCCGAAGCAAAAGAGATTCGTCTATCAAATTGGACTTTACAAAAAGAAAATCAAATTGATATAATTCCATCCAATGATTTTTCTCTTTATGATCAAGTGCTTGATTTAGCATTTACGGTTGGTGCTATTCCTCAACGTTTTAAAACTTTACAACAGCAAGGCAATCTTTCTACTATTGACCTTTATTTTGCTATGGCTAGAGGTTTTCAAAAAAATGGTTTAGATGTAAAAGCCTTGAGTATGAAAAAGTGGTTCGATACAAACTACCACTACATCGTTCCAGAATTTACCAAAGACCAAGATTTTTCTCTCTTCTCTTCTAAAGTAATTAATGAATTTAAAGAAGCGTTAGCCATAGGAATAAAAACAAAGCCTGTACTTATTGGTCCTGTTACTTTTCTGCTTCTTGGTAAAGCTAAAAATGACGATTTTAATTGCCTTGATTTATTAGATAAGCTACTTCCTGTTTATGCTGATTTATTAAACGAATTAAATAAATTAGGTGCTGAATATGTACAGTTCGATGAACCTTGTCTAGCATTAGATAGTAGTCCTATTATTAGAAAGAAAATCATTACTGCATACAATTACTTTGCACAAAAAACACCAAAATTAAAGCTCTTCTTGGCCAACTATTTTGATTGTTATGGAGACAATCTTTCTACTGTTTTGCAATTGCCAATACATGCCTTACATGTAGATGTTACTCGTTGTGGCGAACAAATAAATGATATTTTTTCTACTGAGGATATTCCAACTACACTTCATTTTTCTGTTGGAACAATTGATGGGAGAAATATCTGGAAAAACGACTATAAAAAGTCTCTCCAAACACTATCTACCGTTATTAATAAAGTAGGAAAGGAACGTATTTATATCGCTCCTTCATGTTCTCTTTTACACGTTCCTTGTGATCTAAATTTGGAAACGGAAACATCTAAAATAAATCAAAATATACTTCCTTGGTTATCATTTGCTACACAAAAACTAGCAGAGCTTTCTACATTAAAGCAACTTATTTTATCAAATGATTATCTAAATGAAGAAAGCTATATTATCAATCAAAATACATTGCAAAAACGTAGTGAATCTACTATAATTCATCAACCTAAAGTAAAAGAAAGGGTACATCAATTAACACTTAAAGATGCACAGCGAAACCACATTTTTAAAACACGAAAAATACTCCAAACAGCGGCTTTAGATTTACCACTATATCCAACTACTACAATTGGATCATTTCCACAAACAAAAGAGGTAAGACAATGGAGAGCTGCATTTAAAAAAGGCAACTTATCTGCTCAAGAATATCAAAGTAAATTAGAAGAAGAGACGAAAAGAACTATTTCGCTTCAAGAAGAAATAGGTTTAGATGTTCTTGTACATGGAGAGTTTGAAAGAAACGATATGGTAGAATATTTTGGAGAACAGCTAGATGGGTTTACTTTTTCTAGTTTTGGATGGGTTCAAAGTTATGGTAGTAGATGTGTAAAACCTCCAATAATTTTTGGAGATGTTTCTCGTTCAAATCCTATGACTGTTGCATGGACTAAATATGCACAAAACTGTACCGATAAACATGTTAAAGGAATGCTTACAGGTCCGGTAACTATCTTACAATGGTCTTTTGTTAGAGATGACCAACCAAGAAGTGAAACATGTACGCAAATTGCGTTAGCCATTAGAGACGAAGTCCTAGATTTAGAAAGTGCATGCATTAAAATTATTCAGATTGATGAACCTGCCATTCGAGAGGGTTTACCACTCAGAACTGCAGATTGGTCTGCTTATTTACAATGGGCTGTTAATGCTTTTAAGGTAAGTAGTTGTGGTGTAAAAGATGAGACACAAATACATACACATATGTGTTATTCTGAATTTAATGATATTATAAAAAGTATTGCTGATTTAGATGCCGATGTAATTACTATTGAATGCTCACGTTCACAAATGGATCTTTTAAATGCTTTCTCCTCATTTAATTACCCTAATGATATTGGGCCTGGTATTTATGATATTCATAGCCCAAGAGTACCATCAAAATACGAAATGGTTGATTTAATCGACAAAGCAAAGCGCCATATCCCTGCCGAACAATTATGGGTAAATCCAGATTGTGGTTTAAAAACTAGAGATTGGCCAGAAACAAAAAAAGCATTAGAAAAAATGGTTGAAGCAGCAGTTACAGCTCGAAAACTATTTACAGTCTTAGCATAAAATAAATTGAGCAGTCTTAGTTTTTGTACCTCTAAGACTGCTCTTTTTTATTTTAAAGAGCTCGGATAAATTCTGCTAAATTTACGTCTTTGTTTAGGTTCAGCTTCTTTCTTAATCTGTATCTTGAAGTGTTAGCACTCTCTGCAGAAATCCCTAAAAGTTTTGCCATTTCTTTAGTTGTAAAATCTAATTTTATTAAAGCACATATTCTTAAATCATAGGGTTTTAGATTAGGATATTGAGAACACAGAACTTTATAAAATTCTTTATTTACAGCATTAAAACGAGTTTCAAAAGCTAACCAACTTTGGTCTTTATTTAAATCAATTTCTTTAATTAACCTTTTAATATCTATCAACTTATTTTCTTGATATAAAAAGGTTAATTTATCTTTTATAGACACAAGTAATTCATCTTTAGCTACTAACTGTAATGTCGATCCTGTTAATTCTTTATTCTTAACAGCCATTATTTCTGTATTACTTTTCACCTCTAAAATACGTTGTTGTTGTAATAATAAACGCTCTGCTTTGTGCTTATTCCTAATTGTTCTTGCCCATACCATAGCAATTATGACTATTAATAATATGGAGGTAATTAGAAGAATCGTTTTTAAAAACCAGATTTTTTCATCTTGTTTAAGTTGATGTAAAGTTTGTTTTAATTGTAGCGTTTTTTGTTCTTCTTGTACTTTTCTGTATTTATCTTTTATCTCAAATAAAAACTGATTTTTAGTGCTTTTACTACTATACAAATGCTCTTCTAAAGTAAGAGCGTAAAATAAATAAGAAGTAGCATTACTTTGTTGTTTTAAAGCTGTGGAATTAGAAGATAGTTTTTTATAAATATCAGGAATAAAATTTAAATGTTTTCTGTAACTTTTTGCTGCTTTTATTGCTAACAAATAATAAGAAGTGCTCCTTTTAAATTGTTGCATTCCTTTATATAAATCGCCTAATAAAGAATAATACACAACTGTGTAAGCTGGAGTAGTAGATTTTATTTCATCTTCTAAAGGCAATAATATATATTCTGCTCTTTTATATTTCCTTTCTAGAATATTCAAATAGCCTTCTTCTGCATCTATAAAGAGTACATTTTTTTTCTGAAAAAAAGCTAATTTTCTACTTTTTTCTAAATAAGATCTTGCCGCTTTTACATTGTTTTCATAACGGTAATGTACTGCAATCTGAAAATAGTTTGATCTTAGGCCTTGTATATACTTCTTATTTTTATTTACTAATTCTTGATGAATAACCAATGCCTTCATATAATATATTAAGGCATCTTCTCTCCTTTCGTACAAACTATATAAAATACCTAAACCAATATAACTTCTGGCAGTAGCTTCTCTTTCATGTATCTGGTCTGCTAATAATAATGCATCCCAATAATAAGAGTACGCTTTCTCATAATTTACCTGATTACAATACACCCCTCCCAATTTATTAAAGGCATTTACGATCCCTAAAGTATCATTATTTCTGAGGCTTTCTGCTGCAATTTTTTCTTGATTTATTATCAACTCATTTAGTTCTAAATCTTTCGATTTATTAAAAATAAGACTCCATTCATTATTTATTTCAGAAAGTAAAACAGTTGTGTTCTGTGCTTCTGAATTTGTAAATAAAAAGAATATCAAAAAAATGACTGAAGCTAATTTAAAAATCACTTTGTCTATAGTCGTCATAATAAAAAAGTTTGCTTTACCCCTTAAATATGAGAAAATTAAGAGGTTTGTACAGTAAATTTTCACTAAAAACATTCTCCTGTCTATATCTAGTCTATATACAACTTACAGAAGTAACATATTTTATACACCATATTTGAGATATCCAAACAAAAAAATCTCATCGGTTAACTTACTTTTTAAATGAATATAGACTATAAAATAAACTCTTGTTTACTTCTACTCTTATGCTTGTTATTTTCTTGTAAAGTAGACATGCCACAAGATGTAGCCTTGGCTTACGAACAGCTTCCTGAGGAACTAAATTTTAATACTGATATAAAGCCAATCTTATCAGATAAATGTTTTGCTTGCCATGGACCAGATAAAGGTAAAATATTGGGAGGTTTACAATTACACACTCCTTCTACTGCTTACCAAGAATTATCAGAGTCGCCAGGCAAGTATGCTATTATTCCGGGTAATGTTGTGGCCAGCGAAATTTATCATCGTATTCTATCAGACGATCCAGAAGTAGTTATGCCTACTCCAAATTTTAACTTAACGTTATCTCCTAAAGAAAAAGCTACTCTTATCAAATGGATAGAAGAAGGAGCTGAATACCAACCTCACTGGGCATTTATGCCAATAGCTAAACAAGACGTTCCTGATATTGAAAATGATGAAAAAATCTATAACGAAATAGATAACTTTATTATTGCTCGGTTAGAACGAGAAGAACTATCTCCTAGTCCAGAAGCCAATAAAGAACTATTGTTAAGAAGAGTTTCTTTAGACTTAACAGGGTTACCACCAACTATAGCAGAAATTAATGCTTTTAAACTTGATTTAAGTAAAGGTGCTTACAAAAAGCAAGTAGAGCGTTTACTCGCTTCTCCTCATTATGGAGAAAAGATGGCTTCGGATTGGTTAGATCTTGCTCGTTTTGCAGATACACACGGCTACCAAGCAGATAGAGCTAGAGACATGAGCCCATGGAGAGATTGGGTTATTAATGCGTTTAATACCAATAAACCATACGATCAATTTGTAACGGAACAACTTGCTGGAGATTTAATAGAAAGCCCAACTAGAGAACAAAAAATTGCTACTGCTTTTAACCGTTTACACCCTCAGAATATGGAAGGAGGTATTGTAGACGAAGAGTTTAGAGTAGAATATGTAGCAGATAGAGCTTCTGTGGTTGGGCAAGGTGTAATGGGGTTAACTTTTGCCTGTGCAAGGTGTCATGACCATAAATATGATCCTATCTCTCAGAAGAATTTTTATGAGTTGTATAGCTTTTTTAATAATGTAAATGAAACAGGACAAATTTCATGGGACCCTTCTGATATGCCTGTTCCAAATATGTTATTACCAACAGTAGAACAAGAACAAAAAATCAACTTTCTAAAAGAATCCATTAACCAGACAATAACTAAAAAAGAAGATCATATAATACGTGAGGAAAGTACAATGGAAGAGTGGATTACTAATAATGAATATCAAAAAATTAGTTTATCTGCTTATAAAAAAGGAAAAGTAGCTCACTTTAATTTAGATAATCACCTTACTAATTCAATAAGAAAAGGTTACGGTAAAATGGATAGACAATTTAGTCCAAAAGAAACCCCTCACTTTACAGCTGGTAAAAAAGGATACGGTTTATTAATGGACGGAGATGCATGGCTAGATCTTAAACCTGTGGGTACTTATAAAAGAAGCGATTCATTTACAATTGGCTTATGGGTAAATATACCAAAAGAATTAAAAGAAGGTGTCATTTTTCATAAAAATAAAGGTTATCGTTTACATAGTTTAAAAGGATATCACCTCTATTTAGTTGATAATAAATTAGAAATTGTAATGGCACATACTTGGCCAGAAAATGCAATTATAAGAAGGTCTACAATCAAAATACCTAAAGAAAAATGGACACATTTAGCAATGACATACGATGGTTCTAGTAAGGCAAAAGGAATACAACTTTACATGGATGGAGTACCAATACAATTAATTACAGAGAAAGATAATTTATACAAAGAAATAATTTTTAATAACTACGAAGACATTATCTACAGTAAAGCGATTGAACCCGGTTTAAAAATTGGAGGCCGATGGAGAGGATTAGGTATAAAGAATGCTAAAATTGATGACATAGCTGTATATAGCAGAGAATTAACGGCTCTTGAAATAATGGAATGGGCAACTCCAAAAGCGGCAAGTAAACTATTAAGAACAAATAATGAGGTACTTTCTACTACTCAGAAAAATGTTTTAACTGCACACTATTTTTCACAATTATCACCTGATTATAAAGAGATAACAGTTACGCTAGCAGAAGAACAAAAGCAGCTTTCACTTGCTATGGAAGATGTACAACAAATGATGGTTATGAAAGAAATGGATACATTACGTCAGGCATTTGTTCTTAAACGCGGGCAATATGATGCTCATGGAGATTCTGTTTTTCCAAACACACCAGAATTTCTTCCTCCATTTTCAAAAGAGTTCCCAAAAAACCGCCTTGGGTTAGCAAAATGGTTGATGATGGATGAACACCCTCTTACAGCACGAGTAGCTGTAAACCGTTATTGGCAAATTTACTTTGGTAGAGGTATTGTAAATACCACCGAAGATTTTGGTAACCAAGGAGAGTTACCAAGCCATAGTAAATTGTTGGATTGGCTAGCCTTATCATTTATTGAAAGTGGATGGAACATAAAAGCTTTACAAAAGAAAATTGTACTCTCGTCAACTTACCGCCAAAGTTCTTATTGTAGTGATAAACTTAGGAAAAAAGATAAAGAAAATATTTTACTTGCTCGGGGTCCTGCGTTACGATTAACAAGCGAAATGATGCGTGATAATGCACTTGTGGCAAGTAATTTAATTACTAAAAAAGTAGGCGGAAAAAGTGTAAAACCATATCAGCCAAAAGGATTGTGGGCAATGAATGCCATGATATACAATCAATCCACAGGAGATGATTTATATAGAAGGTCTATTTATACATTCTGGAAACGAACAATACCTAACCCTACTTTACAAACTTTTGATCAGCCAGAAAGAAGTGAATGTTCTGTTAAACGTCAGAAAACTAATACCCCACTACAAGCTTTAGTTGTTTTAAATGATCCTACTTATGTGGAGGCCTCAAGAAAAATTGGTGAACAAATTACTAAATCACCTTCTCTTTCTGAAGGAATAAAACTAGCATACATGGCGCTTACAGGTAAAGAAATCACGCCTAATGAATTAAAAATTCTAATAGCCCTACAACAAAAGCAATATCAAAAATTTAAAGAGAATAAAGACAAAGCAAAAGGGTGGTTAACAGTAGGTGAATACCGTGTTGACAAATCTCTTGATACTAGCTATGTAGCTGCAAATACAATTGTAGCAAGTGTTATTATGAACTCTGATGCTACAATTACTAAACGATAAACACATTTAATTCAATACTCATGGGACATCACGATAGATTACGATCAAACGATAGAAATTTACAGAAAGAAGAGGTAAAAATGGACCGTCGACACTTTCTTACCAAAGCTTCTTTAGGGTTAGGTGCCGCTGCTCTTGGTTCTTTATTAAGTACTGAAAGCATTTTTGGAAAAAGTAAACCTTCTAGTGATATTTTAGGAGATGGTACTCCACAATTACCTCACTTTATGCCAAAAGCAAAACGGGTAGTCTATTTATTTCAGAGCGGAGGTCCTTCTCAATTCGAAACTTTTGATTACAAACCTAAGCTTACAGATATGTTTGGGCAAGACTTACCTGCCTCTGTAAGAGGAAAACAAAGATTAACAGCTATGAGTGCTTCTCAGTCTTCATTACCTATTGCTCCTTCAATTTATAAGTTCGATCAATATGGCGAGTCAAGGGCTTGGGTTAGTGAACTAATGCCACATACAGCCAAAATGGTAGACGATATGTGTTTTATCAAATCAATGTATACGGAGCAAATTAACCACGATCCTGCTATTACTTTTTTTCAAACAGGACATCAACTTCCAGGTAGACCATCTATAGGTTCTTGGTTAAGTTATGGGTTGGGTTCAGACAATAAGAATTTGCCAAATTTTATTGTTCTAGTATCTAAAAATAGTGGTGGACAACCTCTATATTCTCGTCTTTGGGGAAATGGCTTTTTACCTACCGAACATCAAGGAGTTCAGTTTAGATCTGGTAAAGACCCGGTTCTATTTTTAAATAATCCAGAAAATTATGATGGTGACGATAGGGCTGAAATGCTTGATTATCTAAAAGATTTAAATGAAGTACAAAATACAGCATACGGAGACCCCGAAGTAAATGCTAGAATCTCACAATATGAAATGGCATACAGAATGCAAACCTCTGTACCTGAAGTAACAGATATGTCGGATGAGCCCGATGACGTTTTTGAAATGTATGGAGAAGATGCAAGAGAGCCCGGAACATATGCTGCCAATTGTTTAATGGCAAGACGCTTATTAGAAAAAGATGTGAAATTTATTCAGCTATATCATAAAGGTTGGGATCAACATGTACATCTTCCAAGTGGAATTAAAAGCCAGTGTCAAAATACAGATCAAGCTACTGCTGCACTTTTAAAAGATTTAAAACAACGTGGTTTATTAGAAGATACGTTAGTGATATGGGGTGGTGAATTTGGGCGAACAGTCTATTCTCAAGGTAAATTAACAGCCAATAATTATGGTAGAGACCACCATCCAAGGTGTTTTACTATGTGGATGGCTGGCGCAGGTGTAAAACCCGGATTTACCTATGGAGAAACTGACGATTTTAGCTACAATATTGTAAAAGATCCTGTTCATGTTCACGATTTTCATGCTACACTAATGCACCTTACGGGAGTGGATCATGAGAAACTAACATTTAAACATCAAGGAAGAAGATTTAGATTAACAGATGTACATGGTAAGGTTATAAAAGACATTCTTACCTAAAACCAGAAACTATCAATAATGAATACAAGAAGGAACTTTATAAAAAATACCGTCAAGGTAATTGGTGCTTCAGCTATTATACCCACTTTTAGTTTTAATGCCATCAGGAGTAAAAAAGCAAAAAAAGAAGTGATACTTGGACATGGAAATTATCAATATAAACTAAATAGAGATTGGGCAAAAATAAGCACTGTTAGAAACCCTATACTCAACTGCCATGAAATGGTAATGGATAGAAAAGGAAGGTTAATAATGATAGGAGATCATACAGATAACAACATTATGATTTTTGATAAATCTGGCAAATTATTAGACTACTGGGGCACTGCTTATCCAGGTGGACATGGATTGACCCTTTCTAAAGAAGGAGAAGAAGATTTTCTATTTTTAACGGACTCGGGATGGTTTATTGACAAAACAGGAAAATGGATTAAGCACAACGGTAGAGTAACAAAAACCACAACAGATGGACGCGTAATTTTTGATATTGGACACCCACAAACTATTGGACTCTATAAAGAAGGCGAAAGTTTCTGTCCTACTGAAGTAGCCGTAGGACCAAATGGAGATATTTATGTTGCTGATGGTTATGGGCAGGATTACATTATCCAATATTCTGCTAAAGGAGAATATATACGTCATTGGGGTGGACATGAAAATAGCAATAAAAACTACAATTTAAATAATGCACATGGGGTTGCTATTGATTATAGAGATAAAAGCAACCCTGTAGTTGTCTGTACATCTAGAAACGATAACGCATTTAAGTTTTTCACTTTAGACGGTAAATATATCCGTACATTAATCCTCCCTAATATGTATGTCTGCCGGCCTGTATTTGATGACAATAACTTGTATAGTGGCGTTTGTTGGTCGCAACCCAAAGGAGAAAAATTTGATTGGAAAGCTCACACTGGTTTTGTTACTGTTTTAGAGGGAGACAAAGTAGTTTCTAACCCTGGTGGAACGCCTCCAATTTATAAAGGAAAAGAGCTTCAAAAATCGTATCAGTTAGAAGATAAGCCTATCTATCATGGTCATGATATTTGCATTGATGAAGACAAAAATCTTTATGTATGCCAATGGAATGCAAATAAAACAGGTCCATTAAAATTAGAACGTGTATAGTTTGTTTTATCAATTTGATTAAAAAAATTAGTATGGAAAATTCTAATATAATACTCTTCTTTGGTCGGTTTCATCCGTTAATTGTTCACTTACCAATTGGCTTTTTAGTAATAGCAATTTGTTTTGAAATAGCAGATAGATTCCGTCTTGTAAAAGGGCTAAAACCTGCTGTATCTTTTGCATTATTAATAGGTACATTATCTGCAATTACAGCAACCATTATTGGTTTCATGTTAGCTACTAGTGGAGACTATAATGCGGAAATGCTTGCTATACATAAATGGGCTGGTATTGCTACAACTGTAATTTCTGGAGCTGCTTACTTAATAAGCGTCGACTACCTAAAAATACCTAACTATAAGGTATACAGAATTGTTCTTTTTGCCATAATTATAGGGTTAAGTATTACAGGACATATGGGAGGAAACATGACGCACGGATCAGATTACCTTACCTATTACATGCCATTTAAACCTAAAGTAATAGATCTAATGGTACGACCACAATTAACAAGTTTGGAGAATGCCCAAGTATTCGGAGACCTTGTTCATCCCATTATAAGCACCAAATGTAAAAGTTGTCATAATGATGAAAAAAAGAAAGGTCTATTATCATTTAGTAGTATTGAAAGCTATCTAAAAGGTGGCAAAAGTGGTAACTTACTAGTTGCAGGTAATCCATTAAAAAGTGATTTATTCCATAGAATAACTCTTAATGAACACGATAATGATGTAATGCCTCCAAAAGGAAAAACACCACTTACACCTCAAGAAATTTCAATTTTAAAATTTTGGATAGCCAATGCAAATTCAAGTTTTGATACACTTTTAAGTGATATGGAAGTAACCGAAGATGTACTTCTTGCTGCTCAAAATGTTTCGGGATTATATAAGGAGAAAAAAGTTAAGTTAGCCAATATCGAGCTCCAAGTGATTGATTCTTTACGCAATTATGGTTTTGAAATCAGAGAATTGGTAGTTGGCTCAAATAGTTATGATGTAAGCTTACAGGCTTCCTCTTTTAATCAAAAACACATAAATCGCTACTTAAAAAAGTTAGTTGTAATTAAAAACAATGTTCTTTGGCTCTCTTTAGAAAACTGTGGTTTATCAAATGATAATTTATCATACCTGGGTGGTTTTCATCAATTACAAAAATTAAAAATTGCTAGGAATAAAATTGATGACAACGGAATACATCATCTTAAAGGCTTAAAGAAATTGGAAAGTATAAATTTATATCAAACTAAGATTACCAAAGTTGGACTTTCTAAACTTTCAGCACTACCAAAATTAAAACGTATCTATATTTGGGGTACCCCTATTAATAAAAAAGAAGCCACTTTAGTGGCAAGAACAAATAAAAATTTAAAGATTATCGGTATATAGATAAAGAACGATATCAGTTTTATTCTGGTATCGCTCTTTAAATTATTTCCCTAAAATACTTTCCTTAAATGTCTTCTTCTGAGAACCATCTGCTCTTAATCCCTTTACCGTATGCGACGATTCTTTATTTACATTTACAGACTTACTTTTCCATTGAATACAAACATTGTTTCCGAGTAGTAAATCCCACTCCTGATTGTTATAGACTACCCTCCTATTCTCATCTACAAAAAGGTAATATTTTGTCTGAGTATCCATGTTTCTTTTATCACTTACAAAAGTAAGATAACGCCCTTCTATATTTTCAAACTTTACCTGCAAGGTATCTTCACTAATTTGATGTATAAAACCTGTTGCTCCTTTCTTAATTACAAGGCGATCTATAACATCTCCATTCTCAAAAATTATATCGCCAACAGCATTTTCTTTTACGGTAGAATCCGTACTCACTAACCTCTTTAAAGAAACCTCTTGAGAAGTATAAAACACCACCTTAGATAAATCTGCTTCCATGTATTTCAATTCATTTTGATCGTCTATTGTAAATGCTTCTTTTTTAATAAACAGGCTAGAGACTTTATCTTTAAACTGTGCAGATGCACTAGTTAGAGAAGTTAATAATAAAGCGATAGTTAATAACTTTTTCATATAAAAATGATTCGTTGAGTATTTAAGTTTGATTACTTATCTATGACTTACGTCAAAAATTGAACGATTGATTAATTATTTTCTAATTTTTAACAACTAGAATTACACTACACATTGTTATGTTTTTCTTTTATTAAATCTTAACGAAAAAACAATTATAATTCTTTTGAGCATTAACACTAAACACTCACTAAAAATACATTAACAAACGTTATAAAATGCAATAAATGAAAACCTATTCACTTTTAATTCCGAATACCTAACTAACAGAATGCTCTTAACGATCGATCTAACAAAACAGAGCTGCTTAATTATTTCTCAAACTAAAACCCCAAAATGTTATGTCAACATTAAATCTTAAAGAAGTGGTCAACACTTCAACACTAGGAAAATTTGTCTCTTCTGCTACAGAGTTACAATTTGTAATTGATGAATTAAGAGAAACATTCAGAACTTTTGAATACAAAAGTGTAAGAGATGAAATACAAACCTCTAACCAAATAGAGAGAAGAACGGAGTTAGAAACTAAACCACTCTGCACTGAAAGTGCAGAGGTTTGGGGGTAGGACTGAAAGTCCTACGCTCACTTCCTCTTATTCCAACATGAAGTTGGAATTATCGTCCATATCGCTCCTATGATGTTCTAAATAGTCGTTGACCATTTCGTCTGTAATGTTACCTGTACTCCAAGCGCCGTAACCTCCTGCCCAAAAATGCTTACCCCAATACCTTTTTCCTAAACTAGGATATTCTTGTTGAAGTAACCTTGAAGTTCGACCTTTCATACGTTTCAAAATATCACTAAGACTTTTAGTCGGAGGGTACTCTATATGGATATGAACATGATCTTTACTTACAACTCCTTTTAGGATCTCAATACCTTCTGCTTCACAAATTTGAATGAGAAGAGATCTACATCGTTTTTGAATATCTCCTTCTAGAACTTGATAACGATATTTAGTCGCAAAAACTATATGGACGGTCAACCTAGTCACTGTATGATGACCTTTTCTATACTCATGTGTCATAATACTCAGAATGTAGTAGATTTTTTCGAAATACTAAAGTTCTGCACTGAAAGTGCAGGGTTTTAAACCCATTTATGAGACCAATAAATTAACCTCCCTTCAGAACGAAGTAAGTAAGAATAACCGTATTATTTCTGTTTTGGATAGTGTTATTGATGCAGAAGAAATAACCGTTATTGAAATTAAGAACGAGAAAATTTCTGCTACTATTAGCGATACTCAAAATAAGTTGAGCCTTGATGCTGAAACAAACGTAACCTCTTTATTTAAAGTAATAGAGGTGGAAGGTTTAAAAACAAGGGCTTTGGCTATAGTAGAAGTATTTTCTGAATTATTTTCTTTTGGAGATACTCAGGGATGGTCGTATAACGACTATGGTTTAAAAACTGTTTAGTTCTTATTTTTAATTCAGAGAAATCAGGTCGAAAGGCCTGATTTTTTTTAGCTTATAAAATTTATGAGAAACCTTAATTTCAGACAACGTGTTTTAATAGAAACCTGTGTAAAACAAAATTACTCCTTTGCTTTTATTGGCCGTTTAATTGGCGTTGCTTCATCTACAATATCTCGTGAGATAAAACGTAATACAGCCGTTGGTGAAAAATATTGTGCTCATTTAGCCCATAGGCTAGCCTATGCTAGAAAAATTGTAGCAGGCAGCCAAAGAAAAAGCCGTTATGTATTTTTTTATAGGAAAAAGAAATACGTTTTGTACGCAGACCGCAGAGAAATAGTTTGGTATAGTGATTCTAAAACACAAAGAAAAGAGTATCCAGATAGTATACCTTACAGATGGGTAAAAAGGCGGTTTAAACCCGTGAAATTCTACCAAGAAAGATTAGGTTTACGTCCTATGTTTCATTTCAAAGATTTCTGGCACCTACTTGATGAACTCTTAGCACACAATCAGCGTAAAATTGCTTTTAATAGGAGAACTCAAATTTCTATTAACCAATCAATCACAACACCATCTTCTTCAACTTTCGAAATTGTTTCTACAAAAGAAATCAAGAAGGCCGCCTAGTGCCCAATTATTTAAAAGTGATACAAACAGTTCCTACTTCTTACAACTTCATTCCTTTCTACTCCAAAAAATAGTACGAATCCACACAACAAACCGTTCATCAGTTTATTTTTTTGTCCAATTTTTAAAATTAGAGAAGAGCGTTGCAATTGCTCACGATTTACTTTCAAAAAACATATTGAAATTGCTCACAAATTTTAAAAAATATTCTCTAGATATTTTGATTTACATCACTTTATTAACAACTTACGATAGTTAATAAACAGACTCTTCAAAAGACTAAAACTATATTTTTTCCTTATAAGAATACTCTATTAACAATTGGATAAACGTAAAAAATATAATGTGCAAAAAAAATATCCTACAACTTTTATGGTAGGATATTAATATATACTTGTATTTATCGCCTTATTCACAGAAATAAAACAGAAATAAACGCAAAATATATAAACGGTAATACGTTTGTATATTGTTATAGCCAATATAGTATACAGAAAGCAAATGAGAGGAAAAGAATTGAAATTATGGACCAAGTCTAAAAAACTTAAATTGACAAAAGTTGAAAGTTTTGACTATTGGTTAAATTTTATATTTCACCTAGTGTTTGTTCTTGGAATAGGATATGGCTTGTATAAGGGGTTCGTCAAAGGAACTCATGATTTTATTTCAGTTT
This sequence comes from Flammeovirga pectinis, assembly GCF_003970675.1. Classification (GTDB taxonomy): domain Bacteria; phylum Bacteroidota; class Bacteroidia; order Cytophagales; family Flammeovirgaceae; genus Flammeovirga; species Flammeovirga pectinis. Next base: position 3,236,353 of record NZ_CP034562.1, read on the forward strand.
TGTTTTTATTTAGTGTAATTGCATTGATAGCTTGGCTTTTTATACGAAAACTAGTAGGACTGAAATTAGATGTTTACGAATCTAATTTGTCTCCAGAGCAATTTAAACAAGCAAATCAGGCTTGTGCAATGTCAAATGAGTGGGGAGTAATTTCGAATAGGAAAGACTATTTCTCAGCAATAAAACACACAGATTGGAGTTGGGAAGGATTAAAAATTACGGCAATTCTCAAAAATGGAAAGCTATATATAAATAGTATTGCTAGTTCGTCATATCGTTCAAGCCCAATTACATTTGGACAGAACACAAAGAACAAAATAGAACTACTCAGACAATATCAATCTATCCTGAATGGAGAAAATGTAATAGAGAGGGTTAAGAAAGAAAGAAGTGAAAAAGAAGTAGAGTTTTGGAATAAACCTGAATGGACATTGACTGGAAGTATTAAGCGTATTATGTTGTACCTTTTTTCAATTTTATTCGTAATAATAGCATTTTTTGGGATTTTAGAAGGTGGAATAGAAGGGCTTATTTTGGGAATTACATTACTATCCACTAGTTTAACTTATATTATTTCAGATATTATGATACTAAAAGTGAAGAAAAATAAAAGGCTATAACATCAACTAAATTAGCATATCGGCCGACACGTCCTCTACGCAATTTAGTCAGTGCGTTGTGGTGCATAAAAAAAACGATGAAGTACAAAAATTACAAATCGACAATTCACAATTTCACTCACTCTTTCATTAGCATTGACTACATGAAAAGTGGATGTCTTGCTGCAAATGTTTTGATTGACTTGTACAACCTCGAACTTGAAACCAAATCGATTTTTGATTTCATTAATCAGACCATTCAATCCGATAATGAAGAATCTAAAGAAAGTAGACAGTTAATTAATGATTATGTGGAATGGCTTCCCCAACACTTTGAAAATCACAACTGTGACTTGAGCAAATTGGAGAGATTGGAAACAACGATTTGGACTGACTTTAACAGAGCATTTTCGCCACCAAGTATGAATGACTCTATTGAATTTACAGTTAATGCATTGACAAAATGGAAAGCTGATGGACGAGATGAAGAAACTATTGAAATTTCACAGACTGAGTTGATAAATAAGAACTTTTTAAAAACGGGAATCCCCGAAATCAAATGAAATTTGGACTGCTATCAATATTGCTAACAACAAATGTGTTTGCGACAATTGATTATCTAGTAGTGAATCACTATACAAAACAATTGTATTGGGCAGAAACGGATCACCCACCTGGGTTTATTGGATGGGAAGGTGTTGGGGAAGTTTTTGATATTAAAGAACAAAAGTATTTAGCTTCAGACTACACTTATACCGAAAACCCATATTTGATTGAAGAAGTAATTTTGGCTGTAATTATTCTGCTCACTCTAACTTATTTGATACTAAGAAATAAAAAAAGGAAAGACGCCCTACAACACCATATATAGCAAATAGGGCGTTCAGTGGTTTACGAAAGTTCAGAACTACTAACCAACCCCGCCAAATGTAAAAATTTGGCTTTTAAAAAATGACAAAATTAAAAACAAAATATTTACATTTGGCTCAGTGCAACCCTGAAAGCTTATTGCTTTCTACTGCCCTACTTGCCATATACTAAACGTTACCACAAATAATCCAATGAAAGTGATTGAAGATAAAAACTTATATCCTGATGAGAAAACTCCTCTACTGAACCACTATTCTGATTTTGATAGTGTGTACATAGCTTTATTGCCTTTTTTTAAACTTTATAGAGAAAATTATTCATCGTTTAGTTCAAAAAAAATAGCAACGATTGATGATATTAACGACATAGAGGATGAAGAAATAATAAATATTTTAAAAACATCAAATACCGTTATTTACGCATCAAATGATGACTATCCTAACAATGAAGAAATACTAGAAAAAGGTATAATTGTAACGTGGTCTGAAATAATCTCCAATACAAAGATACAGAACAATAGAGATTTAAATAAAGCATTAATGACCTCAATTGGAGGTTATAAAAAAAAGTTGCAGCGAGAAGATTTACTAGAAATTTTAAATAATCATACCATTAACAATGAGATATGGCATCCGACCGAAGGTTTATTTGACACCTTTAGTATTTCATTGATATATAAACTTTTAATTCATATAAATATTAAAAGTGTTATAATAGAAGATGAAACATATGAAAATTCGAGAACAATTGACATTCAAACACTTACTGAAAAAGAATTTCAAGAAATGATTAACAGTGATGATTACTATATTTATACAGATGACAAATCATTGCTGTTTTCTATTAGTTGGGATTTTTTCTTCTTTTTTATAGCCATAAATGAAAATGTAATCTCTAAAGAACTTGTAGAAAATATATTTGAGGGTTTTTGGGCTAATGAAAAAACGAATCATTTATGGACATGGAAAGAAGGTGAAATGGAAAAAATATTAAATACATAAAATTTACTCGTGGTAACATCAACTAAATCTGCATATCGGCCGACACGTCCTCTTCGCAGTTTAGTCAACGCGTTACACAACATAAAGTCAAAATATCAGATAATGTCAAAGTTTCTTATATTATTAATTTTAGTATCTCATTCTGTTATTGGGCAAAATGTAAAAACAGATAAAAACAATAATAATGTAATGGAACAGTTCCATCAATATTATTCATATATTCCTAAACCATCTACAACCAACACATCATTAGAAAGTTTAAAATCAAAATATTATTCATTTAATGATTACTCAATAGAAAAATTATCTGTTTTTTATGACCGTAACTCACAATCAATTAATGATTTAATTTTTTTAGAAAGGCAGATAATAACTTTAAGCGAAAACTTATTTAAAGAACATAAATATATATTACTACAAGCAACTGGAGGAGCTAAAGGGTGTATTAAACCATGGTATGAGGAGAAAAAAATAAAAAATATAGATATCAAAATAATAAGGCTATGTGCTGGTTGTCTTGAATTTAAGTCAACAAATTATCTGGCTAGAATTTATAATGGAGTAATGAAAAAATTATCATGTATTGACCCTGAACCTAAGCATATAAAATACAAATCAAATAACTATGAGAAGAACTTTAAAACAATATTAGATTTTGATTTGGTCAACAGGTCTTATACTATCACCAATATTGAAACACAAGAAACAATAGATATGGGCTTTTGGACTGAAAAAAACAGGAGCTATTATTTAGTTTCTACAATAAATGACACAAGAATCGAGAAGTATGAGATGACAAATAATACTTTAAAAAGTAAAAATCTTGGTAAATTTAAATTGTTAATGTAACGTTGTGTAACAACAACTAAATCTGCATATCGGCCGACACGTCCGCTTCGCAGTTTAGTCAAATCGTTGTAGTGCATTAAAGAATGAAAGCTTCATCAAACATTATATTGACCATTTTTGTTTTCACGATTATTAGTTGTGATTCAAAAAAAGAAACAGGACTGGTTCAAGGAACTCATCAATACAAGGAGAAAAAACTAAGCTTCTTTGACCCTAATGAAACAATCTTTAGGGATGGTAAATATCAAGGGTATTCCTATGAAAAATGGCTGAGAAAACCGCAAAACCTGAGAATGGTACATGAAACTTTGAAGAAAGTTGGATACGATAAATTGATTGACGACTATGACCTTACTAGCAATCCGAATTTGTTATGGGGATATGTAAACAGACCGCTTAACGAAACTATAGACAGTTTATTAATCACATATGATTTAAAGGATATCGAATCAAAATATTACAGGGAGTTTTGGGCAAGAAGAAAAAGTGAAGGAAACAAAAAAGTTGTGTTCGAAATTACTAAAGAACTATCAAAACTTCTTATAAAAGGCCAGCCTGTGAAGTATGATGGAAACATGGTTAATGACACGTTATATAATTTGATTAAAATAAAAGAACGTAATTCAACTCCATCAATGGATCAAGCTAAATGGGATTTCGACTATTTAAAATCGATTGGACTTCATGGATCTGCATATAATTTACTATTTGAAAATTATTTCTATCAGGATATATCATGGGATAAACAAGAACTCTTGAATGAGTTAGAATTAGATTCCATCAATCATCGTTCAAGATTCTGGATAGAAGACGACACGAAATAAAACTAGATAAACGCACTACAATCGAGTAGACCGCCCCGTCAGTAAAAACTGACAGGGAGAGCCTCTCACACCACCGTACGTACGGGTCTCGTATACGGCGGTTGGCTACTTTTCGGTTGTCTTAGTGTAAATATCTATCATAGAAATGTAGCCTCTTTGTCTTAACCTACCCAACGTAATTGTTGTGTTAAGAATAGGACTTTGAGCTACAGCCCAACCACCTTTTCGCGTTCGACTCCATGCATATGCCTGACCTTGAGGAATACCTAAACGGATTAAGTTTTTACGCTTACGTTCGGGTTTCTTCCAGTCGTGCCAAATGCAGTAACGAAGCCTATTTCGAAGCCATTCGTCTAACTTTTTAAGTTTCAACTTGATGCTTCCTAGCTTAAAATAATTCACCCATCCACGTTGCACTTCTAGAAGTTTCTTGATGCGTTTATCAAAACTCATAGGTTTGGTTTTACAAGTGACCTCTTTTAGAGAATACTTCAATCTTTCCCTTGCTTTTTGCTTAGCCACTAACTGAAATTTCCCTTTAGCACCCTTCTTGTAACTAGGAACAAAAGTGTAGCCGAGTACCTCAAATTGATGCGGTTTTCTTAGCCCACTTTTCTCTCTATTTATTGGAAGTTTTAGATGTTCTTTTAGAAAACAATAGATACTATTTCCTACACGTTTGGCTGCTTTTGCAGACTTTGTGTAGATACTGAAATCATCAGCAAATCGTATAAAAAGTAAACCTCTAGCTTCTAGAATTTGATCCAATTCATGTAAGACAATATTAGAAAGTAACGGACTTAATGGACCTCCTTGAGGAACACCTTTTTGTCTTTTCTGTAATTTCCCTTGAATTAAAATAGGAGCTCTTAGAAACTTTCGAAGTAATTTCATGACCATTGAGCATTTTACTTTTCTATAGACTAGTTCTAGTAAAATACTATGATCTACTTCGTCGAAGAAACTTTTCAGATCAATATCTATAATTTTCTGATAGCCATTATTGATATAAGCTAGTGATGTTTGAAGTGCTTGATGTGCACTTTTATTGGGTCTAAATCCATAACTATGTGTAGAAAAATCTTTATCAAAAATAGGAGATAATACCTGGAGCATTGCTTGTTGAATAAGTCGATCCTCAACAGTAGGAATACCAAGAAGTCGCTTCTTGCCATTAGGTTTTGGAATTTCCACACCTTTTATAGGTTGTGGAAGAAACCGACCTTCTAGTAGAAGTGGCTGTTTGTCAGTACCAACTTTTGCCGTTTGACTTACTTCATCATTCCTCACGGAAAACCACATTTGTAATGCCTCGGGATCGTACCCCGCACATAAGGGACTTGCACCCTCTAGAAGATTATTATATCTTTAAAATAAAATAAGGCTGTGTCCATTTTGGGCACACACACGCGGTAAATAAGGCTTAGCTTGCCGCAAACGTTCTACACCATTTGAAAAAAACATCCCGAATGACATTAGACAAATTACTTACCGAATTTTATACTGCTAATGGAATTCCTAAAAACGGTGGAATTGAAGAAGATACTTTCCAAATGAAAGTGTTCTTTATCAATTTGATTTTGCCAAATCCTAAATTCCGAAAAGAATTAACTCATATTCACGATATTCAACACGTGCTGAATAAATGTGATACTTCTTGGAAAGGAGAAGGATTTATTTCTGGTTGGGAAATCGGAACTGGATTTTGGAAACGTTTTCCGATTAATCTTTTTATTCTTTGGGCTTTTGGTTATAGTTTATGGTTATATCCAAAACCTGTCTTTAAAGGCTTTAAAAAAGGTCTTAACAACGTTGGAATAGTTGACTTAGGATTGAGCAAGTCCGAATTTATGGAAATGGAATTTGACCAATTAGTTGAAATAACTAAAAAAGAAAAATATACTGAAATGGGAATTTGGCAATGGATTGAATTTTTATTTTGGTTGTTTATAAGCCAAGTAATTCTACTTTTTCCTTTAATTTTGGGAACTATCGCATTAATATGGATAATCAGAACGTAAAAAACGGTGTAGAGTCGAGTAAGTTAGGAGAATTTCAACCCTAACTTCTCATAGAACCATACGTGAACCTCTCAATTCATACGGCTCTTGTCATACAGAGTGCTACAAGAAGCTTTAACTTAAGACCAATTATAAAATAAGTTGGGAAAACTCCCTGGAGTGTCTACCATTTAGTTTACATCAATTGCTACTTCAACAACCTTATTAAATTTATTAATGCGGAGATTATTGTTTTAAAATCCGCTTTAATTAATGAGATTATATGAAATGCGGAGAAAAGCATGTATTTTTACCGCAAATTATGCGGAGATAATATATGTATATTCACGAAAGAGAAAATTGGATTAATTTCAAGTGGGATTCAAAAAAAGTTTTATTGAAACTCAGTGAAACAAGAAATTTACAAGGTAAACTACTTGGTCGAATGGAATCTTTAGGATTTGACATTCAAAAAGAAGCAATGTTAACTACATTAACTCTTGACATTATTAAATCATCTGAGATTGAAGGTGAAATATTAGAGCAGCAACAAGTAAGATCATCAATTGCTAGAAGATTAGGTATTGATATTGCCGGTGCTGTAAATTCTGAAAGACATATTGATGGCATTGTTGAAATGATGTTAGATGCAACTCAGAAATATGATACACCATTAACAAAAGATAGACTTTTTGGTTGGCATTCAGCTCTTTTTCCTACTGGTTGGAGTAATATGTTTAAAATTGTAGTTGCTGATTGGAGAAAAGATACAAAAGGTCCAATGCAAGTAGTTTCAGGTGCTATTGGAAAAGAAGTTATTCATTATCAAGCTCCAAATGCTGAAAGGATCGATTCTGAAATGGAAAAGCTTCTTTTTTGGGTAGAAAATGAGAAGGAAACAGACCCTGTTTTAATGGCATCGATTGTACATTTATGGTTTGTAACAATTCATCCATTTGAAGATGGAAATGGTAGAATAACTAGAGCAATTACTGACATGATATTAGCAAGGTCGGATAATAGTGTAAGAAGATTTTATAGTATGTCCGCTCAAATTAAAGAAGAAAGAGATGCATATTATGAGATTTTAGAAAAAACACAGAAAGGAACTTCAGATATTACAGATTGGATCTTATGGTTTTTAGAATGTTTAAAAATTTCATTTGAAAGTACATATAAATCATTAGATAAAGTATTACAAAAAGCAGAATTCTGGAAATCACATTCATTAACTGTAATGAATGTTCGTCAGAAAAAAATGATAAATAGACTACTAGATGGTTTCACCGGTAAACTAACAACTACTAAATGGGGTAAGATTTGTAAATGTTCCCAAGATACTGCGTTAAGAGATATTCAAGGTTTAATGAAAAAAGGAATAATGTCAAAAGAAACAAGTGGAGGTCGTAGTACAAGCTATGTAATCAATTATTCACCAAACGATAGTCGAGTAAGTTAGGGGAATTTCACCCCTAACTTCTCATAGAACCATACGTGAACCTCTCAATTCATACGATCCTTGTTCATACAGAATGCTTCTAAGACTTTTATACTTGTCATGGACCTATAAGTATTAACCCAAAACTGCAACACCTTATTACTTAAAAAATGCAGCACTAATCGAAATTAACTTTGAATGGATTTATATTTAACTAAACATACCCCCTTCTCGTAAATGATATTTTATTACTCTATTAATCAAAAGATAGTACAAGAAGTGGTTTACTTTTCTTTGAGTACAAAGAGATAATGACTATTTTGATTAACAAAATAGTAAAGAGATGAACTATAGAAGTAGAATCAACTAAATAAAACTCTCTAATTATTAATTAAAATAACCCCATGAATAAAGTAATAACGCTCACTCTTTCAATGTTCTGTTTAATAAACCTAACAGTTGTTGGACAAGAAAAGCCTAAAGCTCCTTCTCAAAGTACAGAAAGTAATAATAAGGCACTCTATAAAAAGTACCCATTTGATGATAAAACTAGCTTCGAAGAAGCAAAAAAAGGGTTTATTGCACCTCTCCCAAATAACGGTGTTGTAAAAGATGCTAACGGAAGAGTTGTATGGGATTTAAGTGCTTTTAAAGCCTTTATTAAAGAAGATAAAAAATCTCCATCATCAGTTAATCCTAGTTTATGGAGACAAAGTCAACTTCTTATGATCAGTGGCTTATTTGAAGTAGTTCCTGGTGTGTATCAGGTGAGAGGTGCTGACCTTTCTAATATGACTATTGTTGAAGCAGATGGTGGTCTACACATTTACGATCCTCTAATTTCAAAAGAAACAGCCAAGTATGCTTTAGATTTATATTATCAAAATAGACCTAAAGTACCCGTAAAAGCTGTTTTCTTTAGTCATTCTCACGTTGATCATTTTGGTGGTGTTGTAGGCGTTGCTTCTCCAGAAGATGTAGCTAGTGGAAAAATAAAAATCTATGCTCCAGAAGGTTTTCTAGACCATGCAATTGAAGAAAATGTTTATGCAGGTGTTGCTATGTCTAGAAGGTCAAGTTATATGTATGGAAATGTATTACCTCCAGATGCAAAAGGACAAATTGGTGCTGGACTTGGAGTAACCACTTCTTCTGGAACTCCGGGAATTTACGCACCAACAAATAGTATTAAAGAAACCGGAGAGAAACATACAATTGATGGTATAGAATATCAATTTGTTATGGCACCTGGCTCAGAAGCTCCATCAGAAATGATGTGGTATTTACCAAAGTATAAAATGCTTAATACTGCTGAAGATGCTGTTCATACAATGCATAATTTATATACACTTCGTGGTGCTAAAACAAGAGATGCATCTAAATGGCCTACATATTTAAATCAAGTGCTTCAAAGTTTTGGTGATACCGAGGTTGCTATTGGAATGCACCATTGGCCTGTTTGGGGTAAAAAACGTGTAGTTGATCATATTAAATCTCAACGTGATACTTATAAGTACATGCATGATCAAACTTTACATCATGCCAATATGGGAGCTACTATGAATGAACTTCCTGGCTTAATTACAATGCCTGAAAGTTTGGTCAATCAATGGGGAACTCATGGATATTATGGTTCTTTAAGTCATAATGTTAGAGCTGTTTATAATTTTTATTTAGGTTATTTTGATGGTAACCCAGCTAATTTAAATCCACTTCCTCCTGTTGATGTATCTAAAAAATACGTAAAATTAATGGGTGGTGCAGATAAGGTAATGGCTGCAGGAAAGTTAGCTTTTGATAATGGTGAATATCGTTGGGCTGCAGAACTTTTAAATCATCTTATTTTTGCAGAACCAAATCTTCAAGATGCTAAGAATTTACAAGCAGATGTACTAGAGCAAATGGGGTATCAAACAGAAAATGGTCCATGGCGTAACTTTTACTTAGCTGGTGCTTTTGAACTTCGTAATGGTGTTAAGAAAGCAAGTACTCCTAAAACTAGTAGTCCTCAAATCATTTCAAATATGTCTATGGAACTAATTTTTGGTTACATGGGAATACAGTTGGATGTAAAAAAAGCAGCAGGTAAAAAGATTACCTTAAACTGGGTATTTACAGATGTAGATGAAAAATACACTTTATTTTTAGAAAATTCTGTATTAAACTATTGGCCTAATAGTGAGGTTAAAAACCCAGATGCTACTATCACAATGGAACGTAGTACTCTAAATGACTTCTTACTTGGTAAAATAACAATGAAGAAGGCTATTGAATCAGGTAAAATCAAGATAAAGGGAGATGCAAAACAATTTATAACAGTCTTAGAATGCCTAGATGATCTCAACAAGTATTTCTACTTTAATATTGTAACTCCATAGTTTCAAAACTGTAGAAGATGAATTATTAATTGAAAAGTAGATCAAATAATTACTAACAGTAAATAGGGTTGTTATTTATTGACTCCATAGTAGTAAATTGGGACCTCATTACATCAAAAATTGTAATGAGGTCCTTTTTAATTTCGAAAAACAGATGCAGCAGCAAAGCCATATATATTCTTTAAATTTCAACTTTAACGAAAGTCAACTTAGTAAATTAGAATCTAAGTACCTTTTTAATGAAGAGGTAGAAGGAAAACTTCTTTTTTCGGATATTAAAATTGAACCGTCTTGTAGTCCTTTCATCAAAAAAAGATTAGACATTCAATTAGCATCAAAAGACTATAAAGTTCTGATGGACCAAATTGAAGCTAAAAAGATAAAGGTTGAGGGATTTAAGGTAGAGTACCTAATGTTAGAAGGTGATACTATTGGATACCCTGAAAGATTAGGACAGTTAAGAGATATTGGGTACCGTATTGAGGGAGAGCCAGATTATTATCATCCTACAATAACTTATGGCTTGTGCTTTCATGAAGAAACTTGGTATTTCGGCCCTTTGATTAAAAATAATCCAGAGTGGCAAAATCACAATAAAAAACCTTGTTCTTTTAGTAATTCTTTGAGTATAAATACGGCTAAATCTTTAGTAAATATTGCTGCAAAAGGAAATAAAAAAAGCTCCTTAATTGATGCTTGTTGTGGTGTTGGCACTGTACTTCTAGAGGCTTGTTTTGCTGGTTATTCTATTGATGGTTGCGACATTAACCACAAGGCTTGTAATAATGCAAAAAAGAACCTTGCACATTATAACTACACGGCCAATGTTTTTAATTCTGATATAAAAGATATTACAAAGCAATACGATGCTGCTATCATAGATTTACCTTATAATCTTTATTCTTACTCTACAGATGACATTGCTGCTAATATCATAAAAGCTGCTGCTCAAATTACCAATCGTATTGTGGTTGTTTCCATCTCAGATATCGAAGATTTTATTAAAAATGCAGGTTTCGCTATTACTGATTTTTGTACTATTGATAAAATAGGGAAAGTAAAGTTTACAAGAAATATATGGGTTTGTGAAAAAGAACCTTTGAAAGATTAATCATACTTTCAAAAGCTCTTCTGCTTCTATAAACAATGATGAGGGAAAACTAAATATTATCTTTTAGTACCTCTTTCCAAATCTTATATCCTTCAGGAAGCATATGTAACATATCTTCTTCAAATAAATCTGGACGGCTTTTACCTTTACTATTTAACATTGGTGTGTAAATATCAATATAACTTATATTGGTAAGGTTTTGGATAGCCTTTTCTACCAAAGTATTTGATTTTTCTATTTCTGATTGAATATTATCTTTACTAGGACTCGGCTTTATTGACATATAAATTATTGGAAGATCGATACCATATTTATACCTAATCTGACGGTACAAACTCTCAAAATAGAACACTATATCTTCCGCTTTTTGTCCTCCACCTAAATCATTATCCCCTGCATAAATTACTATTTTTTGAGGTGAAACTACCTCTTCAAAAAGTACATGAAAATACAATGCACAAGCTTCTAAAGTAGAGCCTCCAAAACCCATATTTAGAATTGCATTATTGCCTACATCTTCTCTAACAGTTGTCCATAACCTAAAGGATGAGCTCCCGTAAAAAATTATTGGATGTTCTATAGTAGGTTGCTTCCTGATATTTTCTCTTAGCTCTGGTAAGCCTTCTTTTTTATAAAATTGAATTTCTTCTGATGTCATTTCATTTATTTTTCTGCCAATACAATAGCCTCTTCTACATAAGAACGGTATTGTTTTGAATAACTTTCTAAAAATGTTCTTAGTTCCTCCTTAAATGGTTTTTTCTTATCAATAACTTCAGATAACCTAAAGGGTTTCTTGATAACAACCCCAAGTTTAGTTTTACTTAAACGTTTATCAAAAAATGCTAAAGCAATCGGAACAATTAACGGATCTATTCCAGATGCATTTGCAATCATAAATGCTCCTGGTTTAAATGCTACTGGAGATTGATGCGTTTCTCTACTTGTTCCTTCAGGACTTAAAATTAAGTTCATTCCTAATTTCAGTTTGTCCCCTGCCTCATTAAAAAACTGATTTCTAACCTCTCTTTTCTGTTCTTTAGATTGTAAAGATGGGTCTGAATCTGAAGTTCTCACACCCAAATGTCCTAGTTTATTGTAATAATCTTGATGTCCGTATTCTGGTCCTTTACCTATTCTCACTACTCTTAACCCAGAATCTTTATAAAACTTATACAGCAGCATAGAGATGAAATGGGAATCTAACGTAATCTGAAAATTATTAGGCAATGTATAATACGGATGGTTTAATAAGTGATTATAAATAAATATATTTCCCGCCTCTTTTGGTAAGTTTTCTAATCCATCAATCTTAATATCGACATATGCAGTTGCTCTTTCAAAAAATTCAGAACACTCATTTCTTAATTCGTAAGCAGGTACAGACTTGGGTGCTCTAATCACATGGTCTGTCATGCGTTTTAACCCCTCAAAAAACAAATATTCCTTTCTTAACGGATGCGTCATTTTTATAAAAAGATTGGCTAAAATTTTCTCTTGTCCAATTCCTTCTGCGGCCAATTTATCCATTAAATCAAAAGCATCTCCTTGCGTTAGTTTTTCATCTAAAAGAACAGGTACTTTAAACAGTTCAGAACAAACACTTAACTGTGCTCCTGCCTGCTCTATCATAGTTTGGATTGTTAGTAATTCCCTATCAAACGTTTGGGTAATAACTTGTGCTCTTATTGCTTTTAATGCACTTCCCAATAACCATAACAAACGGTACATAAATACCATTCCTAGGTTAGGGAATTCACCATAAAGTACCAATAAATCTAATCTATTAATTTCTAGAACTTCTATTGGTTCTATGGTTATTAACTCCATGTTATTAGGAATAGCATCGTAACTTGCTGCGCTCCATAAAATAACTTGCCCTCTTTCTTCTAATACATCAGATGTATAAACTTCATTCTCTTCAGTGAGGTAATTTAAAGCTACCTTTCCTGTTTTTAGCACCATAAATTTATCACTTACTTGTCCTTTTGTAAGTAATTTTTCTCCAGGTTTATAAAATTTTGAGCGACTAATTTTTGCAAGTTTTGCCAAATGCCAATCTGCAAATGGGTTAAAAAATGCACTCTGTCTAAAAAATTCTAAAGTTGTTTCTTGAGGTCCTTTATCCTGAAAGGAAGTATAGGAATTTGTTTGCTGAAAATCTGTGGATGATAAAGGTACAGATCCTTGAATCCAAGATGCTCTCGCCTCTCTTAGCAAATGTGTACTATATAGTAATGAACTCGATAATAGATGCATTCCTAATGTCGGTTGCTCATCAAATAAAGCTCTAATTTTCTGATTATTCCATTTAACTACTTTCGTTTTGCCAAGTGCTTTTGCAGTAGTAGCAAAACGGTAAGGCTCTCTAAAGCCAGACCAACCTATGGGCGTCCACTGCTCATCACTTTTACCCACTAATAATGCTCCACGTTGGTCGCCAACATTTAAATGGTAAGCCACAGCTCCAGAATACAATACATGGTAATTTTCTGCCGAAGCAAATTGAAGTGTTATTGTTTCTCCATCTTCAAACTCTTGTATCTCGGCTAAATCAGATAGTTCTTTTAACTGCTCTGCCGATAACCGGTCTACAAATGGTAATGATTTCAAGATGTTAGTTTGTGTCATAGTACTGCTTTGTTGGTGATTATCAAAGAATATATTTCAAATTATCCTTTTCTACAGATAAAAACAAAAGGACTATTTACACTTAAACCTTTATTTAATTAAAGTGATTCACCATTAATTCTATCGACTTGTCTATACATTCTTCTACGTCTTTACCTTTAACAGTCCATTTACCAACAACTTGATTATTAGAAATTAAATGAAGTTTTAAAACAATAGAAGATTTGTTCAATTGATATTTCCCTCTTAAAATAAATGTGTTGTTGCCTTCTGCACCTTTTCTATATTTAAACGGCAACTCTAATTTTGTTCCATCCAACACAATTTTATTACGCATCTTTTGACTAATCTTTAAATGATCTGCCCAAGATTTTTGGTCTTCGAGATAAATAGTGCTGATTAGATTTTTCTGTACAGTTAATTCTATTGTTGCCCGATCATCTTGAGATAACGAACCTATATAAAAACTACCTGCCCCAAGTGGCATTCTATATTCTGGTTGTTGTTCTCCGTGCATAGAATTGGCTAACTCTGGAACAGTTTCTACTGCATGAGCAAAAAGATCTTGCACATCAACAAATTTCCCTTGGTCTAACTCTCCCCTTTTTAGATAATCGAGTAAAGAATACGTTAACAGTCCGTGCTCTAAGAAAGTAGATTCGTAGCTTACTTTATCAGAAGATGCTCCAGATAACATAAACATTCCTGTTCTAGATCTCACACGTTCCAAGGCTCTTTTTTTCATTCCTTCTTCATTATAATCTCTAGCAGTAATTAACTCTGTAGAAAATGAACCTGCATGACAAGCGTCTACAATAAAAACTTGTTTAGAAATTGGAATCTCTTTTATCCAATCTAATAACTCCGTTCCATTTACTGTATAATTATTTTTAATATTGATATCATCAACATCACTATTACTCATATCTTTTGTTAGGAAATGGAAATCGTCTACTCCTTTATTATTTTGGGCAACCGTACCGTGTCCTGCCAAGAATACAAACAAAATATCTGATGCATTTGCTTCTTTTGCAATTCTCTGAAATGCCTTCTGAATATTCTCTTTGGTAGGTTGTAAAGAATCTACTTCGCTATCTGTAGTTATAAGTTGAATTGCTGTATTGTCTGTTCCAAAAAGCTTATCACTTGCTAAATCTAAAGATTCTGCCATTGCTTTAGCATCTTCTGCAGCGTATTTTAAATCCATCAACCTACCCCTATAATCAGATACTCCAACTACTACACCGTACAATGTTGTTGGTTCGCTTTTATCCTTATCAACATAATTATATGTCATTTTAAGTCCTCTTCCATTTAAAGTACCTGCTTGGTTAGAAGTTAAAATAGATATTTCATTCTCTTTATTTGGAATAAATACTCCTTTTAAATCACCTAAACCTACTTTATAATAGTCTTTCCCTGCCTTATTAACCTGAGTTACCTCTGATTGTAGATCACCAATAATTTCTTTGTTATTGATATATAAGCTTACTTTTCCAACTCCACCACCTCTATCAACTACTTCTATAAATAATGTATCATTTTCTAAAAAAGAATTTGTTTGAGGGAATAATTTTAACTGATCTAAAGGAGGAACTTTTCTCAGTTTTTTTCTTGACAATAACTCGTAAGCTAACCCGGGTTCCCAATACATTTCTCTTAATTGTTCAAAATTAATTGTTTCAGTTCCGTACGTATAGTAAAGGCTATTCATGTTTAATGCTCCTACATCAAACAAACCTGATTGATGTTCAATAACCCATCCTCCATCTTCTGTAATTACAATTTTACCAACTTTCTTTTCTTTATTTATGTTCCATATTTCAAAGATCATATTGGTACGTACTGCAAAGAAAAAATCTTGGTCTTTGTAAGAGATTATATCTACCAATGGAATAGAAGAGTCATGAAATTCCTTCACCACTTCTGTTAGTTCTTCATTCCATAAAGTGATATTCCCATAGCGATCACCAAATACCCATTCGTCCGTCTTATCTATAAAATCAATCTTTAAATAATCAGTAGTAATTCCTTTTAATTTTCTACGTTCCCAATTTGTAGTATTCCAAACAAAAATTCCAGTTTTTCCAGCAACAACTAGTTTACTATCATCTTCAGAAAAACGCACATCATTTAACCAAATATCAGGTACTAATTCATCATAAATTAATTCTTTATTTGTGATACTATATATCTTTAATCTTCGATCTCTTCCTACAGAAACAACCAAGTCTTCTTTTTTAGAAACAACAACGTGCGAGATTGCTCCATTATGTTGATATAAATTTTTATATGTTTGGTTTTCATAATCCCAATAAATTACATCGCCACCATTTGTACCAACTACAGCAGCCTGAATTAGTTCAAAATTTTCTAATGTTTTCCCTTCGTGTAAAAGCTGTAAAGTATCTAATAACTTTCCATTATCGTCCCAGATTTTAACAAGACTATCTGTACCCGTTGTTATCCATCTATTTCCATTTTGAATATACTCTACTGCTTCTGCTTTTCCTTTATGGACTTTCCACGTTTTTGATACAATATTCTCTTTAGGCTCCCAAGAATAAAAATTGCCATTTGTGGTTACAAACGCCAAAGCCCCTGTGGTTGTATTGAGTTCCCCTTCTACCAAATGCCCATTTACAGGTTTCCATTCCGTATCTGTTTTAGAATTACCATCTGCTAAAGTCCATACCGTAATAGCACCATCTTTTTTTGTAAAAGCTGCATGTTTGGTATCTTCTGTAAATACCATTTCTTCAAAATCATCACGTACAACGGCAGGTGTTCTATTAATTTTATTGTTCTCTACTCTAAAGAAATAGATATCTTCTAATTGCGTTTTTACAATCAAAATATTGAAGAACGAAGAATACTTAATTTGTGTAATTGGGCTATCGTCAGGAGAGTCCATTTCATCAATAAGTTGATCTGCATTGGCATCCCAAATTTTAATTTTTTTATCCCATGATGCTGTAATAATCAAAGAGTCTTTGGGAATAAAATCTATAGATGAGATCCAATCGTTGTGTAATTTTTTTTCTACTATAGGTCGGTCATATCCTCTCCATAAAAGTAATTCTCCATTCATTAATCCAACACCTAACCAATTCATTTTAAAAGAGTAATTAAGTGATGAATAATTACCTAAATTGGTCTTAATCTCTTTTCCATCTGGGGTATTTCCTTTATGTTGCCAATCCCATCTATAGGTCTCACCTCCTTTTGTGATAAAGAGCAGCATATTGTCTATAAATTTCATCTGAAAGACGGCATCATTTAAATGTGTCATTTCATCTTCAATTTCACCTGTATTAATATTCCATATTATTACAGAGTTATCTCTACCAGATGTTGCTAAAAAATGGTGTCCTTCAGAAAAACAGAGTTGTTCTACACCATTTTTATGTGGATAAAATGTTCTAAGTAGTCTTTTGTCATTAATATTCCATAATTTAACGGCACCATCTTCTCCTGCCGTTGCTAACAATGATGCATCATTAGAAATGCTCATCTTCTCTACTTTCCCCAAATGACCTGTAGAAAGTGTTAATTGTAGTTGCTGTGCAGAAGTAGGTTGTACATAAAGCAGAAAAACTATAAATCCGATATATATATTGCAAAGTACTATTTTCAAGACGAAGTTTTTTAGTATTTTCAGTATCATTCCCAACTCCTTCCTATTTTACAAAAAATGAGACGATTAACGATAACTGTATTTTTATTCACGCTAATTATTTTTTCTTGTGAGATTACTCCCCAAGAAGTAGGCAGAAATGAAGATTATCACATTTTGCTTGAGTTCACTGATAAATTTGGTAATAATTTATTGGAAGATCAAAGTTCTACGCTAGACATCTACCCTATTGATGTATTTTATTATCAATCCGATAAAAAAATAATTCTTCCACATCAAATAGTTGATTTAGAAGAAAATGGCGATACTACTTCTGTTTTAGTTACAGATGCTTTTAAACAGGCAAGCCATACTTATTATATACAGTTTAATCAGGATATAGATACTGTAAAAGTAATACCTAAAGAAAATAATGAAGGGTTACATCATATTGAATCTATATTGTACAATACTGTATTGATAAATAAATCCAAAGACCATAAAAATCGTAGTCATTTTTCTATTCTAAAATAAGCTGTATTTCTACCGGACTTATCATTAAAGTGTCGTCATACAACAATACATTCTATTAAAATAGCAAAGATTTTATAGAATCTTCTATTTTTGCTTATATTTCAAATTGTAATAAAACATCACATTTTTTAGCCTAAACGTTAAAGGCATATATATGTCGAAAAGAAATTTAAGGAGTCGCATCTTTACAGAAGAAGAACAGGCACGTCAGCAAGAACGTTTTGACAATATTATTCAGTCTATTGTTAAACTTGTTGAAACGTATGCAAAACTATTTAGTATACAATTAAAAACAGGGTTAGCAGGTACGTTATCTGTATTGGCAATCTTTGTGATAATGCTTACTTTCCTAACATTAGCTTTCTCTTTCTTTGCACTAGCCTTTGCACTTTTTGTTAACTACATATTTTCTTGGCCATCTTTTGCTGGCTTTGCATTGGTAGGTATCTTTTGCATTGGTCTATTTGTACTTGCCATCTATAAGTCTGACTTATTAAGAAGTCAATTTTTAATTTGGATTGATCAAGCGATAGATCATGCCCAAGAAGAAAACGAAATTTAAACCTTATTATTTAACCCCAACAATGAGCGAGAAAGTAGAAAAAACAAACGAAATAAGAGAACGTTTAAAAGCTGACAAAGAACGTTTGAAAGCCGAAACAAAATTATATAAAGATGAGTTGGTTAGTTTAACTTCTGAAACTGTTGCCGACACCCGTCATGATATTAAAAAAGTATTAACCTATGGTGCAGCCGTAGTTGCTACTTATAGTTTATCTCAATGGGCTTTACGTTTACACTCCCACAGAAGTAAAAAGAAGTATCTAAAAAAATTAGAGAAATTAGACGAAAAAGGAGCAAAAGCTAAAATTGACACAAACGAAGAAAGCAGTAATTCTCGTATACCATCCTTCGGTAAAATGCTTCGAGATGAAGCAACAGTATTCCTAATGGGAGTAGCTAAAGAAGAGCTTTTAAATTATTTAACAAGAAGACAGGAAAACAGAAAGAAAAAAAGAACCTCATAATCAGCACGTTACGAATACTATAGTATGCACGCATAACATATTCGAGTTCTATAAGGGTTTTCTATTTGCAGTTATAGAATCTTATTCATTTCTTTGCATTTCAATTGGTCAACTAAAATTCAGTAAGATGTCCGAAATTGCAGAAAAAGTAAAACAAATCATCGTTGATAAGCTAGGTGTTGAAGAATCAGACGTTACGCCTGAGGCTAGTTTCACAAACGATTTAGGTGCTGACTCACTTGACACAGTTGAGTTAATCATGGAATTCGAAAAGGAGTTCAACACTTCTATTCCTGATGATCAAGCAGAAAGCATCACAACTGTAGGTCACGCGATCGCATACCTTGAGGAGAACGTAAAGTAATTTATACTCCCTTTAAAATAAGCGAATCAAACGCTAGCGAACCTGACAGAGCAAGCGCCTACTTTAAGGATGCCGAATCTGTCAGGTTTGTTTATTTTTGGAGCTTCCAAAATTTATTATCATATGAACGCTAGAAGAGTTGTAATTACTGGTATTGGTGCATTAACGCCACTAGGTAATACCGTCGAAGAATATTGGACTAACCTTGCAAAAGGTGTTAGCGGTTGCGCACCAATTACAAAATTCGACGCATCTAAATTCAAAACACAATTTGCATGCGAAGTAAAAGACTTTGTTGCAACTGATTATATTAACCGTAAAGATATCCGTAAAATGGATCTTGTTAGCCAATACGGTGTTGCCGTGGCAAAACAAGCAATCGAAGATTCTGGTATCGACTTAGAAAAAGTTGATAGAAATCGTTTTGGTGTTATCTGGGGGTCTGGTATTGGTGGACTTAAATCTTTCCAAGACGAATGCGTTGCTTTCGGTCAAGGAGATGGTACTCCAAGGTTTAACCCTTTCTTTATCCCTAAAATGATTCCTGATTTGATTCCTGGTCATATTTCTATGATTTGGGGTTTAAAAGGACCTAACTTCACAACTGTATCAGCATGTGCTTCTGCAACGAATGCTATGATTGATGCTTTTAACTACATCCGTTTTGGTATTTCTGACTTGTTTGTAACAGGTGGATCTGAAGCTGCTGTATGTGAAGCTGGTATTGGTGGTTTTAATGCTTTAAGAGCATTATCAACACGTAATGATTCTCCTGAAACAGCTTCTAGACCTTTTGACGCAACTAGAGATGGTTTTGTTCTTGGTGAAGGTGCTGGTGGTTTTATCTTTGAAGAGTTAGAACACGCTAAAGCTAGAGGTGCTAAAATTTATGGTGAAGTAATAGGTGGTGGAATGACTGCTGATGCTTACCACATGACTGCTCCTCACCCAGAAGGTGAAGGTTCTAGCCGTGTAATGCAAGAGGCACTTAAAGATGCTGGCTTAAAGCCGGAGGATGTAGATTACATCAACGTTCATGGTACTTCTACACCACTTGGTGATATTGGAGAAGTGAATGCAATTAAGAAAGTATTCGGAGAAAAAGCATACGACGTAAATATTTCTTCTACAAAATCTATGACTGGTCACCTTCTAGGTGCAGCTGGTGCTGTAGAAGCTTTAGCTTGTCTTATGGCGATTGAAAAAGGTATTATTCCTCCAACAATCAACTTCGAAACTCCTGATGAGAATTTAGACAGCAAATTAAACCTTACATTTAATAAAGCACAAGAACGTACTGTTGATATTGCTTTATCAAATACATTTGGTTTTGGTGGTCATAACTTCTCTATGGTATTTAAGAGATATGCAGAGTAAATTAATTTTTACTTCTAAAAATATAAACCCGTTAGTTCATTCTAACGGGTTTTTTTATTGTCATTTTTATAAATAATTACTTCTTCTAAGATCTACCTCTCAATCTGTTTTCTGTTCAACAAACCCTTTACAATTCCCTCCATTCTCTACTCTTCATGTAATTAATACTGATCGAGTATAAAAATCTTGATAATAATCCTTTTTCAACAAAAAGAATTACAAAAAAATGTAGATGTTTTTAGATATTTTTTACATTTTTGAGGTATCAAATTTTACTCCTCGAACTTTATCGAGATTTTAATACCTATCTATGAATTTAGGAAAACTCTTAAAGAGATGGGTCACACCTTATAATGAGCAGGAGACAAAATTAGCCGAAGTAATTAAACGTGTTATCGGTAGAAAGCCATACAATATCAAATTGTATCATCTTGCAATGCAACATACTTCTGTTGCTTTTGAAAGTGATGCTGTAAAAGGCTTTAAGGAATCTAATGAAAGGTTAGAATATTTAGGTGATGCAGTGTTAGGATCTGTAGTAGCCGAATATCTTTTCAAAAGATATCCCTACAAAGATGAAGGTTTTCTTACAGAAATACGTTCTCGTATTGTAAATAGAGAATCGTTAAATAGGCTAGCAGTTAAAATTGGTCTAAGCCAAATGGTTGCTTTTGAAGGTCGTAAAAATTCAGCATTAAGTCATAAGTCAATCTATGGCGATGCAATGGAGGCTTTTATTGGTGCAGTTTATTTAGATTTAGGGTTTCATTTCACACGTCGTTTCATCATTCATAGTTTATTGATGCAACATTATGACATTGAAGAAATAATTGAAACCACTACCAATTTTAAAAGTCTCATTATTGAGTGGGCTCAAAAAAATAGTAAAGTCGTTGAATTTACTATTTCAAAGCAAGGAGGAAAAGACGGTAAGCAGTTTAAAGTTAATTTATTAATTGACGATGAATTGCAAGCGTTAGGTTCTGGTTACAGTAAGAAAAAAGCTGAACAAGATGCCGCTCGAAAAACTTGCGAAGCACTTTCACTTATTTAGTGTTTTAACCCCTTTAGAAAAGGCCCTCTTAGAAGACAAATTCTAAGAGGGCTTTTATTTTATTCTCTTTTTATTCTACTTTTTACCTATTCATATTATATATTTAAATGAAATTTTATTGATGATACGCTGTCTTAAGTACAATTATATACCCTATAACCCTTTATTACCTTGTATATTTTGTAGAAAAAGATGTACTTTAAACTATCATCACCTACTGTTTTTTACTTTCTGATCATGAAAAAGAGCACTTTTTATATAAGCCTATTATTTTTTGTATTGGTTACTACTGTTTTACAATCTTGTCAGTACGGTAAGAGTTATACTTACTCTACACGTCAGGATAAATTGCAACAGAAGAAACAACAACGTGTTACTGCATTAGGAGGAGGAACAACTTCTTCTACTCAGCAACAAGATAATTCGACTACTTCCCAAGCAGCAGCTGCGGCAGCTGTTATAACAACACCAAAAAATGTAAGTAACAAGGTAGAGGCTGCGTTAAAAACTGCATGGACTTATGAAGGTGTAAAGTATGATTATGGAAACATGTCTAAAAAAGGAATTGATTGTTCTGGGTTGATGTGTGTTTCTTGGCAAGCCGCTAATGTTACATTACCTCGTGCGTCATACCAACAAGCAAAAGAAGGAAAGTATGTTCCTTTTAGTAATTTAAAGCCAGGCGATCTCGTATTTTTTAGTGGACCAGGAACTTCCAACATTAAGCATGTAGGGATGATCTCTGCAGTAAAAAATGGTAGAAAGTACTTTATCCATGCCAGTACAAGTCATGGTGTAATGCAAAGTGAACTTTCTGATGTTTATTGGAAAAAATACTATAAACTAGCTAGGAGATTAGATTAATACTCTGTTTCCTATCTTGTTCTCCTTAAAATGTTGATCGAATCACAAAAAATTGATAGCTTATGAAGAATTAAAATTTTTCATACCAATTTAAAAATATGACTCGACATTTTATTATCAAAGCACTTCTTGGTCTTAGCTTAACTGGCTTATTCTTCTCTTGCGACAACAGTGATGATTCAAACAAAGACGATTCTACAACTTCATCTCCTAAAAATGAAGTAAAAAGTGTTATCTCAGAACAAAATGAAAAAGCAGCAGAAGCTGTAAAAACTGCACGCACATATATTGGTGTACCTTACAAATCTGGAGGTGTTACAAAAGAGGGTATGGATGCAAGTGCACTTACAATGCTGGCTTGGAAAGCTGCAGGTGTACAGTTATCTCGTATTAGTAGAGAACAATCTAGACAAGGTCAACAAGTTCCGGCAGATAAAGTAGAAGCAGGAGATTTAGTTTTCTTTAGTGCTAATAAAGGCAGTAACCAAGTAACTATGTCTGGTATAATTACTAAAAAAACAGCGCAAGGCTTCAATTTTATCTACACTTCTTCTAAAGATGGTGTAAAAGAGGTTGCTTATTCTCCTTATTGGAAAGATAGACTTATAGTAATTAAACGTGTAGGATAATTTCTTAATTGGTTATTTTTTGATGATTTCAGTCTTATTTTGTCAAATAATAAGACAAATTAACCCTTTTAAGTTCCTATTGTTTAATTTAAAAACTATAATTGTGAAGAAAGGATAACGAACTATGGCAGATACAACAAGTAATTACGACGAGAGTAGTATTAGATCACTAGATCCTCGTGAACATATTCGTCTACGCCCTGGTATGTACATTGGTAAATTAGGAGATGGTTCAGCTCCTGATGATGGTATTTATGTACTAGTTAAAGAGGTGGTAGATAACAGTATAGATGAACACATGATGGGCTTCGGTAAGCAAATTGACGTAACTGTTGATGAAGGTGCCGTGCTTGTTAAAGATTATGGTAGAGGCATTCCTCTCGGTAAATTGATTGATTGTGTATCAAAAATCAATACCGGTGCAAAATACGACTCTAATGCATTTCAAAAATCAGTTGGTCTTAATGGTGTAGGTACAAAAGCTGTAAATGCTTTATCTAACTTTTTTAGAGCATCTTCTGTAAGGAATGGAGAAATAAAAGTAGCTGAATTTGAAGCAGGTAAACTCCTTAAAGATTATCCTGTTACATCTACTAAAGAAAAAAATGGTACAACGGTTTACTTTAAACCTGATCCTACGATATTTAAAAATTACCGTTTTTTACCAGATTATTTAGATGATTTATTTTGGAACTACGCCTACTTAAATGCGGGTTTAATACTAAAATTAAATCAAAAAACTTTCCTCTCTAAAAATGGTCTACGCGATCTTTTAGAAAGAAAAACAAATGCTGAGCAATTAAGATATCCTATCATTCACTTTAAAGGTGAAGATATTGAGTTTGCATTCACACATGCTAATCAGTATGGAGAAAATTATCACTCTTTTGTAAACGGTCAGTATACAACACAAGGAGGTACACACTTATCTGCTTTCCGTGAGGCTATTGTTAAAACAGTTCGTGATTTCTTTGGGAAAAACTTTGATGCAGCAGATATAAGAGCTTCTATTATTGCAGCTATTTCTGTTCGTGTACAAGAACCTGTTTTCGAATCGCAAACAAAAACAAAATTAGGCTCAACTCATGTTGCTCCTGACGGCCCTACAATGCGTACTTTTATAAATGAGTACGTTCATAAAGTCTTAGACGATTTTTTACATAGAAATACAGAAGTAGCACAGGCTTTACTTAAGCGTATTCAACAATCTGAACGTGAGCGTAAGGAAATTGCTGGAGTAAAGAAAATTGCAAACGAAAGAGCTAAAAAAGCCAATCTTCATAATAAAAAACTGAGAGATTGTCGTTTACATTTTAATGATAAAAAAGGCGAAGAAGAAAACAAAAGAGGTACAACTTTATTCATTACCGAAGGGGATTCTGCCAGTGGTAGTATTACTAAGTCTCGTGATGTACAAAGCCAAGCTGTATTTAGTTTAAGAGGTAAACCTCTTAATTCTTTCGGTCTTACTAAAAAAATCGTTTACGAAAACGAAGAGTTTAACCTCCTTCAGCACGCTTTAAATATTGAAGACGGAATTGATGGGTTACGTTACAACAGAGTAGTAATTGCAACGGATGCCGATGTTGATGGCATGCACATACGGTTACTAATCTTAACTTTCTTCTTACAATTCTTCCCTGATTTGGTAGAAAAAGGACATATTTATATCCTTGAAACTCCATTATTTAGAGTGAGAAATAAGAAAAAGACTATCTATTGTTATAGTGATGAAGAAAGAGTTAATGCTATTAATTCTTTAGGTAATAAGCCCGAAATTACTCGTTTTAAGGGTTTAGGAGAGATTTCTCCTGACGAATTTGGTGGTTTTATTGGTGAAGATATTCGACTTGATCCAGTAATTTTAAGCGAAGCAAGTAATATAAAAGATTTACTGACGTACTATATGGGTAAAAACACTCAAGACCGTCAGAAATTTATTATCAACAATCTTCGTGTTGAAAGAGATGAAGTAAAAGAAGTTGTTGGATAAATAACTTCCATTTAATTATACAAAAAGAGGTAGTCATTATTTTATTAATGTACTACCTCTTTTTTTTTAGGACTAACTAAGAAAGTTTGGTGAAACACACATTCCTTCTTGATAACTAACGTGTAACTATTTTTAATTAGAGAGTTAAGTTCTTTAATTAAAATCATTTGTAATTTGACACTTACACTTATTATTAATCAAATCTTAATCACAATTTCATAAATTAATAATAATCAAATAGTTAACCCCTCATCTATTATTCTTTATAAATTATTTATTGTGCTATAATCATGCACTTTGTTCAATTTCGACCACATTATTAATGATTATCGTCAGTTATGAATAATGATTTATAGTTGAACAGGAATATGGTCATCATGTCTTACAGTACGACATGCTTGATATCTAATTTTTTATAAGCTTTCCTATCAAATTAACTCTTAGTATTGCACAATTCGTGTTCTTACTAAAAAATCATGAAGACTTTGCTTTTTTTTAGTTAAATCGATAATTATTATTCCAAAGAAAGAAAATATTGAGAATGGTTTTATCAAATTTCTAATTAGAGCTCTCCCAAATGAAATTCGCTCTAGTTTCATATCATTAATAGCTAATCTCATAAAACGCTTTCCAAACGTTCCTTTCCACCTTGAAGATTCTAAAACTGAACAATAAATTATAAATAGGAAATATTGATACAGTTCCATTTGAGTTACAGTATTAATTAAAGCATTAGTACTATCATATTCTTCCGCCTTTATATTTAAATTGACTATAGTAAGTAACAGTCCTACTATAATTTTAAAGAGATAGAAATCTAAAATAAAAGCAAAAACTCTCTTCCAAAATTGGAGTTTCAAGTCTCGATTAGAATAGATTTTCCTTTCAAATTTTATTTCCATGTTTGTTTACTTATTTTTTTATCCAAACTTAATATATGAAACCAATCGTATCTGAGTATATACTTTTTTTCCTCTCTGAATCCCAGGCTTCCATTGTTTAAATTTATCTATGAGTATATCGATATCACTTGAGCTACATAGTACTGACATACTTCCTTTAGGAGAAATTATTAATACTATTATAACTTTGGTACACCCTAAAGCTGTATTACTTTTTTTAAATTTCACATTTTGTCCAAATGTTTTATAAAAAGTCCCCATTCCTCCTGGATATTCAGCTCGTTCATCCACATTTTCATAGACTTTTTCTCCATTTAAAGAATCAATAGAGCAAGAGTCATAGAAGGACTTCAATGACTGAGCATTACTTACTGTTGAAACACTAAAGAGTAAGCAGAATAATAAAAGTGATTTTAGATTTTTCATCAATTATAATTTCCTAAGTTGATTGTTACTAAGTTTACTCGCTCATAATACAATATGCTTTCATAAGTACTTTATTATCAGGTAGTTTTTAAAAGTCCTGTTTGTTATTTATTTCTTCAAATTACATAAAAACTAAATAAGTATTTCATTTTTGAATTGCTACTCCTATTTCAACTAAGATTTTCCTATTTTTGATTATGAAAAAGATAGAATTCGTTTTAACATCAAAACATAACAATAAACGCTTCGTAGCTGATGCTCGATGGGTTTCTGACCATACAAAGAAACCTACAGTTATTTTAGTTCATGGTTTTAAAGGTTTTAAAGATTGGGGTGCTTTTAATGTAATTGCAGATCAATTTGCAAATTTAGGTTACTGCTGTGTTAAACTGAATTTTAGTTCTGATGGAACTACAATAGACCACCCTTTTGAGGTAACTGACCTTGATGCATTCGGAAATAATAATTTCAGTAAAGAATTAGACGATTTAGGTGTTTTGATAGATTGGTTACATAGTAACGAATGTCCTATTGGCACCATTGATCTTTCAAAATTATATCTTTTAGGACATAGTCGTGGTGGTGGTGTCGTTTTACTAAAGACTGCTGAAGATAGTAGAATTAAGAAAGTGGCTACACTAGCATCTATCCCACAAGTGAATACTTTTTCTGAAGAAACGGTAGAACAATGGAAAAAAGAAGGTGTTATTCATGTAGTAAATGGACGTACTGGAGAAGAATTACCTTTGTATTTTCAAGCTGTAGAAGATTATTATGCACATGAAGATAGATTGTCAATGATGAAGGTTTTACCTACCGTTAAACAACCTATATTACATATTCATGGAGATGCTGATGAAACTGTCCCTGTACAGGCTATGCATTTCTTACATCAATTAAATCCTAATTCTGAATGTAAAATAATTGAAGGAGCATCACATACTTTTGGTACTAAGCACCCTTGGACCGACAATACTTTATCAAAGGATATGCAAACAGCAATTGATTATGTTTTAGATCATTTTTCAAAATAAATGGAAGACGCTTATTTAACGCTCAAAGGAACTAGTGAGGGAATTTACAAAGAGAAAGGAAGTAAGTTTATTGCCTTGGCTCATCATGTAACATCAGAAGAAGAGGCGAAGGCTATTGTTAAAGGTTATCGTAAAGAATATTATGATGCTAGACATTGGTGTTATGCTTATATGATTGGTGCTGATAAAACTAAATATAGAGCTAATGATGATGGAGAACCAGGTGGATCTGCAGGTCTGCCTATTCTTGGACAATTACGTTCTTTTAATGTTACAGATACTTTAATTGTTGTTATCCGTTATTTTGGAGGCACAAAACTTGGTGTACCTGGCCTAATCCATGCATATAAAACTTCTGCTGCAGATGCATTAGAAAGTGGAGAAATTGAAGAGTTATTTGTTCAAAGAAAAATTAAAATTACGTTTGCTTACCCTGATATGAATGAAGTAATGAAAGTTGCTAAAAACTTTGGATTAGACTTTGGTCAACAAAGTTTTGACGAGCTTTGTCATATTGAATTTTTAGTAAGAGAAAGTTTATTTGAGCAAGTAAAAGAAAAGCTTGAAGATATTGACGAACTTATTTTTAAGGAAAGCTAATCTTATAATTAATGAACACACAAATAAATATTACTAAGCTAAGTATTAAAAACTTTTTTGCTGCTCATGCTTTCATTAAGAAGCATCAGTTAGGTAAATACTACCTTTATATAAGTGTGTTTGCTATTGCATTATCTATTGGGATGATTAGCGGAGGTGTTTACTTTAGTAGTAAGCTTATTTTATCAATCCAAGATTTTAGTATTATAAATTCTTTAGAAGAATGGATTAAAGAATATACAGCAACTAATGTTGATACTTACCTCTATTGGATCCTTTTTATAGTAATAGAGGTTCCTGTACTTATCACTTCTCTATTAATTTATCCTACAATTTTAAGTATAATTAGTTTTCCTATTCTAGATAGCCTTACAGAAAAAGTAAATAATATCTTATTCGATAAGAAAGTAGGACCATCTTTTAGTATGCAGCGTTTTGGACAAATGCTTTTTAAAATTTCGCTTCCAAATGCTATAAAAACAATTACTTACTCTCTTATATTAATGCCATTCACATTTATACCTATCATTGGTTTTTTCTTTATGTTTTTAAGTATGTGTATAAATGGTTATTTTTATGGATATGATATTCTTGACAACTATTTTGAAAACTGGAATGTTAATGTAAATAAGAGTAAGCGATTTATTCAATCTCACAAAACATTAACGACAACCTCTGGTTTTGGAGGTGGTATGCTTGCAATGATTCCTATTATTGGTAGTATCTTTTCTCCTATTATTAGTATTGTAGCCACTGGCTTAACCTTAAAAGAGCTCAACATTCATGACGAAATTATTCAGCCGTAAATTAGCCTTTATCTTTTTTGTTATCTCTTTCTCTTGTGGACTTATAGAAGATAGCAGCGATACTCCTGATATAGGGTTAGACCCCATAGCATTCCCTTCCTCAATACATTTTGAATATAATCTTTACACACCACAAAGTGGAGATATTAAAAATATGTTACTCTATTTTACAGAATCAGGGAATTTTTCTGTCATCTCTCAAACATTTCAGAACGACTCTATTGTACAAGCTTTTTTTAGTTATAATGATGCTAATAGAATTTCTAGTATTGAGCTTACCTCCCTTGATCTACAAGTAGTACTTAAAACCTATACTTTTAATTATGATAAGCCTGAGGCTAATAGTTACACCATATCAACAAATGGTACTATTGTATTAAGAGTTATCAACCAACAGTCTTCTGATCAATTGTATAGTGTTATTAATTATGCTACATCAAAAACTCACATATATACTTATGAAAACGGTAATATAACTACAGAAAAAATATTTAATTCTCTTGTAGTCATTGATGGCCAAAAGCCAGATCAAGAGGTAAGTTTTGTCTACAATCCTAACTCCTATAGCATATTTGTATCTTCATCTATAAGAACAGAGATGTTATTAGCACAACAATTTAAGGATATTCATTTTACCCCCTATTTTGCTACATCTCCAAATGCTGCAAACCTTCTTACTCAAGTTACAAATGCTACAGAAAACACACGTATAGAGTACAGAACAATCTATAATGATGATTTATTTCCTACTTCCATCTCTATGATTTCTTCTCAAAGTGATATGCCTACAAAACAAATCATACACACTATTAGTTATGCCGAACCTACTCCTTTTTAATAAGTCCCCATGGGTTGTATTTGTCTTGTACAAAATGAATTATTTTTATAGCAATTAATACGGCTATTACTCCTACAATCCATCCTCCTAAAATATCGCCCACAAAATGAACGCCTACTGCAATTCTACTGTAAGAGTAAACCACTGCCCAAACAAATAGTAAGCCTACCCATTTCACTTTCTTTCTCCATTCTAAAAAGAAATATAACGCTATTGCCATAGAGGTAGATGCATGAGAAGAGACAAAACCCAACGGACCACCTTTGTACCCATGTAGCGTATGCACTAATGCTTGAATTGCAGGATCATGTGATGGACGAGGCCTGTTTACTAAAGGTTTAAAAATTTGAGAGGCAATAACATCTGCCAAACCTATGGCAATACCTAAACCAGCAAGGAATATGATTGATTGTTTCCAACCGAATTTCCAAAACATAAACCCTATTAAAAATACATATAGAGGCCACGAATTTATTGGCGTTGTAAGCCACCAGAAAAACGAATCTGAAGCAGCTGTATGATGACTATTTAAGAACAGAAAAAGTTCTTGTTCCCACTCAAATGGTTGCATATACGTACAAGGTTTAATTTAATTTATGGTGTTTCTCGTTTGGATCAGGGAAGTTAAAATTATCTTTGTAACCTCTTAATCTATACAAATACGCATAACGCATCAGTTTGCCAGCTCTATCTACTTCTACTCGACCGACTTCTTCAATAGCATCAAAATATTTACCGAATTGTCTATCAACATCGCGCCCCCAATTACTTACATTCAAGAAATAAACATCTTCACCTTTTTCTAATCCACCACGCTCTTTATTTATCCATGCATACTTATGTATTTCATCCCAAGATCCCATTAATATCAGAGGATGCTTATTTGGGTAAGCAATATAAAAGTCTACATGTGTACCAGGAAACCATTCATAAGCTACAAATTTGGCATTAGGTTTCATCTTACCTTCTTCAAGGTCTTTGGCTAATAATGGTTTTAATTTCTTATTAATTTGACGCCATCCGTACATGTCTTGCGTGAAATCGTATTCTCCAAAATTCTTAGGATCTTCTAAGTTTGTTTTACCTACATTCAGCGGGCTAAAGTTAATTAACCAATAAGCTATTGCTAATACGATAGATAAAAATGTCGTTGCCCCAACAATTCGTCTAGGTTTCCATAATCTCCATGCATTTTTTGCTTTTGAGTCAACTAATTTAACTCTCCAATACACGGCTGTAATAATAATTAAAGGTAAATATCCTGGTCCTGTCCAGTGTGGTAAAGTTCTTCTAAACAATGCAAATGACGTAAATACAAGTATTAAGGGTAACCCATTAAATAAAAGTACTTGTAACGACTTTTTATCCATTATCTTTTTTCCTTTAGCTATTCCTATCATGGCGGCAATAATCAAATACCAGTTCCATGGATTATTGTAAGCTATTTGTCCTCCAACTTCGGTAAAAAAGTAATCTAAACGCAATTCTAGAGTAGGCGTTACTCTATCTGTATGGAATGTAAAACTGATAAAATCATTGGCATAGTTCCAATATATAACAGGGAAAAGACAAGCTATCGCGATAGCACCTGTTGCCCAGATACTCCAATCTTTTAACCATCTTCTATCACAAATTATTACATATAACGCTACACCTAAGCCAATAAAAACAGCATGGTATTTTGATAAACCAGCCAAACCAATCATAAGGCCAGCTAATAATAAATTCTTACGTTCTTCCTTACCTATTTTCTTAGCAGGTAATGAATTTAATAAGAAATAAATACTCAACATCCAGAATAAGGTCTGTGGAGTATCAGGAATAATAAATATCCCTGCCAAAATAGAGGCGTATATTGATGATGTATACAAAAAGGCAGCATAAATACCTGCAACACTATCTTTTAATTTAGAAGCTATTTTAAAAGCTAAAAAAGTATTGATACCTGCAAAAACAACACCTCCTAACCTCATAAAAAATTCGTAAGGTAGTGTTAGATTTAATGTAAAAAGCTGAATAACCCACCCTACCATTGGAGGATGATCGAAATGACTTAGTGAAGGGTACAATGCGTACGTCCAATAATACACTTCGTCATTACTGAATTCCATCGTTCCGCCTATTACTGCACGAACAATAGAACTTATTATAATTAGCCTTAGAACAATTTGGGTTGCTCTGCTTTCTGTAATACTATTTGATTCCATGCTGCAAATGTACTCGTTTTAAAGAAATGCTTTTCGTTTTTTTGATGATTAAGTAGTAGTAAGTCCTTAAAAAATGTTTTCATTTCAAACTTACGCCTCTTCTTTCCGTTTATTTATCTAATAATAGATAAACAAAAGACGATGCGAACAATAACTATACTTAAAAACCTATCCTTATTAATTCTTGGAAGTTTTGTCATTTCTGCCTGTGTAAATGATGTTGACTCTACTGTACCAAGAACTGTCACTTTAAATTTTGATTGGACAGCTGCCACTATTTCAGGTTTAGATTCTGGTATTGCTGTTATTTCACATCAAGCAGGTTTAGCTGAATGGAATTTTAAAACAGACCAAACAGAGGTTACTATTCATAATGTAATTGGTAATTTAGTAGTTTCTAAACCTGAGTTTTTACCTACAGAAGAAATAGCCATTCCTGAACAAACTTATATTATTCCTATAGAACAATCTGAAACAACAATCTATTTTGTTGCTCCAAATTCACAGTAGCTATTCATAATATTTTTATTTCACAATAGAATCTTAAAGTGATCATATTAAAAAAATTGAATATCACTTTTTTATTGCAGTGTCTTAAATATTATGTAACTTCTTGATACCTAAGTATTCACCCAAAAGTATAATATGAAAGTCTCAGACTTTATTTCTAAAGAAGAAAGCGGGAATAGAGAAGTCAAAATTGATAAAGTTGAATTTAGCCTAATACATGACGGTGCAAATGACAACCTCGGTATGTTATACATGCACGTCTATTACTTTATCAATAATTACGATGAAAAGCCGATGTGTAGAACATATAAGTTTAGTCACCTTCATACCGAAGATTGGCTCTATTATATTCTCATTGGAGGCAATCAAAATATAGAAGCTAGAAAATGGCTTTTAGAGCGTATGCGTACTCAATATGGTATTTCATTCCTGAAAATATTAAAATAAAAAAAGCGATAGTTCCTTTTACCGAACTATCGCTTTTGTATTTTCTAACGTAATTAGTCTACTTTTAATACAGACATGAACGCTTCTTGCGTTACTTCTACATTACCTAGCTGACGCATACGTTTTTTACCTTTTTTCTGTTTCTCTAGTAACTTACGTTTACGAGAAATATCACCACCATAACATTTTGCAATTACGTTTTTACGCAATGCCTTAATTGTTTCTCTGGCAATAATTTTAGTACCAATTGCTGCTTGAATTGGAATTTCGAATTGCTGACGAGTAATTACTTCTCTTAGTTTTTCACAGATTTTCTTTCCACGATCATAAGCTCCATCTCTATGCACAATAGCAGAGAATGCATCTACAGGATCGTTATTTAAAAGAATATCTAACTGTACTAATTTAGAAGCACGGAAACCAATCAATTCATAATCTAAAGATGCATATCCTCTAGATATTGTTTTCAACTTATCGAAGAAATCAAAAACAATTTCAGATAATGGAATCTCAAAAATTAACTCTACACGGTCAGTTGTAAGGTAAACCTGATTTTTCAACTCACCACGTTTCTCCATACATAAGTTCATAATCGGACCTACATATTCTGCCTTAGAGATAATATTTGCTTTAATATATGGTTCTTCGATATGATCTAATTTACTTGGATCAGGCATATCAGAAGGTGCATTTACAATAACTCTGCTCTTTTCTGCATTATTTAAAAATGCATGATATTGTACCGAAGGAGCAGTTGTAATTACCGTCATATTGAACTCACGCTCTAAACGTTCTTGAACAATCTCCAAATGAAGCATTCCTAAGAATCCACAACGGAAACCAAAACCTAAGGCTACAGACGTTTCTGGTTCCCACACTAAAGACGCATCATTTAACTGAAGCTTTTCTAGTGACGCTCTTAAATCTTCGTATTCTGTAGTATCAACAGGATAAATACCTGCAAATACCATTGGTTTTACATCTTCAAAACCTTGAATTGATTCAGAACAAGGATTTTCAGTTAAAGTAATTGTATCACCAACTTTTACCTCTTTAGCCTCTTTAATACCTGATATAATGTAACCAACATTACCTGCAGATATAGATTTCCTAGCTTCTTGCTCTAATTTTAATACACCAATTTCATCAGCTTTGTATTCTTTGCCTGCATTGACAAATTTTACAAGGTCTCCTTTTTTTAATGTACCATTTAAAATACGGTAATATACCTCAATTCCTCTGAACGAGTTATATACAGAATCAAAAATTAATGCTTGAAGCGGTCCTTTAGGATCTCCTTTAGGAGCAGGTATTCTTGCTATAATTGCTTCTAGAATTTTATCAACACCTAAACCTGTTTTACCAGATGCCTCTACAATATCCTCACGTTCACAACCAATCAAATCCATAATCTGATCTGCTACAACCTCAGGGTTAGCATGTGGTAAATCAATTTTATTCATTACTGGAATAATTTCCAGATCATGTTCCATGGCAAGGTACAAGTTGGAAATTGTCTGTGCCTCAATCCCTTGCGATGCATCTACAATCAACAAAGCACCTTCACAAGCTGCAATTGACCTAGAAACCTCATAAGAAAAATCGACGTGACCAGGAGTATCAATTAAATTTAACACATATTCCTGACCATCTTGAATGTAGTCCATTTGTACAGCGTGACTCTTGATGGTAATACCACGTTCACGCTCCAAATCCATATTATCTAACAACTGATTCTGCATATCGCGTTGCGAAACCGTTTGTGTTTTTTCCAACAAACGGTCAGCCAAGGTACTCTTACCGTGGTCGATGTGTGCAATAATCGAAAAGTTGCGTATATTTTCCATCTTGTCCATATTGACAAAGTTACTTGTATTTCTCTAACTCTCTATCTATCTGTATATATCTAACAAAACTATTAACGTTTTTATACAGGTAGATTCAAAAAATTTTCACAAAAATATGCGAAAAGATCAATACAACACGAATTCTTAAAGTTTTATTGGATAATAATTTCAAGAAAGATGAATTTTACTATTTTATTACTGAATAATAACTCTATTTTTCTTGAAAAATGTTAATCAACATATGACGTCTATTATTTTAAAGTATATTTACTAAAGAATAAAATAAGTTATTAAATGGGCTTTATTGATAAACTTAAAAAACGTTGGGATGTTAAAAGTGGAGGACAAGTAATTGTAATTCTACTTGTGTTTGCTATTACTGGCACCACATTTATGTATACTGTAAAGCCATATATTTACCCATTATTTGGTATTACTTCAGAAAGCTCAACATTTATCCGCATTCTAGCTTTCGTCTTTATTGGATTACCTTGCTACCAAGTACTGTTATTAATTTGGGGAACTATTTTAGGCCAATTTAAATTTTTCTGGGCTTTTGAAAAGCGCATGTTCCGAAGAATGATTGGGAAAAAATAATATTTATCCCACACATTATTAATAGTTTAGTCACTGTTTAAATTATGAATACCTCACACCTAAAAGAAAGTTTACCTAAAGCTTACTATATAGAACGAGTACATAAATGTTATAAAGCGATTCCATATTATTTTATACCCTATTTAATCATAATTACCTATTTTGTTTTAGATGATTTTAGAGTATTCAACAATATAGCATTCACAGCGTTCCGAATTCCTTCAATTCTTCTTTGCTTTATCACTTTATTTTTACGTTTTACATTTCCTCTTGAAAGTAAATTAAAAAAATATTGGATTCCATTATACGGTGCTTGCATTAGTACTATAATATATAGTCTTTATGGTGTTACATACTTAGCTTTTGATCATGAATTATTTGTATCTGGTTTATATATTATAAGTGCAATCCAATTGCTACTGTTCCTTTACAGTATCCTTCCTATATCTATAACATTAATACTGTTAAACATTGGTTTCTTATTGTTTATATTAGCTTTAGGGATAGGACATTATACTGACTTTATAAATCACCATTCTAGTTTTTTACCCCTACCTAATTTTATTGCCATCAGTATTGCTACCTCATTTGTATTATATATTAAGTACCGTAATACTTTTCTAAGTTTTCAGAATTTATTCTTATTCAAAAAAGAACAAGAAAAAACAGAAGCTTTATATCAAATCACCTTAGAGCAAAACAATGAATTATCATTACAAAAAGAAAAGATTTCGGAACAAAATGACATCCTATCAACACAGTATTTAGATATAGAAAATTCGTTACAATATGCACAACGTATACAACGTACAATACTTCCGTTGTCTTTTTATAAAGTAACTAAAGTATCAGAATATTTTGTTTTTAATGAACCGAAGCATATTGTTAGTGGTGATTTCCATTGGTTTGGAAAAACAGATACTTCACAAATTATAGCTATCGGAGATTGTACCGGACATGGTGTTCCTGGTGCTTTGATGAGTATGTTAGCCATATCTTTATTAGATAGATTAATACAAGAGAATATCTCTGATCCAATGCATATTATAGAAAAAATGCATCTGCGTTTAAATTCTCTTCTGCAACAAAAAGAAACGAGCAATGAAGACGGTATGGCAATATCTATACTTAGTATTCCATTAGACCCTACTGCTACTCATTTTACATTTGCTGGAGCTAAAAGTCCACTTACGATCATTAAAAAAGAAAAAGTTTCTCTGTATAAAGGAAGTCGTTATTATATAGGAGGGCAGTTTTCACCCATTAACCACTGTATTAACCATACTATCAAAATAGAAGATGATATGATGGCATACATGTATTCTGATGGTTTTGAAGATCAGTTTGGGGGAATTGATAATAAGAAATATAAACCTGCAAAGTTTAGGTCTCTTTTACAAGATATCACAGATAACTCTGCTTTAATACAAAAACAGAATCTATCTTCAGAATTTCATAAATGGAAAAACACCCTACCCGATAACATTATGCAAGTAGATGATGTTTTGGTAGCAGGATTCCGCTTTACTACTTCACCTCAGTAACTTTTACAATATCATCTAGTCGTATTTGCAAATCATTTGATAAAATTGCGTATTCTACTTTATCTATCACTTTTAGTGTTTTAATAGAAGCCTCTATCACTTTATCTTGATACGTAATTTGCAATACAGCTTTATGCATTGCCCATATTTCGTATTGATCATACAAAGAGCAAGCTACAGGCTTATAACTTCCTTGTTTTCCATTTTTATACATTCTTCTTTTTTCTGATGGTCAATTATTTTTTTCTGACATTTAGCATATCCCAAATGTATTGCTTCGTGTAGCACGCTTAGCTCTGCTGCTTCTGCAACGGTATGTATAGTTACACCTATACCTGTTACAAATGTTTTATAAGATTTAAATAACCCTGCAGCAAAGTCTTTGTCTAATTGCTCTATTAACTGCAAACCTGCTGCTTTTAATTCCATAATCTCTTCAGAAGAAAGATCACGTGTAGGGTATGTGCCTTTAGAAAACATCTCAATCCACTTTTCTTCAATAGGTGGATTTACACCAGAAAGTTGATAACATAATTTTTGATGTGAGACAACACTATGTCCAAAATTCCAGATGATATTATTCTTAAAACCATCAGGAATTATATTCAATTCTTCTGTCGAATGTTTATCAATGAATTGAATAAACTGCTTACGTAATTTACGGGAAGTATTTAACATATTAGAAGAGGTAGTTATAAGTAATAATCAGTAGCCTAATTTACAAAATTATTATTGCCTAAAAAGTATTTAACAAAAAGATTTAGACAAAAAAAAGCCTTGTAATATTTCTGTATATTACAAGGCTAATACTCTAATAATAAAGTATTTACTAATTCTGAGGCATTGTACATGTTTCTAATATAATAATACGGTCCATATATACATTTATTTCCTCTTCAACGTTATATTTTAATTTTTTATTGAATTGAATATTTACCAAACGATCCAACTCTAATTGTAAGTCTGCTACCTTTTTCTTTAAAGATGTTCTACGTTCTAATTCTTCGATAATAGCACGCGAATGTGGTAAATCATTACCTTCAATAAATATTTTTAAGTCTTCTTGATCGTCAAAAGATAAACCATCATAAGCAACTTGTGCTAAACGTAACCCTTCTACTAAATCAGCTGAATGACTATATTTTTCAAATTTTTCTTTTAAAACTTCTGTCAGAAAAGATGATGAGATATTCATAATAATTGATTGTTTATAAGCATTAATAATGAGAGGCCTATTTCCATCCTCTTTAAAAATTAAACCCTTAATCACCTCATTATGTTTGATTTATTTATTTGTATTAACAATGTCTAGTATTTTTAATCTTTAGTTTCTATTATTAAAACTCATAAAGTTGCCTGAATAGTATCTCAAGTGCTATTTTATTTACAAAATTGTATTAAAAGTAAAAAAGAGCTTCGTAAAACAAAGCTCTTTTCCAACCCAAAAACTAACTATTTCTCATTGCTATAATCTTTACTGAATAATGAATTATTCAGTGTAATATCTTTATAAATCATTATTGTTTTTCAACATTAAATGATTGTAATTTCTGTGTTATACTATATATACACCTACCCTCACTTTTACCCTACCAAAAAAGTAATAAAAAAGTGTTAATGTATAACTTTTTTTATATTAACTATTAACCAAGATAAATCAATACTCGTTAAATGTTTATTTTTTAATCTTTATATTACATATTGATACTTTTTTGAGTATTTATTGTTTAATTTGTAATCTAAATAAAGAATAAGAGAATAAATTGACTACGAATTGAGCAAAATAACACATACAGGTTTTCAGTCGCCTGCTGGTGATTATGAAGAAGATGATATTAAAATAGATCAATATCTTCTGAGAAATCCCTACGCTACGTTTGTGATGCGTATGCAAGGAGACGCAATGAAAAAAGTTGGCCTGTTTCATAACGATTTATTATTAGTTGATAAATCTTTACCCCAAAGAACAATAGCATAGTAGTAGCTTGGAGTAATAAACATGAGTTTATCGTTAGGCGACTTCTTATTTCTGACACTGGTATGTATTTGCTTTCTGAACAAGGGCATATAATTGGTCAGAAAAATGATTTTACAATATGGGGAGTAGTAACGTTTAGTATTAGACATCATCATTGGAAAAAATGAAAAAAGATATTTTAGGTAGAGAACAAAAAAAATATGCACTTGTAGACTGTAATAGCTTCTATGCATCTTGCGAAAAAGTTTTTCGTCCTGATTTAGAAGGTAGACCTGTAGTGGTACTTTCTAATAACGATGGCTGCGTAGTTGCAGGAAGTAAAGAAGCTAAAAAGCTAGGCTTAACAATGGGAGTGCCTTTCTTTAAAATGAAATCGACTATCCAGAAACATCAAGTAGCTGTATTTTCTTCTAATTACGCTTTGTATGCTAGTTTATCTAGAAGAGTAATGTCGCTATTACGTAATTATGGATCTTCTATAGAGGTCTACTCCATTGATGAAGCTTTTCTAGATGTATCTAAATCGGCTCAAACTACAGAAGTAGGAAGTATTATACATAATGTAATTCAACAATCTACAGGTATTCCTGTTGCTGTGGGAATTGGCAGTACAAAAACATTAGCAAAATTAGCCAATCATGTTGCTAAGAAAAATGATTCATTCTCTGGTGTATGCGAATTAAGTAGTTACAAGGAAGGACAAAAATATATCGCTCATCTACCAATAGATGAACTCTGGGGTATTGGACGGCAGCATACAAAATCTTTACAAGAACATAATGTCTATACTATTGGAAGTTTTATGGCATTACCTGAAAGCTATATCAAAAAAAAATGGCATACCCCTGTTTGGCGTATCTATAAAGAATTACAGGGAGTCCGTTGCCATACGTTTATTGATAATGCTCCAAAAAAGAAAGGGATTGGTACAGCCAGAACATTTGCTAAACCAGTAAACACGTGGAGTAAATTAAAAGAGATTGTAAGTGGCTTTATTGCTACGGTAGCAGTAAAATTACGTAATCAGAATAGTTGTACACAACGGTTATCTGTATTTGTTACTACTGATAAATACAGAGAGCAAAACCCTTACTTTGGTAGTAAAAGTATTTGTTTACCAATGCCTACAGACGATACATCTACTTTAATAAAAGCTGTATTACCTCTTTTAAAAGCTCTCTTTCACGACAAGCATAACTATAGAAAAGCAGGAGTTTATATAACAGATATAAAACCTAATACAAGCAGGCAGTTAGCCATTGGTACACCTTGCTCTACTGAAGCGTTAGAAAAACAAAGTACGTTATCTGCTACAATTGATAAGATTAATCAAAAATTAGGAAAGAACACATTAGTTTTTGCCACACAACGGCTTTCTGCTAAACACCCTTTTGATATGAAACAGACTAACAAGTCTCAACGGTTTACAACAAGTTTAGATGAAATTGCCTGTGTTAGTTAAAGAACTCTTAAAAAAATGCACATAAAAAAATCTTCTAAAAAATATCCAATTTTAGAAGACTTCCATTCTTTTGTAAAAGAAGTAGGCTATTATTTAGCAGAGCAGATAATTATTTCTCCACTAGTGGAATAATAAGATATATGCACTTTAACATCTCCATTTACAGTAAAGTTTAAATTTGTAATTTGACTTGTTTTCACTACTTCATCTAAAGATGCTGAACGTACACCTGTTTTAAACATTGCAAACAAGTCTGTATTTGTAGTATTGTATAAGTAAACTGCTTTACCTTCTTTATACACACCGATATAATCATTTAAAAGATTTATTGCCTCAGCCTTCTCGTAAACGATCCCTTTTTTAGACATTAATTCTGTATTGGCTAATTTTTCTACATCTACAGCAAAAATGTTAGAAGAGATGACAAGTCCGAGTAGTACAATGATCAATTTTTTCATTCCTTTCACTTATTAAGTTATTAATAATCAGAAATAACGAAAGCTATAAAAAAGGTATTGTCATTATATGATTTATAAGTAGTAGATTATGATGTTTGAGGTCGTACAGAATAATATTTTGTTAAAATGAAGCCATAAAACATCTCATACAGTGTTAATAAGGGCCGTTTCAAGAAAAAAACAACGATTATCTAATTTATTAAGAATAATTCCTTTGTAATTAATAGGATTTTCATCACATTTGTAATGTACTTTTCTAAGAAGTGGTTAATAGGTATTAATCTTTCCTCTTTTTTGGAACAAAAACAAGAGCTTTACAGTTAGATAAGTACGATTGACAAAGTCATAAAAAGTACTCTTAATTTATTAAGAGGAATATTTATAAAGAACTCATTTTTAATTGGTTTTAGTTTTTAGCTAAGTTGTTAAAGGTCCTGCTCTATGAGCACGACCTTTTTCTTTTATATACCAATATGTATTTATTCGTCTAAGAAAGCCCCTTAGTTAAATAACCAATAATCAATTCGTGATCTACTTGAACCTCACGTGCCAACATAGCCTGTACACCTAGCATTACAGTACCAGAAAAAATCATTTTATTTTGATCTCCATTAAATAACTTCATGTAAGCATCTCTCACATAAAGCATAAAAGGATTTGCACCTCTTCCTTTAGATTCTAAGAACTGAACTATCGTAGAGTTTTCGTAGTAAAAGTCTATTTCATATCTATAAAAAGACTCTATACTTTGTTCTATTGATTGATATTGACGAGCCTTACGCTCTCCTAAAAATTTCACTATTGCATCTACCAAACCATACTCCCCGTCAAATCGAGTATAAAAAACCTTAGTAGTGGTACCGCAATGTGTTGCTAATTTACGTAGAGACCATTCTCCTCCATCAGCTATAAACTGTATGGACATCTCTACCATAGCCTCTTTACTTGGAGCAGCATTTTTACGCGTCTTATTCATAATTAAATTGAAGTATATTAGTAATTACAGTGCCTTTTTTAACTTCTTCTGAAAATTCACTCAAAAGAAACATTGTTTCAAATACGTGTTAATTTTATAAAAAAACAAGAATA
The DNA here is from genome assembly GCF_003970675.1 of Flammeovirga pectinis. Taxonomy (GTDB): domain Bacteria; phylum Bacteroidota; class Bacteroidia; order Cytophagales; family Flammeovirgaceae; genus Flammeovirga; species Flammeovirga pectinis. The sequence continues at coordinate 3,278,258 of NZ_CP034562.1, forward strand.
TTGCTCATGCAAATGAAGATTAAAAATCTTTTAAGCTGTATTTAAGAACGTTGAAAAACTAAAAATTGGAAACTATAAAGTAAAGCTCTTACTTTATTTAAAATTATAAGAAATGACAGCAAAAGAGATCTATCAGGAAATACACAAACAATTACTGCCTATTTATGACGATAATGAAGCGAGTAGTATTGCTTACCTCTGGTTGGAAGAAAGATTAGGAGCAAAAAAAATCAATGTAATGCTTGATAAGCATGCTATTGATTTTGATGTGAAAATACTTGAAAGTGATTTAGAAAGATTGAAAAACCACGAGCCTATTCAATACATTATAGGATATGGTGATTTTTATGGTCGTAAATTTCACTTGAATAAAGATACGCTTATACCTCGTTCAGAAACAGAAGAATTAGTTTTCACTATTTTACAAAGGCACAAGGAAGGAGTATTGCTTGATATAGGTACAGGCTCTGGCTGTATTCCAATAAGTTTAGCTTTAGAGAGCAATCTTACAACAATGGCGGTAGATGTCAATGTAGAGGCATTAGAAGCAGCCAGTAAGAACGCAGTGCTATTACAAGCTAATACAACATTCTCTAAGATGGATATTTTAAAAGAAGATCTAGCTAATTTTCCTACTCTAGATATAATTGTAAGTAACCCACCTTATGTTATGAATAAGGAGAAGGAACTAATGGATAAAAATGTATTAGAATTTGAACCTAATAGAGCTTTGTATGTAGAAGATGATGAGCCTTTAATTTTCTATCAAAGGATTTCTGCTTTAGCTGCAAAAAAGCTTAATAAAGGTGGATGGTTGTATTTTGAAATCAATGAACAGTTTGGAAAAGAAACAGAACAATTGATGATTAATGATGGCTTTATAAATACACGAGTTATTAAAGATTTTCAAGGAAAAGACAGAATGGTTGAAGGGCAACTTCAATAATATCAACATAAAAAAAACTTCTAAGCATAAATTATTACTTAGAAGTTTTTTTTATCGAATAGTGATTTTTTCTACTTAAATTTTAATTACTCTTACTGCTAAAAGCACATCTAAACATAGTAAAAACAATGCAATCATTAAGAAGTAGTAATATTTATTAGCAGAGACATCTGCCATTTTTGAACCTTTTAACTCCCCTTCAATTTCAGTAATTGATGTTATCAGACGGTTAATATCATTCTGCTTATTGCTAATTTCATAATAGTCTCCTCCTGTTTCGCTTGCAAGTTCTATAAGTGAAGATGGATTAAGTTTAGTGACAATATCATTTCCTGTTTTATCACGCTTAAAACGGTATCCTGCAGGAATTTTACTCCCTTCTTCTGTACCAATACCCATAGTAAATAAACGTACACCTTGAGACTTAATTTCGTTCACAGCATGACCTGTATCGTCTCCAAAGTCTTCTCCATCACTTACTAAAATAATTACTTTCGAAGCTTGTTTAGCAGTAGGCACCCCCTCTTCAGCATCTTCTAATTTCTTAATAGCCATTTCTAAAGGAGGACCAAAGTCTGTACCCGAATTAGATATTAAAGAGGTGCTCATCGTTTCAATAAACATATTAAGCGCATTACCATCATAGGTTAAAGGACATTGAAGAAAAGCATCACTAGTAAATACAATTAAACCGATTCTATCAGAGTTAAAAGATTTTACAAGTTGTTTTAACTCAAATTTGAGTTTTGCTAAACGAGAAGGCTTTACATCTGTGGCGTCCATAGATTTTGACAAATCGACACAAATGTAAATATCCTTACTTACAGCCTTCACTTCTTTTTTCATTTCTCCAAATGAGGGTCCAAGAAGTGCAAAAATCATTAAAGCAAAATATACCGTTCTAAGGATTAATTTATACAGCGTAGCTCCGCCTTTTGCTCTAAAAGACTTTCTAGCACGTATTATTCTCCAAAGATATAATCCATATAGTACAATAAATGCTGCAATTAGAGCTAACTCCATTCCACCAAGTTCTCTTGCAAATGTCATGTTATTTATAAATATATATATCGTTATCTATCTAAATCAACTGCTAATTTAAAAGATTTATTCATGCAATAGAACAGTATAAATAAAAATGAACTTTTTAATCATTGAATATCAAGTCAATGCATATATGCTAAATTTAATTAACACTTTTTTATTGAATTCAATTTGGATTAATGGAACATCACCTCTTATATTTGCATCGCATTAAACGAAAAGGATGTCAGTAATGATAAACTTTTATGTGCATGGAGAGTTGCCAGAGTGGTTAATGGAGCAGTTTGCTAAACTGTCATCGGGTAACCGATGCATGAGTTCGAATCTCATACTCTCCGCTAAAGTTCGGGATGTAGCATAGTCCGGTTAATGTACCTGGTTTGGGACCAGGGGATCGCAGGTTCGAATCCTGCCATCCCGACAAAAATTAAGCGATCTTCTTATGAAGATCGCTTTTTTTATATCTATAATTTAATACTTTTGGGTAAATCAAGATAAAAAGCAGTTGAATAGTTTTATTACTCCTTTTGAGTAAACAAGTGCTTAACATCAGGAAATAGCTGTTTATATCCATTGAAATACTCTTAACTAAGAATACTATGTTTAAGACTAAGGAAGCAAAATTACTAGGTTATTCTATTCTAGTAATGTTTATCCCATTCATTTTATCAATTGTAACACATGAAACTCAAAATGCTTGGTGTGTACATTTTTTTAATGGAAACCACACAGCATTTTTTGATCAGTTTTTTAAATATGCTACTAATCTAGGTGATGGTCTTATTTTAATACCTTTCCTTTTCTTATTACTCTATGTAAAGAAAGAATATTGGTCGGTATTAGTAATGGCATCAGCAATACATGGTATAATTGTTTATATAGTAAAAGAGCAATTGCTTAAAGGCAGTCAATTTGCATTAAGACCAGCCGGTTTACACGGTGCTGATGCCTTTACCCAGATACTTGATGTACACTTACATACAATTGATACATTTCCTTCAGGACACACAACTACAGGGTTTGTTATAACAGGTATGCTCATTGTCCTTTTCCCTAATTGGAAAGGTGTATTGTCTGGAATGATTTTCGGCTTTATTGTAGCAATATCTAGAATGTATTTAGGGCAACATTTTTTAGTAGATGTATCAGCAGGTGCAATTGTAGGTTTAGCAACTGTACTTGTATCGTGGGTAATTGCTTATAAGAAAAATTGGTTGAGATTAAAACCTTGGGAGAAGGTTACTCAGTAAAAATAATTCAAAGCAAAAAGGCTATTCAAATTCTAATTTGAATAGCCTTTTTGCTTTGAAAATAATTTATTTCTTACCAGGCACCATCCTATTATCAATGGCACGTTCAGAGAACTCTTGCATAATACCTTTTGCTAAATCTGTAAGTGGCTTTTCTTCTGCTAGCCCCATACCTTTAAGGTCCTTTTTCTGTAATGGATCAGTTACATAATTGTACATAAACACAACCTTTTCACCATCAAAACCCAAAATATAATCTCCTTGAGTTACTTGAAATATATTCGGTGATAAAAAGTTGACAGCATAATGACGGGATGTAGAATCCATTACATCAGTACCAAAAGAAACATAATCGTTAGTACAGCCTACATAATCAACAATTGTTGGAAAAATATCTAGTTGTTGAGTAACCGTAGAATCTATACCAACTAAAGTTGAATCTGAAGGTGCATAATAGATAATTGGTACTTTAAAAAGACCTAAACTTGTTTTATATTCTGGATAATATACTTGATTGGTATGATCTGCTGTAATCACAAAAATTGTATTTTTAAACCAAGGCATCTTAGAAGCTGTTTCAAAAAATCTCCCTAATGCATAATCAGTATATTGGGTTCCTCTATTTAAAGAAAGTGGCCCCCCTTTAAATTTATCCTCATATTTCTCTGGTATTTTAAAAGGGTGATGAGATGACAAAGTAAAAATACTTGATAAAAAAGGCTCTTCGAAAGTGTTCATTGTATTTGCAAAATATTGCATAAACGGTTCATCCCAAATACCCCAAGTACCATCAAAATCATCATCATTAGCATACTCTGTCATACCATAATAATCATTATAACCAGCTAAATTCATAAACGCATCAAAGCCCATTGACCCATTCGGAGCACCATGGAAAAATGCCGTGTAATATCCTTCTTCACCCAAAACTGATGCTATACTATTTATATCATTCGTTGCATAATGTGACAATACATAAGGAGAATAAAATGAAGGTAAACTAGCAACAACTGAAGGCAAAGCATCAATTGATTTTCTACCATTGGCAAAAGCATTTACATAAGCTCTACTTTTTGAAATTAATGAATCTGTAAAAGGTGTATAACTTTTATATTCAGGATCAATCGGGTTCTTATTTAAAGCTCCTACATACTCTTTACCAAAACTCTCTATCACAATTGTAACTACATTCATTTTCTTTTTATCTGAACGTGGTTTTGCTTTATGGTAAGCAGAGAATACTTTCGGTAACTCTTCTTGGGTAAAGAAATTTCTACGTTTTGCTCCCTTTTTATTAATGGTACGCAACATAGTAAATGGTGTATTTAACACAATCGACATTTCTAAAGGCTTATCTACATATTCTCCTGCATTGTTTAGAGAGATTGGTCGGGTTGTACCATCAAAGCCACCTCTTGCTGCACCAAATAGTAAACCTGCATACACCAATAAAATACAGAAATGCTGAAATGTATATGCCAATTTATTATGAACAGGTCGCTTAAGTTTCGGCTCTATCATTCTATACGCCTGAACAAACAAAAATAGTAATACAATCCATAGAATAGTCATGTACCAATAGTCTACAAATAGAAAGCGGAAGAATAAAATGAAACCATTATCTTCGTTTGCAAACTCCTGAAATATTGAAGAGGTTGTTCTTTTAGATGTAAATTGAAAAAAGATAGTATCAGCAAAGTTCATTGCTAATGTAATTCCATTAACTATATACACAAACCACTTAATAACATTCTGATATCCTTTATTATACCTAAAGGGAAAAGGTAAAATACTTAATAATATAAACACTGAGTTAGTATATATAACCGCCGGTAAATCAAACTTCATTCCTCCTAAAAGTAATCTTGACAAGTTTACATCATCAAAATAAGACTGATTGACAAGAAAAAACACTACGCGTGCTATGCTGTATAACAACATGATTAAGAAGAATCTATATAGCGTTGCGGTAACGATAGATGTTTTAATACTATGACGGTTCATATCAACTTTAATAAAAACATTTGATTTAATCTAACAAAGGTAATTGACAATTAGTTATTGATTACATTGATATACAAAGAATTCTTGTTAATCATAACAAAAACTCACTACGTATTTCTATTTTTGTAATTGCATAAAAGCAAAGACTCATATTAAAGAGGTTCATGGAAGATTCACAACATATTCGTCAAATCGAACTAAAAGATTTGATTAAAGCATATAAAGACGATAGCAATACCGCATTAATAATTGATAAATTAAAAAATGAAAATGCCGCAGCTATATATACCAAAGGTTTGTCTGGTAGTTTAGATGCAATTATTGCCGCTACTACTTATATACACACAAAAGGTTGTCATGTTTTTGTAATGCATGATGCTGAGGAAGCCATCTATTTTAGCAACGATTTACAAAACCTTCTTCCAAAAGAAGATATTCTTTACTTTCCATCTTCTTATAAAAAACCTTTTGAACTCACAACTGTAGAAAATGCAAATGTGCTTCAAAGAGCAGAAATATTAAGTACGCTAAATGAGAAGAAAAATAAAGGTGCAATCTTAGTTACTCATGCTGCTGCACTTACAGAAAAGGTAATTAATAAAAAATCTTTAGTAGAGAACACCTATGTTGCAAGAGTAGGCGAAGATGTAGAGCAATCTTTTTTAAGAGAACTATTACTAGAATATGGTTTTGAACCAACTGATTTTGTTTATGAGGCAGGGCAATTTGCCATTAGAGGAGGTATTATAGATATCTATTCTTATGCAAATGAGTTACCTTTTAGAATCGAATTATTTGGTGATGAAATTGAAAGCATCAGAACTTTTGACCCCATCACTCAGTTGTCTCAGGGTGAAAAAGAACATGCTCCTATTGTTCCCAATGTACACAACAAGCTATTACAAGAAGTTAGAGAATCACTCTTGGATTTCTTACCAAAAACCACAATATGGATCAAAGATTATGAGTTGTTAGTTGATACAATTGATAAATACTTTGAACGTGCAGTCGAATCTTTTGATGAAATTTTAAAAGTTAGCGGAGGAACACATATTATTAATAAACCCGAAGAAATTTTTGAAACGAAAAAAGACTTCACAAAACTTCTAGGAAAATCTCACCGCATTCTTTTTGGAAACAGAAAAGGGCTCCGTACTGCCGAAACCATTACTTTTGATACACAACCTCAGCCTTCTTTCAATAAAAATTTCCATATGCTTGGAGAAGCTTTGGAAAAACAACAATTAGAAGGTACTAGAAATATTATTGTTTCTGATTTACCAAAACAGTTAGAACGTTTACAAACTATTTTCGAAGAAATTAAGCCAAACCTTTTTGTTCAAGAACTTAATTTAAGTTTAAGAGGTGGTTTTATTGATCGACAAATGAACATAGCTTGTTTTACAGATCATGAAATCTTTGAACGTTTCCATTCCCCTAAGGGTAAAAAGAAATATTCTAAAAATAAATCACTTACTCTTAAAGAACTTCGCGAATTAAAAGCTGGAGACTTTGTTGCTCACATGGACCATGGTATTGGTAGGTTTGCAGGCATGGAGAAAATGAAAATCAACGGTAAAGAACAAGAAAGTATCCGTTTAATTTATCGTGATAACGATTTACTTTATCTCAGTTTACACTCACTCCATAAAATATCAAAATACTCTGGTCAAGAAGGCAAACAACCTACTGTAAGTAAATTAGGTTCTCCTGAATGGGAAAATAAGAAAAAGAAAGCGAAAAAGAGAGTTAAAGATATTGCCACAGAATTAATACAACTTTATGCAAAACGTAGAGATGCTAAAGGATATCAATTTGATAAAGATGGTTATTTACAAGCTGAACTAGAATCTTCTTTTATATATGAAGATACGCCAGACCAAGCACGAGCTACACAAGAAGTAAAAGATGATATGGAAAAACCGTATCCGATGGACCGACTTGTTTGTGGTGATGTAGGTTTTGGTAAAACAGAAGTAGCAATAAGAGCTGCATTTAAAGCTGTTTGTGATAGTAAACAGGTTGCAATACTCGTACCTACTACTATTCTAGCAATGCAACACTATAAAACATTTTTAGCTAGAATGGCAGAATTGCCTTGTAATATTGACTACATCAATCGTTTTCGAACAACAAAGCAGATTAAAGAAACACTCAAAAAAGTAAAAGAGGGTAAAGTCGATATACTTATAGGTACACATAGAATTACAAGTAAAGACGTTGAGTTTAAAGATTTAGGCTTAATGATTATTGATGAGGAGCAAAAATTTGGAGTAAAAACAAAGGAGAAATTAAAAGAAATGCGTATTAATGTTGATTCGCTCACATTAACGGCGACACCAATTCCAAGAACGCTTCACTTCTCTTTATTAGGAGCTCGTGATTTATCTGTAATTGAAACACCTCCACCAAATAGACAACCTGTAACAACTCAAATTACTACTTTAAATGATGAAGTAATTCGTGATGCCATACATAATGAACTACTTCGTGGAGGACAGGCATTCTTTGTCCATAATAGAGTAGCAGATATAGAACACTTCGCCAATAAAATCATGCAATTAGTACCAGATGCAAAAGTTACTTATGCACATGGACAAATGGATGGACCTCAATTAGAAAAAATTATGCTTCGTTTTATCCAAGGAGAATATGATGTACTAATTTCTACTAATATTATTGAGTCAGGCTTAGATATTCCAAATGCAAATACAATCATTGTTAACCAAGCACATATGTTTGGTTTATCAGATTTACATCAAATGAGAGGTCGTGTGGGTAGGTCGAATAAAAAAGCATATTGTTATTTATTGACCCCACCTACCATTGGACTTTCATCTGATGCCAGAAAACGATTATCTACATTAGAAGAATTTTCTGATTTAGGCGATGGGTTTAAAGTAGCTATGAGAGATCTTGATATTCGTGGCGCAGGCGACTTATTGGGTGGTGAACAATCTGGATTTATAAACGACTTGGGTTTTGATACATTTAATCAAATTTTAGAAGAAACTGTTCAAGAAATTAAGCAAACACAATTTGCAGATCTTTTTAAAACAGAATTAGAAGCCCAATCTATTAAGGTGAATACTGTTATAGAAACAGATTTTGAAATTTTAATACCTGATAGTTACGTCTCAAATATTTCTGAACGTCTTAATTTATATATGAAAGCAGATAAATTAAAAGATGAGAAAGAAATGGAGAAATTCACAAAACACCTTCAAGATAGATTTGGTCCGATTCCTCAACCTGTAACAGATTTACTGATTACTGTAAAAATGCGTTGGGTAGCTCAAAAACTTGGAATGGAGAAGCTTATTCTTAAAAATGAGTCTTTAAAAGCATACTTATTAGAGCACACACATGCAGAGTATTATCAATCGGATGAATTTGGAAAAATATTAATGTATGTACAGACACATCCTAAAATTTGTCAGATAAAAGAGACTAAAAAGCGATTAATCCTTAATATTGAAGAGATTACAGACATTAATAAAGGGTTAGAACTATTATATCTATTAAACAAATAATCACTTTATTTTTAAAAATATTCACAACTCAGCTTTTTAGGTACAATTATTGAATTATGGATTTCGGTAACGTTTCACTATTGTTTTGTGAAACACTTTTTAAGCAATTAACATGCATTCAATTGAGTGCATAAGAAAAATAGAGATCTATAATATCATGAGCAAAAGGAATCTACTCAAATTGGCTTCCGCACTGCTAGCAGCATTAGTAGTAACTGGATGTGCTAAGTCTTCTAAGCCAACTGCAGAAAATCCGGGAGGATATGATACCGCAACAGGTTTAGAATATAATGGAAAAGACGATAATTCATTCGCTGTAAGAGAGTATAATGGAATGCCAGAAGTTCCAAATATGCGTTACATCGAAGGTGGTCGTTTTGTATTAGGTTCTTACGAGGAAGATTTAATGAAATCTCGTGATAACTTAGAACGTACTGTATCTGTAGCATCTTTTTGGATGGACGAAACAGAAGTGTCAAATATTAACTGGTTAGCCTACTTACATTATGTAAGTACTGATTCTTCGGTATCAGGAATATCTTATGAAGAGGCATTACCAGATACTACTGTTTGGGCAGAGCAATTAGCATTCAATGATCAATATGTTGATCACTACTTACGTTATCCTGGTTTTCGTCAACACCCAGTTGTTGGTGTAACATGGACTCAAGCACAAAACTATTGTGCATGGCGTACATCTGTAGTAAATAAAAACCTAGCAGTAAGCGATGGTACTGATGAAGAAGCTGAAGCAGCTGAAAATGGAGAACCAATTCCATTAGAATCTGGTGTCGTTCTTCCTGCATTCCGTTTGCCTACAGAAGCTGAATGGGATTACGCAGCTCAAGCACTTATCGGTTTACAAGATATCGATGAAAATTACTCTGAACGTCGTATTTATCCTTGGTCTGGTCATTCAGTAAGAAATCCTTACGGTGATCACATGGGTGATATGATGGCTAACTTCAAACGTGGTCGTGGTGATTACGCTGGTATCGGTGGTAAATTGAACGATGGAGCAATGGTTACATCAAGTGTTTATGATAACCCTCCAAACGATTTCGGTTTATATAATATGGCCGGTAACGTTTCTGAATGGGTAGAAGATATTTACCGTCCACTTTCATATGCAGATATGGATGATTTAAACCCAGTTCGTAAAAATGACTACTTAGATGGTCCTGAACAAGGTTACAATTACCAATCTTACGGTTATGTTCGTCAATATGAATCATTCATATCGAACTCTATCCGTGTATATAAAGGTGGTTCATGGAAAGACGTTGCTTACTGGATGGCAGCAGGTACTCGTCGTTTCTTAGATCAAGATTCAGCAACTGCAACTATCGGTTTCCGTTGTGCAATGATCAACCCAGGCGAAAATTAAGATTTACGCTTTTAAGCTAAGATATTAAGATAAAAAAACCTTCAATTTCATTACGATGATAATTGAAGGTTTTTTTTATGTCGTTATAGATTAGAACAATACATAAAATAATCAATCATTTGTACCTTATAGATAGGGTTTAAATTGATAAAAAAGTTATTTTCGCAATAATATTAATGACCCTTTGCATAGTAAAATACAATGGTGAACATAACAAATAAAATTGCTCAAGTACTGAGCATATCAGAAGCTCAGGTTAAAGATACTTTAGCATTATTAGATGATGGAGCTACAGTTCCTTTCATCTCTAGATATAGAAAAGAAGTTACTGGTAGTTTGGATGAGGTCCAAGTTGCTGATATCAGAGATAAAGCTTTACAATTAAGAGAACTCGATAAAAGACGCGAAAGCATCTTAAAAAGTATCGATGACCAAGGTAAACTTACTGATGAATTAAAAAGTAAGATCAATAAAGCTGAAATAATGTCTGCTTTAGAGGATATTTATCTTCCTTATAAGCCAAAGCGTAAGACAAAAGCAAGTATTGCTAAGGAAAGAGGTTTAGAACCTTTGGCAGATTTATTATTATCTCCAGACCTGTCTACTAATATAGAAACTGAAGCTGCGAAGTTTATCAATCTTGAAAAAGATGTAGAAGATACTACAAAAGCATTAGCAGGGGCACGAGATATTATAGCTGAACGTCTTAACGAAGACCAAGAAACTCGTCAAGAAATTCGTGCTCTTTTCATGAAAAAAGGATCTTTCAAGGCAAGAGTCATCCCAGGAAAAGAAAATGAAGGTACTAAGTATAAAGATTACTTCGATTGGACTGAAGCCGTTGGTAAAGCTCCTTCACATAGAGTTTTAGCCATGCGAAGAGCTGAAAAAGAAATGATTATTTCTTTAGACTGCTCACCAGAAGAAGAGGATGCATTATATTTATTAGAAGATATACATGTTGATCGTAGAACTCCAAGTGCAGATCAAATTCAATTGGCGGTAAAAGATGCTTATAAGCGTCTTCTAAAGCCATCAATGGAAACAGAGTCTCGTCTAATGTCTAAAAAAGCAGCAGATGAAGAAGCTATTGGTGTATTTGCAGAGAACTTAAGACAACTTTTACTTTCTGCTCCACTTGGTCAAAAAAGTGTACTTGCACTAGACCCTGGTTTTAGAACAGGTTGTAAATTAGTTTGTTTAGACCGCCAAGGTAAATTATTAGAGAATACTACTGTATATCCAAATGAGCCTCAACGTAAAATGGCAGAATCTGGAGCTACGGTAAAATACCTTTGTGAAAAACATAATATCGAAGCTATCGCAATTGGTAATGGTACTGCTAGTAGAGAAACAGAATCGTTTGTAAGAAACTTAGGTTTATCAAATGTACAAGTTGTTGTTGTAAACGAAAGTGGCGCTTCAATTTATTCTGCTTCTGAAATAGCTAGAAACGAATTCCCAGATCATGACCTTACGGTAAGAGGTTCGGTTTCTATTGGTAGAAGATTGATGGACCCATTAGCAGAGCTAGTGAAAATTGATCCAAAATCAATTGGCGTAGGACAATATCAACATGATGTAGATCAAAGTGCTTTGAAGGCAAGTTTAGATGATGTTGTAATGAGTTGTGTAAATGCAGTAGGTGTAGAAGTAAATACGGCAAGTAAAGAACTTTTATCTTATGTGTCTGGCTTAGGCCCTAGCATTGCACAAAATATTGTAGACTTCAGAAATGAAAATGGAGCATTTACAAGTAGAACTCAACTAAAAAAAGTAGCTCGTTTAGGACCTAAGGCCTATGAACAATGTGCTGGTTTCTTGAGAATCCGTGATGCTAAAAACCCATTAGATACAAGTGCTGTACACCCAGAAAGTTATGCTATTGTTAAAAAAATGGCAGACGATTTAGGTGTTACAATTAAAGATTTAATGTCAAAAGAAGACCTACATAAACAAATCAAGTTAGATAACTATGTAACTGATAGTGTAGGTATTCCAACACTTACAGATATTTTAAAAGAGTTAGCTAAGCCCGGACGAGATCCTCGTGAACAGTTTGAGGCATTTCAATTTGCTGAAGGTGTTGAAAAAATGACTGATTTAACTATCGGAATGAAACTTCCTGGTATTGTTACAAACATCACTAATTTTGGTGCTTTTGTAGATATAGGCGTTCATCAAGATGGGCTTGTACATTTAAGCCAAATGGCTGATCGATACATTTCAGACCCTAACGAGGTTGTCAAAGTACATCAAAAAGTACAAGTAGTAGTTACAGATATTGATATTTCTAGAAACAGAATTGCCCTTTCAATGAAGGGGTCAAATGGCGATGGAGGAGCAAGAACATCATCTCCTAAAAAAGCTATTAATAGAAAACCTCAAGCAGCTCAACCTCAGAGAAGAGAGAAAGAAGAAAACACAGAAAACATGTCAATGCAAGATAAATTGGCTATGTTGAAAAATCGTTTCAAATAGACATATAATAACGACTACTTTCCTGTAAAGAAAAGTAGTCGTTTTTAAATAAGAACACTACAACAATGACACATAAAGAAAAAGTAGAGATTTGTGTTGAAAAAATTCAAAAATTAATTGATGGTTTTCAACCTGAGGTAGGAATTGTACTTGGCACTGGATTAGGTGGTCTAGTGAATGAGTTTGATATTAAGTACGACCTATCTTACGAAAAGCTTCCTCACTTTCCCTTATCAACAGTTGAGTCACACAAAGGACGTTTAATTTTTGGCTATTTAAATGGTCGTAAAATTGTAGCAATGCAAGGTCGTTTTCATTTTTATGAAGGATACGACATGAAAGAGGTAACCTTTCCAATTAGAGTTCTAAAACTTCTAGGTGTGAAAGCCTTAATTATATCTAATGCTGCTGGAGGTATTAACCCATCTTTCCAAAAAAGTGATTTGATGATTATTAATGATCACATCAACCTAATGTCTGGAAATCCACTAATTGGTAAAAATGAAGCAGAATGGGGTGATCGTTTTCCAGATATGTTTGCACCATACAATGCAGAGTTAATAGAAAAGGCAAAAAGTATTGCTGAAGAAAATAATTTACCTGTTCACGAAGGTGTATACGCAGCTGTTACAGGACCTAATTTAGAAACAAAAGCAGAATATAAATACTTAAGTATTATTGGAGCTGATATGGTAGGAATGTCTACAGTACCAGAAGTAATAGTTGCTGTACAAATGAAGTTACCTGTATTTGCAGTCTCTGTTGTGACAGATTTATGTTATGAAGGTGCTTTAAAACCTGTTGAGTTAGAAGAAATTTTAGCGAATGCTCGTAATGCAGAACCACATTTATCGAAATTAATAGGTGGTTTACTCACAAAAATTTAATATTTGATTAAATTTTCACAATTAAGCACGTAAATTGCGTAAATTAACTTTAAAGAGTTTAAACAGTACAATCACCTTCTTACTACTTATACCATCTTATAATTATGGATAAGACACTATCGGCACTTTTACCTCTAGACTTAACATATATAGATGATGCAATCTTAAAGTATTCTTTAACTGCATCTCCTGTATTCTTAGTAAAGAAAATTATCTTACTTCATATTTTGAAGGATAATTCGGCAAACGAAGAAGTTGAATATAATGGTAAATTAGTCACGAGAAAAGATATGGCTGAGCAGAAAATGCAAGCCTTAGTCGACAAATATAAAGACCTAAATACGCGTAATATTGAATTTTCGATTCAAATTGGCGAATCTAACGATCCTACAAATAAAATATTAAAGGCAACTCGTAAAAATAAAGTTGACCTTATTATTGCAGGTAAAAAAAATATCGCTGAAGGTAGTGGTACAATAGCACGTCTATTAACAAGATATGCTTTCTGTACTGTATTAACCGTATCAGAAAATCCTAAAGTACCGATTCAAAAGGCAGTTGTTCCTATCGACTTTTCTGAGATGTCTAAAAAGGCAATGAAAGATGCAATAGAAGTAGCAAAAAGAAATAATATGGAATTAGTGATAATTCATATTTATGCGCTACCTACCGGCTATCATACATCAGGAAAAACACAACAAGAATATGCATCCGTTCTACAGCAACATGCTGAAAAAAGGTGTAAGAATTTCTTAAAACAATTTGATTTAGAGGGTATAACTTACAAGTTAAGGTTACACTTTGATCAACATGGAAATAATGAAGCTAAAATCATCTCTAATATATCGTTAGTAGAAGATGCTGATCTTATAATTATGGGGTCTAGAGGTCGATCTGCTTTAGCAGCTACTTTTATTGGTAGCACTACAGAAAATTTACTTAAGCAACATACCACCATATCTACTTTAGTTGTTAAAGATAGAGTTAGAAACCTTGGTTTATTTGGAGCTTTACTAGAGATCTAAAAAGGTAAACACCTTTAAATTAAAAAATCCCTTAAATTACAACTAGATGTAGTTTAAGGGATTTTTTAATTAGAAAATTTTCACTGACTAGATAGTCATGATATCTTTTTCTTTTTCAACAAATATTTGATCTATTTTAGCTGTAAAGCTATTTGTAAGATCTTGAACTGTCTTTTCTGCATCTTTAACAGCGTCTTCTGCGGCACCGTCTTTCAATAACTTTTTCAAGCCATCGTTAGTTTCTTTACGTGCATTTCTAAGGCTAATTTTACCTTTTTCGATTTCGCCTTTCACCTTTTTAACAAGGTCACGACGACGCTCTTCTGTTAATGGAGGCATGTTAATACGTACTTGCTCACCATCGTTAATTGGGTTTACACCTAAATCAGAATCACGAATTGCCTTCTCGATTCCTGCAAGCATATTTTTTTCCCAAGGTTTAACAACTACAGAATGAGCATCAGGTGTAGAAGTTGATGCTACTTGGCCAATAGGAGTTGGTGCTCCGTAGTAATCTACTACTAAACCATCCAACATTGAAGCAGAAGCTTTACCAGCACGAATTTTTTTCAATTCATGTTGAGTGTGTTTAATGGCATTTTCCATTAAATCCTTAGCCTCATCTATATACATTCCTATTTCCTCTTCCATTACTTTATCTTTAATGATTAATTAATAATCTAGTTTAATTATTTACTGCGTTACAATAGTACCTACTTTTGCACCCGACATTAATTGGAATAAGTTATCTGGCTTATTCATATCAAATACAATAATTGGTAATTTATTTTCCTTACAAAGTGTAAAAGCTGTAAGGTCCATAATTTTTAAATTATCAGAAAGTGCTTTATCAAAAGTTAACTCATCGATTTTTACAGCATCTGGATTCTTCTCGGGATCCGAAGTGTAAATACCATCAACTCTTGTTCCTTTTAATACAACATCTGCATCAATTTCAATAGCTCTTAAAGAAGCTGCCGAATCTGTAGTGAAATAAGGATTACCTGTACCTGCACCAAAAATTACAACTCTGTTTTTCTCTAAATGACGTACAGCTCTTCTACGGATAAACGGTTCGCAAACCTGATCCATCTGAATACCTGACATTAAACGAGAATAAACACCTGCACCTTCTAAAGCACTTTGTAATGCCATACCGTTAATAACAGTAGCAAGCATACCCATGTGGTCTCCTTGAACTCTGTCAATACCTAGTTTACTAGCTTGCATTCCACGAAAAATGTTTCCTGCTCCGATAACAATGGCAACTTCGACCTCTTGGTCTACTACTTTTTTAATCTCTTTTGCGTATTGTTCCAATCTATTTGGATCAATACCATATTGTTGCTCACCCATTAGGGCTTCGCCACTCAATTTCAGAAGAACTCTTTTATATTTCATATATGGCAATTTGAAGTTTTGCAAATATAAAAAAGTCATTTAAATGATGTACTAAAATATGCACGTTATCTAAAAACTTATCATATTGCATAACAATAATTTAGTATTTTTTATTACTGTTTCTATTCAAACATGTTATCAATAAAAAAAATTACAGTATTAGTTTCACTATTTTTTTCATTTTTTTCTATCGTTACGGCTCAGGAAATACCTCTTCAAAGACATTGTAGAAGTACATTACATGAACCCGTTTTTACTTATAGTCAGGCAAAATCTTACCTTTCTAATAGAAGAGTAAATGCGATGAACAGAACAAACATCTCTAATTTACCTGTTATTGTTCATGTAATCTATAATCTTGATGAAAAAAATACTAAACATAATAATATTTCATCCGAACAAATACTTTCTCAGATAAATTCTACGAATAGAGACTTATTACACCAGAATAATAATCGTACTCAAACACTAGATGAATTTTCATCTGATGCCGTAAATTCTTTAGTAGAATTAAAAATGGCTGTTTATAGTCCGGATGGTCAAGTACTGGTTGAGCCAGGGATAAATAGAATTCAAGGTTCTTTAAAGGGTGATGATGAATATTCTATATCTCAGGTTGATCAGATTATTGCTGACAATATTTGGGATCATGAAAAGTATATGAATATATGGGTTGTACCATTAACGAATAACTGGTTAGGATATGCTTATTTTCCTAATTACACTGATTTACAGGGTTTAGATCAAGTAAGTAACGGAGAAGTTGCGACAAGTTCGAGAGATGGTATTGTTATAGATACTCATTTCTTTGGATCTAATGAATTTGATGAAGGTTATGATCTAGAAAATCATTATGATTTAGGACGTACGCTGACACATGAACTTGGGCATTACCTTGGATTACTTCATATATGGGGTGTAGGTAGTGCAAGTTGTTCTAAAGATGATTATTGTGATGACACGCCTCAAATTAGTAGTTCACATTCAGGCTCGCGTTATTGTAATGCCACTACAGGAGAAGAAGTCAAATTACTTTGTGATTCTGCAGCATTAATATTTGATTCAAGCCAATATCAAAACTATATGGACTATACAAATGATTCTTGTATGACGATGTTTAGTCTTGATCAGAAATCTAGAATTGATGTAATTTTAACTGATGCTCCTGCAAGAAATACACTTAATCAAAATATGCCTACAGGTACAATTACATTAGAAGTAAATCCTGGTACAGACTTAAATGCTTTAACTTGGACTATTAGTGAAGATGATAATGTATCTGGCTTTATCGTTGAAAAATCGATAAATAAACAAGGGTATAAAATTATTAGTGCTATTCTTTCTCCAAATGATAACGCATTCTCAGTAACATCAGAGAGTGTAGATACTAGGGTGACTTATAGAGTTTATGCTGTTAATAATACAGGAGCATCATTTTCAAAATCATCTAATACGATTACAATCTATAATGGAATAGTGGGTTTAGATACAAAGCAAAGAGAAAAATTCACTATCTATCCTAACCCTTCGGAAGGTATTTTTAAATTGAAACCTGCTCAATACATTAGTCAATGTGGCTTATTAGAAGTTTGGTCTTCCTCTGGAGCCTTAATTTTATCAAAAGAAATCAATACTAGTTCTGCTGAAGTTAGTATTGATTTGAGCAGTTACCCTAGAGGTACTTACTTTATGAAACTGAGCTCAGATCTTGGTGTATTTACACAACGTTGTATTAAATTATAGATCTTACAACATAAAAAAATGGCTTGATAAACAGAAAGTATTATCAAGCCATTTTTTGTATATATCTATTTACTATTAGTGATGACCACCACCTGTAGTTTTTACTTTACCTTCTTCAGGAGAAGTACTATCTTTTACAAATAACCATAAAACTGCTGATACTCCTAATGCAATTGCTGCGATGTAGAACATTACTGTTTTATCTGCTGCTTCAGCAAGGTATTTACTAACAAAAACTGATACTGCTAATTGAGGTAATACTACAGATAAATTAAATATACCCATATAGAATCCCATTTTTGATTTTTCTACTTTCTCTGACATTATAGCAAATGGAAGTGATACTGTTGCTGCCCAACCAATACCAAGAATAACCATCATACCGTAAATCATATATTCTGACGTACCACCTAAAGCAATCATACCAGCGTAACCTAAAGCCATTATACCAATACAAATTGCATGCGTTTTCACTCTTCCTATTCTATGCGTTATTGGTTCTAAGATAAATGCTGGCAATACAGCTGCAACAGCATTAAATATTAAGAAAGACCAGTTAATAACACTTCCTACTTCTTTAGAAGAAAAGTCTGGATATTTCTGCTGTACATAAGCAAACATAAATACAAACATAGTTTGAATACCTAACCATGTAGGTGCATGTGCTAGTAATACTTTTATAAAACCTTCCTTATCTGTTTCTGATTTTCCTTCATGAATTTCCTCATTAGTTTCTTTTAAACTCTTTGGCTCTTCAATAAAGAAGACTGGTATTACAGAAAAGACAAATACTAATAAAACACCGATATAAATTAACTCATTATTCCCTAAAACAGAACCAATAAAATAGGCTAATACACCAAAAGTACCAGATATTGTTTGCATCCAAGTATATCCTTTTGTTACGGTATCATCATTTGTGACGTCTGCAATAATAGACCTTGTTGGGTTAAAACTTATATTTATAGATAAATCAAGTACTAATGCTACTGCAATTGCAACATAAATAGACGCTGCAAATTGGCCTTCTGCTAAATCTCCAACTGCTTTTGTAGGTTCAAAGCCTAAGAAATCAGAAATAATATGAATATTTGGTAATGCTAATAACATTAACGAAGTGAGTACCCCTCCTATTAATATAAATGGACGGCGCCTTCCTCCAAAAAACCAAACTTTATCAGAGGCTAAACCTGCTAAAGGCTGACCGATAATACCTGCTATAGGACCCGCTGCCCAAACAATTCCAACTTCATGAATATCGAAACCATATTTAGTATTTAAAATCCAACTCAGAGCAGCAATTTGTATAGAAAGGGCAAAACCCATTGCCGTAGAGGGTAAACTGAGAAGTACGAAAAATGAGGATGATAATTTTTTTTGAATTTCTAACATAATATATTATTTACAGGGTCGTTGTGTTGATTAATAATCATTTATTTCTTTTAGGTAAAACAAAGATATTGAAGGTCTTTTACTTAATTCGGTGATTTTACGCATATTATCACTTTAAAATAAATCTTTTTATATTACAACGGGTTGCATTAACTAGCAATTATTAAAAATAATATTCCAAAATTTAAATGTCGATAAAATTTCTACGAATATTACTGTTACTACTCCTTACTTTTCATTTTTGTAGTGGCCAAAAAATGTTTACGCATCACTGGACAAAGAAAGATGGTTTACCACATAACTTCCTTTATCATCTTAAAGAAGCTAATGGTAAATTATGGATTGGAACAGATGATGGTTTGAGTACTTTTAATGGAAAAGAATTTAAAACTTATTCAACTCAAGATGGTCTAAATTCTGAGTTTGTTATTGGTTTTAATCAAAATAACACAGACTCTATTTACATGTTTACATGGAGAGGTGGCGTACATGTTTTTAACGAAGAGCTTGATACTATTCAAACCTATCCTTTTATGCAAAAGAAAGGAGCGAAGAAACTGCATCAAGGAGTTAAAATTGGTAATGAGTTATACGGTTGGCAATGGAGTTCTGCCTTTTATATGAATTTAAAAGAGCAAAAATCTCATAAACTAAATTTCTATTCTCATCGACAAAATGGAAAAGAAGAAATATTTCTGAGAAAAGATAAACCAATACCTTTTTACAACTCTAAAAGTAGCCGTAGCATTTCCTTAGGTTTAAATCGTTTTCAGAATAAAATACTTGTGTATGGCTTCGATACTCAAGGAATTAGAATTATAGATGGCACATCTCTTAAAGGAAATTTCTTTGAAGAAGCTGTTGGTAATCTTATCATATCAGCAACTAATATCTCTAAAAATGGAGGTCTATTAGTAGGGTCAAAAGGACAGATTTTACTACTCTCTCCAGAAGGTGATATAGAAAAAACTATTAAAATTAATGACAACCTTTTTCCAACAAAGTTATATCAACTGAATAATGGAAATATTGTAGCTGCTGTTAACGAGAATAATCATAAACAGAGAAATATTCTAATAAATAGCAAGACATTAAAAATAACTTATCTAGAAAAAATATTAAATACAAAATCTTTTAGTTCTTCTATTTTAGTTGATAAACAAGACCGTATATGGATTACAACTCAAGGTGATGGACTTTATCTTATAGAAGATACCGATTTTAAATATTTAGGCATAGATGAGATTGATGTTACACACGTATTATCAATCAATCAAATTGATTCTGTCAATCTAGCATTCTCTACTACAAATAGGCTTTATCAGTATAATTTAAAAACTGACTCTTTAAGTATTCTTAGAGAATACCCTGTTAAGGACATTGTTAAGACTGAAGAGAATATTTTCTTTACTTCTTATGGGCATAGCTATTCTATTAATAATGACTCTATTCCTGTAAACTGGTCTATTTTTGCCGGTAAAAATCAATTTGGCGATTGGTATATAGAAGAAGATTCTATAAAAGTTGTTCAACAAAACCCAATGAGCAAGAAATTTGAAATGGTTAAAGTCTTTCAAAATTTCCCAAAAGGCAATATCAAACAATCAAAAATTTCTAGTGCTGCAATTACCGATACAACAATTTGGGTAGCTACAAAAGGAGCCTTATTATCTTATGCTTTGAGTGAGAACTTTAAACTCGACCTAAAAGATAGTTGGATTCAAAACTTTAAAAATGGCGAGAGAATTAATTATGTATATATAGATAAATCTGGAGTATTACTTTGGGTAGGAACATCAGAAGGTTTATATTTTTTACATATAAAAGATCAAAAAGAAAAAAATAAATTAAGAAAAGTATTATCACTAGATGGTGTGAATTGTACTACGCTTTATCAAGATCATTTTGATCAATTGTGGGTAGGTACAAATGAAGGCCTTTCTGTTTTAAAAAACGGAACACTAAAAAGGCAGTACAATACTTCTTCTGGATTGATAAATGATCAAATAACCCGGATTTTTGAATCATCAGATCATCAATTATGGATTTCTACTTTACAAGGTATAATGAGTATGCCTAACCATAAAGAAGCAAGTACAATCCCCCCTCCTCATGTATCCTGGAAGAAAAAGATATACAACAGCCATAGTAAATTTAGTATTTTAGAACTGCCTATTAAAATTAGTGCTTTATCTGAAATGGAATCTATAAAACTTCAGTATAAAATATCTAAAGCAAGTGATTGGATAAACTTTCAGTATACTGATGTTTTAAAAATAACCAATAAAGAGCCAGGACAATACGATATTTATGTAAGAGGAAAAACTATTGGGTCTGACTGGAGTACACCCGTAATTTCTTCGTTAAATATTGAAGGATATTTTTGGGAACACACTTTATTTAAAGGTGGAATATTTTTCTTAATAATTATTTCATTGATTTATTCTTCGAACTATAAGATCAAGAAGGAAAAAATTAAAACGAATGAATTAAAAGAAATTATTCGAGAAAGAGCTGAAGCACAAAAAAAATTAGCCCGTGTTAGAACAGAAATTGCTCAAGATTTCCATGATGAAATGGGAAATAAATTAGCTAGTATCACTGTACTAGCAGATTTAGCCTCATTAAAATTAAAAGGAAAAGATATAGAAACAGAAAAGATTTTATTTAGAATAGAAACTCAATCAAAATTATTATACAGTGGTACAAGAGATTTTATTTGGTCTATTGATGCTAAAAATGATGAGTTAAGTGTAATCTATGATTATATAAAGGATTTTGGTGAAGACTTCTTTGATGAGTTAGAAATTCGTTACCATTCTAAAAAAGAGATATCTAAAAATGAAAACCTTGTATTACCTCATTCATGGAGTTTACAAATAGTCTTTATTTTTAAAGAAGCCATGACAAATATTGCGAAGTATGCAAAAGCAACACACGTATACTTATCTATTATTGAAGAGAAGGGAAATATTAAAATTGCAATAAAGGATAATGGTATAGGAATGAATAATACAGACTCTAAACATGGTAATGGTCTTAAAAATATGCATTCAAGAATAAAAAAATTAGCAAATGCAACCTTATCAATTGAGTCTAAAGAGAACGAGGGCACCTCAATTTCTGTCACTTTTAGTAGTAATTTTAATAACAATCTATAAAAACTACCCTTTGGGGTAGTACAAGATATACACTTCAATAGTAAATTTGAAGTAATGAATCGTTAAGCAGTACAAATCCTGACTATAACCCCTAAAACTTTAGAGTTGGGGAACTCATTCTTATTGTTGAAATTCAAAAAAGAGGTGCCACATATTGTTTCACCTCTTTTTTTTTATTTAAATTTAGTATGAAAAAGAAAATAATAATAGTTGAGGATAACTTAGATGTACAAGAAGCATTCAAACTCTTAATTGAAACAAAGGCTTCTGACTATACTGTAATCAACACCTATGACTCTTGTGAAGGAGCTATTGCCAACTTAGATACCGATAAACCTGATATTGTTCTAATGGATATTGATTTACCCGGAATGAATGGTATTGAAGGTACTAGGCATATCAGACAATCATTACCTAGAACTGATATATTAATTATTTCAGTTCACGAAAACAGTCAATATGTTTTTGATGCTCTTTGTGCTGGCGCTACAGGTTATATCACAAAGAATAGTAATCACACACAATTATTAAGAGCACTAGGCGAAGTTTCTGCAGGTGGAGCTCCAATGAGTACACATATTGCTAAGCTTGTAGTTAAATCTTTTAGAAGAGAAAGTGAATCTCCACTTACATCAAGAGAAACGGATGTTCTCAATTTATTGGCAGAAGGGAAAAGTTATATGGATATAGCAGATCAAATATCTGTTTCTAAGGATACTGTCAAATTTCACATTAAAAATATCTACTTAAAATTACAAGTTTCTAATAAAATTGAAGCGGTAACTAAAGCCAAAAGTGAAGGTTTTATTTAACCTCCAAAAAAAATGCATAAAAAAACGGTCTAGAATTAATTTTCTAGACCGTTTTTTAATTGAGTAGATACAAATTATTTTGCAGCGAACTCAGCTTTGATTGCTTCAACGTCAACTTTTTTGATTACTGGTTTAGCACTCAAACGTTGGATTGTTGTTACACGAGCTTTAGCGAAAGTCTTGTTTCTCTTGCTCTTTCTAATAAGTTTTGTATATCCCATGACTATATTTTATTAAATCAATTATCAAAGTATAGATCACATTCCTAGGAATATGAGCGTGCAAATTTAAGTGATATATCCTTATTGCTCAAGTCATTTAGAAAAATAAATGATAATTTTTTAAGAAAGTACTAAAAAACCTCCTTTAGACACCTAAAATGCACGTTTCTTTAAGTTAAAATAATTGTTATTGATAGTATTTTCCCAATACAATTGCACTTAAATTATTAAAAATGAAAATATGAATGCACAAACTCCCTTCAAACTAGAGACAAAACGCTTACTACTTCAAGAATTTTCTAAAACTTATACCAAAGGTTTTTTTGATTTAAACAAAGATTGGGATGTCATAAAGTATACATGTTTGGTATATGCTTCAGAAATCAATATTAATCAGATAATAGCTAGAGTAATGGAAGAAAAAGTTTGGAGACAATATCAATTAATTTTCAACTCTAAATAGTTATTTTGTAAATTCATTTTAAATCAGATTAAAAAGAAGAAATGGCCGGGAGCAAAAAGCAAAAATTTTATGTTGTATGGGAAGGAGGAAAACCCGGTATTTATACAACTTGGGCAGAATGTCAGAAACAGGTTCAAGGTACAAAAGGTGCCAAGTATAAATCTTTTGATTCTAAACTTGAAGCTCAAAAGGCATATAACAGTAATCCTAGTGCTTATATTTTTAAAAAGAAACCTGGTACGGTTATCAAAAAAAACATTGATCCTTCTATAGGTGAGCCGATCATGACAAATAGCGTTGCCGTAGATGCTGCCTGTAGTGGTGCTAGAGGACCGATGGAATATAGAGGGGTTTGGCTTCAGAACGGTAAACAACTATTTATACAGGGCCCTCATGAAGATGGTACTAATAATATTGGTGAGTTCTTAGGTATTGTACATGCACTTGCATTCTTAAAGCAGCATAAATATCATGATACAATAGTCTATACGGATAGTAGAACAGCCATGAAGTGGGTTCGTGATAAAAGATTAAAAACAACCTTAACGAAGAATCCTAAGAATAAAATAATTTTTGATTTAATAGATAGAGCTGTGAATTGGCTTGAAAGTAACTCTTACAAAAACCCAATTCTAAAGTGGGAAACAAAAGCTTGGGGAGAAATCCCTGCCGACTTTGGAAGAAAATAAAATATCAATTAAACAACCATGAAAAAAAACGAAAAATTAAGCAAAAACGGTAAATTAAAGAAAGAGTACTACGAAGAAGAACTAATTCGTATGCAAAATGAGCTTGTTAAAATGCAAGAATGGGTAAAGCATACAGGAATGAAAGTGGTTGTACTTTTTGAAGGACGTGATGCAGCAGGGAAAGGCGGTGTCATTAAACGAATAACAGAGCGCTTAAACCCTAGGGTAGCTAGAATTGTTGCTTTGGGTGTTCCTACAGAAAGAGAAAAGTCTCAGTGGTACTTTCAGCGTTATGTACCCCATTTACCAGCGGCTGGCGAAATTGTTCTTTTTGATAGAAGTTGGTATAACCGTACGGGGGTAGAAAAAGTAATGGGTTTTTGCACAGACGATCAATACGAAGAGTTTTTAAGAACCTGTCCCGAATTTGAAAAAATGCTTATTCGTTCAGGAATAATTCTTATTAAATATTGGTTTTCTGTTTCTGATGATGAGCAAGAAAAAAGATTTAAGGAAAGAATTAATTCTCCTATTAAAAGATGGAAGTTTAGTGAAATGGATTTAGAATCTAGATCAAAATGGGTAGAATATTCTAAAGCAAAAGATAATATGTTTGCTTATACAGATACTAAACAATCTCCATGGTATGTTGTAAAGGCAGATGATAAAAAGAAAGCACGTCTTAATTGTATATCACATTTCTTATCAAAAGTACCTTACGAAGAGATTAAATACAAAACCATAGATTTACCTAAAATAAGTAAAGAAGGTTATGTACGTCCTCCTTTAAGTGAGCAATCTTTTGTTCCTGATAAGTATTAGAACAAAAAAATAGCTGTTTAGTTTGTAAACTAAACAGCTATTTTTTTTCAGCCTTTTTACGACTCTTTTTAATTTTTTTATACTCCTTTTTAAACTTCTTTGCTTCTTCTTGTAGTTTCTTTCTACCAGCAGCATAAGTTAAAATTTTAGAATAATATTTATTAGCCTCTTCGTAATTTCCTTCTTTTTTTGCATCCTTAGCTAAGGCTGCTAAAGAATAATGATAATATCCAGAACCATAATCACCAATATCTTCAACAAAATCTACAGCCCTTCCATAATAATGATCAGCAGTTTTAGAATCTGCCATATAATCTCTGTAATAAGCACCTAAATAAAATGATGCATATCTACCGCTCATTTCCTCATAGCCTAGCATACCTTCATCTACCCTATCTAATAAAGATTTACTTACCTTAAAAAGTTGTGGATACCTTCCACTATAGTAGAGTAACCTAGCATAATATCTCTGGAAATAAGGGTTATTGGGGTACTTCTCGTACAAATATTCTGAAATTTGTAAAGCTCTAATCATTTTACCACCACTAGACGAATGTACCCTCATAAGGTAATACATTGCTTCTATTCTTGTATAAAATGCTTCTTTACCACACGTTTCTAATTGTTCTATTCCTAATTCTTTATCTCCACTATCAAACATCCACAATACCGTGCGGAGCATCTTATAATTTTCTTTCAGCCATTCAACATAATAATTGTATAACCCGTCTCCGTATAATAACTCTGGAGATAGGTCTGTTTTTGGCATCTGCTTTAACTTATCAAAATAACCTAAAGCCTTTTTTACAGAATAAGCTGCACGTGTCCAATTATGCCTTTCCCCATTTAAACGCCCCTCAAAAGCCCAAGATCCGGCTAAAATAAAAACAGCTTCTTGGTTTGTTTTATCTTCTTTATGCATTTTATCAGCATAATAAATAGCAGAATCCATATAAGAAAAAAACTCTTTATCGTAATCTGTCTTTTCTAAATTAGGAACAATTTTCCACCATTGGTTTAAGCCAAGTAAAAAATAAGGGAGGGGGTGTTCAGGGTAGTGATGTTTAAGCCAATTAAACTGGCCTTCTGCAACTTTGAACTCAAAATTATACATCGCGTCAATTCCTGAAGTAATTTCTAACTGAACTGTAAGGTTCGTCATCAACATATCAACATCTTCAATTTTTGGCAAAGCAGCTTGAGCACAAACAGAATTTACTTTAAAAAGAGATCCTAAAATGATGAAGTAGATTACAAAGAAGCTACGTTTATATAATTTAATATTGAGTACGTCTAGCATAAATTATTAGTCGTTCTTTCATAACGAACAACTCAAGATATATTCTATAAACAAATAACAGACAAAATAGCCTAACTAGTTTTGTAAAATTTAAGTTTTTTTACAATCTACATTACATCTTCCAACAGAATTGAGGTGTCTAGCATTTTTTTCACTAACTCTTCAATAAACTTTTCTGTTTTATCTAAGAACTCTAAATCAGTAAATTCTCCTAAAGGCTGATCCATTTTACATGACTTTAAACCATCGGTAATTTTTCTAAAAAAGTAGAATCCAGAAGCAACACCTTTAGATAAATCAATCTGAGGTAATCCTTCTTTTTGTAACAAAAAATTGGCTCTAGTTATTTTCTTCTGAAAATTTGCGTTGCCTTTATCAAAACCTGCAGAAGTAAGTAGGTAACGATAAATAATTAATTGTAATAACTTGCCTTTATGTTCATCTTCCAATAATTCCATCCAATTTTTACACGTCAAATCTGCAGATGTATAGCCTCCCGATTTATAATCGACAACTCTAAGTTTACCATCAACAACATCTATTCTATCTGCCATTCCAGATAATCTTACTCTTACTTTTTCACCATCTATTTCCACATCAAATTGATGGTCAACAAATTTCTCAAGACCAACAACAGTTATTGCTCCTGTTTCAGAAGCTTCGATCTCTTCAATCTGATTTCTAAAATAGCGTTGTAATAAATTCTCCGCTACTGCTTTTAAAAGAAGGTTTTGTCCTCTTACCATTTCAACATTTTCTTCTTTAGCTACATCTTTTATTAGCTTCGGTATAAATGTTTTATCGTTTAATGCTTTATCAAAATCTTTTTTACGGAGAACAAATGGAGTGTCTTCGTCTTTATCAGGCAGTCCAATCATTCTTCTAAGCCCCCACTCTAAAGCCAAGTGAATCAAATTACCAAAAGTTCGATTGTCTAAATCTTCTTCGATCTCGTCTTCATCTTTTAGGCCTATTACTTTTTCATCTATAAAAGTAAGCGGGTTTCTAATAAAAGAATTTACTGCAGACGGACTTACACCTCTTTTTAATCTGTTCTTTATTCTCTCTGCAAAAATTTCTGTTTTCTGAATTGATACAGGTTCTGACATTGTTTTATCTGCTTTAGATAACAACCAAACAGAAGAATCTAAATTAATTTTACAAGAAGGATCTTCACTTAATTCTTCTTTGACTTGCAAAAGCAATCTACTCATTTCACCAGCATCGCTTCCTGAGTTCGCATCCAAATAAGCAAATGTTAGATGATCTGCCCTATGGAATAACCTATAGAATGTATAAGCAAAAGCAGCATCATTGTCTAAATAAGTTGGTAGGCCAAATTGGGTTCTTGTATCAAATGGAATAATTGCTTCTACTGTCTTCTTGATTGGTAACTTTCCTTCGTTACAAGATAAAACAAGTACATTTTTAAAATCTAATGCCCTACTTTCCAACATACCCATAATTTGTAATGGAGCAATTGGAACACCCGTAAAAGGTACTGTAGCACCACGTAACAATTCTAATAAAAGCTGCTTGAATATATAAATTGATAACTGACCGTTGTCTTGTGCAAATTGAGGTAAAGTATCTTCGAGTCTCTTTAAAATTTTATAAAACTGAACTAATAATTCTCCCTCAAAAGAGTTCTCAATACCTTCAGAAGAAGAAATACCTAGTACATCGGGATTAGCTTTTAATACATCTGCTAAGGTCGTCACTAAATCGTTTAAACTCTTTAATGCGTTACGATAATCATTTGCCCAGAAGTAAAAAACAGCTGCATATATTGGATGTTGGTCTCCCCATTCTCTTAACTTTTCTAATGGAATCCAAACCATTTGCTGCTCTGTAATTTCATTTAGAATAGAAGTTGATATTTCTTCAAACTCTTTTATTGAATTTGTATATTGAAAATACGGATGACGCAGAATATTTTGAACATCTTTAAAATAAGCACACAATACTGCTTCATCGTTTTCTCTAATTCGTTCTTGTAATTGAAATATAACTCTCAGTAAATCAAAAAGAGGTGTTTTAGAAAATGACATACCCATAGTAATGTTTGTCAGTTCTGCTAAAGTAGAACCATCTTCAAAAGTTATTGAAGGTAGCGATCTTAATAGTGCAGGTAACAATGCTTCATCGGGTAATAAAATTGCCGTATGATTTAATGTTGTTTTAAACTCTTCTCTTTTCTGAGGAGTATCTAGTAAACCTGTTAACCACTCTCCTGCAAACTTTGCTTCTCCAACCGTATTACTTATTGCTTTTAGAGATACTGACTTATTATGTGTACTCCACCAGTCTTTCTGAAAGTCTACATGTTGAGCAGCAAATCCACTTACATATCTTCTTAAATAATGTCCTGCTTCATGGTGTAATTTAAAGTAACGCTTGTCAGCATCAAAGTATGACTGTGCTTTCCCTAAATCTGTCAAGGTCTGTACAATAGATTGTTCAACCCCCGACATTTGAGAGAAACCAGCAAAAATTACTTTCTCTACTCCAAGGTATTCTATTCGCTCTTCTAGCTTATCAAATGCCTCTCTAAAAGCTAGTCCGCCATAGGCTAAACCTTGCTTCTTTAGTTCTTTTTTAAAGTCAAAATAAGTACTTGATAAGTTCTCCCAAAATTCGAGAAAATCTTGCATAGATTCTTTCTTTGACAATAACTCTTCTTTTACCTTTTCAATAGTTTCATCATCACCTAATGACGACGCCCAATGTTCTATTGCTTTTGCTTCTCTTAAATGGTCAAACATTTTATCTGCCTGATCTGCAGTCAAATTGTTATCGATCATGTTAAACTCTCTCAACAATGACTTTCCAAGAGGTGCAAACTTTTCTATTGTTATCGATTTATCCTTCTTTTTATAAAGCTTAAATAATTCGAACAATAATGTTACTGAATCCGCTTTCACTAAGTTGGACAACCTTTCTGCAAACCCTTCCATTGATAAAATTGCAGGAGCAATCGTAATTTGATCTATCACTTGACCAAAATATTGTTTAAAGTACATTCCTGCTCTTCTAGAAGGCAGTACGATAATAATTTTAGTAAAATCACCTTTATGTTCCTTGTAAACTTTTTGAGCTACTGTTTCTAGAAATGGAATTTGATAGGTTTCAGACATATTTTTAGTATGGTTTAGGTATTAAGAACAACGAAAATACAAGGAGAATAAATAATGTCATAACTAATTGAAATAATAAAGAGAAAATGACAACATTTAAGAGGCAACACCGTAAAAAATATAGATTAAAAAATAACTCTCCTATTTCATGACGTTTTCAAAGTTGCTTCTCACATTTATAGTGGTGCTTTTATCTTTCACGATAGTCCCGCTTCTAAAATTCATTGCCTTTTTATTGCAAGGTATAGGTCAAGTTATAAGTTGGGTGTTTATTAATACTCTTGCAATTATAATTGGCATCTATTTTTGGGCAAAAAAGATTCTCCAAACATCAACAAAGAATAAGACTAAAATAAGTTATCTATAAAAATAGTTTGACGTTAATTAATATTATCATTATTTTCGTCAGCTTACTTTTATGTATTTGCATTTATTTTAAGTTTTCTAAACTTTTTAGTGAAAAAACCACAAAAAAGTTACATATCTTGTTAGAAGATGAACATTCGACCGGTGTATCAACCGGTTGCAAGAAATCTTTCTGAATTTGGTGACTTACATCATAAGTTTAGATAAATAATTTATAAAAATTGCAAGTGCATTTAGAAATGTCAGAAGGACATGATTTAAATAAAAGTAAATATCAATTATATTAATAATTCACTGATATGTCACGTTTCGAACAAGATTTTAAACACCCTTACGCATACGACCCTAAGTACAAAAAACGCGTTGCTTATTTTTGTATGGAGTTTGCGATCGATCAACCTTTCAAAATTTACTCTGGTGGTTTAGGTTTCCTAGCTGGTTCGCATATGCGTTCTGCTTACGAGCTAAATCAAAACTTTATTGGAATTGGTATTCTTTGGAAATATGGTTACTACGACCAAGTTCGTAAAGGAAACCAAGAGATGGATGCTCTTTTCCAAGAAAAAATCAACAACTTCTTAGAAGACACAAACATCAAATTTACTATCGAAGTAAATGGTCATCCTGTTTGGGTAACAGCTAAATATTTACGTCCAGGCGTATTTAATACTGTTCCTATGTTCTTCTTAACAACAGACCTTCCTGAAAATGATTACTTATCGCAATCAATTTCTCACCGTCTATATGACGCTGATGCATCTGCGAAAGTAGCTCAATATATGCTTTTAGGTTTAGGTGGAGCAAAACTTCTTGATGAGTTAGAATATAACGCAGAAGTTTATCACTTTAACGAAGCACACGCATTACCAGCGTCTTTCCATTTAGCGAAAAAATTCAATGGTGATATGCAAAAAGTGAAAGAACTTTTAGTTTTCACTACGCACACACCAGAAGAAGCAGGTAACGAAAAACACGATATCCACTTCCTAAACAAGTTAGGTTACTTTAATGGTATGCCTCTTGACGAAGTTCGTAGAATCACTGGTATTGAGAATGATACTTTTGATCACTCACTTGCTTGTCTACGTTTAGCGAAAATTGCTAACGGTGTATCTAAATTACACGGTGAAGTATCTAACGATATGTGGAATAAATATGACAATATCTGTCGTATTACTTCTATTACAAATGCTCAAAACCGTACTTACTGGGCTGATGAACAACTTTACACTGCTCTTCATAAAGAAGACGATGATAAGTTATTAGACCGTAAACGTTACTTAAAATCTAAGTTATTCGAAACAGTAGCTGATCAAACTGGTAAATTAATGGACCCTAAGGTCTTGACTATTGTTTGGGCTCGTCGTTTTGCTGCATACAAACGTGCAGACTTAGTAACTAGAGATAAAGAGCGTTTCAACCGCATCATGAACAACCCTGACCGTCCAATCCAAATTATTTGGGCAGGTAAGCCTTATCCTATGGATTATGGTGCAGTTTCTATCTTCAACCAATTAGTTCACTTATCAAAAGACTATGGCAACATGGCTGTATTGGTAGGTTATGAGTTAAAATTATCTCGTAAGTTGAAGCAAGGTTCTGATGTATGGTTAAACAACCCTCGTGTACCTCGTGAGGCATCTGGTACTTCTGGAATGACTTCAGCAATGAACGGTGGTATTAACCTTTCTACTGATGATGGTTGGATACCTGAATTTGCAAACGGTGAAAACTCTTATGTTTTACCACTAGCAGATTTAAATGCACCAGTGCATGAGCAAGATGAGCAAGATATGAACAGCTTGTTAGACGTCTTAGAAAATGAAATTATCCCTACGTATTATGATCGTCCAGAAGATTGGAACGAAAGAGTGAAAAACTCTATGCGTGACGTTCTTCCTTACTTCGATGCTAACCGTATGGCATTACAGTATTATGAAAAATTATACAACGACTAAGGAATAAGTAGCCTAGGCTATTAATTTCAAAGAAATTGTTATTAATATTAAGCGAGTGTATTTCGATACGCTCGCTTTTTTTATATTCGCATCCCAATAAATTTATGCGTGTAGTTTTCAATAAATTTCTTCCGTTCAAAGGTTTTACGGCAATGGCTATTTACCCTTTAATTTTTATTAGGTCAGAATTTAAAAGCTTTCAAAATTCAGAACGCTGGGACATTCTAATTCTACATGAGAAAATTCATTTTGAACAACAAAAAGAATTACTTTTAGTGTTTTTCTACTTATGGTATATTATTGAGTATGGAATTCGATTAGTTATTCACAGAAATACATACTTAGCCTATAAAAATATCTCTTTTGAGAAAGAAGCTTATCAAAATGAGCGAGAAATGACTTATTTATCAACACGTAAAAGGTTTAGTTGGTTAAAACACCTTTAATTGTTGATAACTTTTAGTTTTAATCAATTGACAAAAAAAAGCTACCCCATTTCTGAGATAGCTTTTTATAAATAAGTTTTACCTTATTTTCTATAATTTCTTAACTGCTCCTAATTCAGGATCTCCATCTTCACGGATAATCTCGATAGAAAGAATCTTATCACCTTGGCGAATTTCATCAACTAACTCTACATTCTCGATTACTTTACCAAAACAAGTATGGTTACGATCTAAATGTGAAGTTTGTGCACGGCTATGGCAAACAAAGAATTGAGAACCACCTGTATTTCTACCAGCATGTGCCATAGAAAGAACACCACGATCGTGGTATTGGTTATCACCATCCAATTCACAAGCAATTCTATAACCTGGTCCACCAGCACCGTTACCGTTTGGGCAGCCACCTTGAATTACAAAATTAGGAAGTACTCTATGGAAGTTTAATCCATCGTAGTAGTTGTGTTCTGCTAATTCTACAAAGTTAGCTACAGTATTGGGAGCATCGTTCACATAGAACTCAACTGTCATGTCTCCTTTTGCTGTCTTAATGATTGCTTTCATATTGACTATTTTTGAATGATATAATTATTAGATGTGCAAAGGTAATAAATTATACATTTTTTTCATGATTTGGACGCAAAGGAGTGATATCTATTAATGCAGATACTACTACTGAATTACTATCATGCTCACGTTCTACTGAATTACCTTTCTCTAATAACAATAGTTTATTACCAGAATTTAAGGTTACAGTATAGGTTTCATAATATGATTTACCTTCAGAAATAGCACTTTCAATATTCTTCATTGCCTTCTTATACCTTTTTTCATCACTTTCTGTAATGAAAGTATTTAAGTCTAAAGCTTCTCCAAAGTAATTTTTCCAAACACCACTTGTTTCAACTATTTCTGTTGGTGTAGAAAAGTTTCTAAAAACAACAGAAACAGGAACCTTATCAACGCCACTTATTACACTATCGTCAAATTCTAATTCAGACGCTATACTACAAATAGCATATACTTTACCTGCTGTATTGACCATAGGGAATTTTACACATTTGTATTTTCGGCCATTGTCTCTTGTTTCTATAAAAGAAATTTCTGTTTCTTGCTCCGATATCGCTTCATCAAGCTCCCAAATAGCTTCTCCTTTTTCTTGTCCGTAAATTTCTATGTCTGTTTTACCAATTACATCAAAATCAACATTTAAGTTTTGTACAAAAGTCTGGTCTACCATAATATATTTACCAGATAAATCTTTCATGTAAACTTCCGCATCGTAAGTATCAAAGATTGCTTTTAATTGTCTTCTCGAATCTTCTAACTCAACTTCCTTCTTCTTACGGTCTGTAATATCATGTAACATTACCGTTGTACCTACTATTACACCATCATCCGAATGAATTGGGTAGTATCTCGTATCCATAATACGTCTTTCGGCACCTAATTGTAAAGTCATTTCATCCGAGAATGATTGACCTTCAAGTGCTCTCTTCGTATTATCTCTATATTTTTCTCTGTTTTCTGGACGTAGAATATCTAAAATAACAGTCTCGCCTTCAACAATTTCAACTCCTCTATTTCTAAGTGTAGATTTAATAGCATTGTTAGCTAATGTAATTACCATTTTTTGGTCCATTGCTAATACAAAATCATTTGTTACGTCTAAGAATGCTTTTAAATTCGCTTCTCTCATAGACAATAACTTTTGACTTTCAACTAGTTCTACTGTAGAAGATATATCACTTACAGCACCTGCAAATCGTTGTGCTACACCTTTGTCATTATGTCTTACGGCACCAGAAGTATGGAACCATTTGTACATACCAGATTTTAATCTAATTCTAACATCAATAGTGCTTGGTGCAATTCCTAAATGATCAGCAATTAACCCTTTAAATAGTTTAACTGCATCTTCTCTATCATCTGGATGAATATTATTAATAAATGATTCAAAATCATTATTAAGTTCACCTTCATCATAGCCTAATAATTCTTCGAATCTTGCAGACCACCAGAAAGTAGTAGACTCATCTAGTTCACCCGTTAAAAGTGCTGCATCCCAAATACCTTCTGTAGTACCTTGCAATGCTAAGTCAAAACGCTCTAAAGTTTTCTCTAACTCAACTGTTCTTTCTTTTACTTCATTTTGAAGATTCTGACGAAGACTTTCTAATTCTTTCTGTCTTCTCTCCATCTCTTCTTGCGTCGCTTGTAACTCTTCATAGTTCTGACGCATTTCTTCTTCTTGACTTTTTAAGTGATCTCGTTGCTC
Source organism: Flammeovirga pectinis (assembly GCF_003970675.1). GTDB lineage: Bacteria > Bacteroidota > Bacteroidia > Cytophagales > Flammeovirgaceae > Flammeovirga > Flammeovirga pectinis. The sequence continues at coordinate 3,313,001 of NZ_CP034562.1, forward strand.
CTGAGAAGACAATAAAAGTTCTTTGGTTCTTTGGTTGTTCTTTGCCGTTCTTAATGTTGAAGCAATACTTTCTGCCACTTTTTCAACAAATTCTATTTCAAATTTATCAATGCCTTTAAAACTAGCAATCTCTAAAACTCCTTCTACTCCTTCGTTAACTTTTAATGGTACAATTAATACAGAACGAGGTGTTGCATCTCCTAAGCCAGAAGTAATTTCTGTATATCCTTCAGGAACATCATTAAGATAAATTGTTTCACCTAATAAATAAGATTGTCCTAAAAGCCCCTCAGCAAAACGTCCATCAATAAAAATCTTTTTATCTATAATACGTTTTCTTTCGAATGCATATGTAGCCTCAAGATTTAAATATTTTTGTTGCTCTTCATTCTCTTCAATAAAATAAAGTTCACCTTGGTTGGCCTGTAAATAGTTAACTAATTCACTAACAATAGAATTTGATAACTTACTCAGATCTTGGTTCTCTCTCAATATTTCTCCAAAATGAGCCATACCTTTTGTAATCCAGTTACGCTTCTCATCTTGATCAGAAACATCTTTCAGACGATCACGCATTTGTACTAATGCATTCCCCAACATATCATGATCACTGGCAGGTTTAAAAGTAGCTTCAAAATTACCTTCACCTATATTTAATGCAAATTTGGAGGCGCGATCTAAATTATCCCGGAGCTGATTACTTGATAAAATAATATCGTTCATCTCATCTGTGGTTTCATCAATTCTATCTCCTAAATCTCCTATTGCTAAACGGTCTAATTGATCAATTGGACGTTGCAGGGAGGTATTTAAAGTTCGAATTACTAATAGTGATGAACCTACTGCAAGAATTGCAAAGAAGGCTGTAACAAAAGCAATTGATGAATTGGCAGATTCAATATCTTCATTAATTCTCTTAACATCATCCAACATGGCTTTACGCTGTTGTAATGATAAAGGACCTAAATAATCTCGGATTTCAGCTTTAAGTGGAGAAATTGTAGTTAAAAGATATTCTACGATATATTCGTCTACTTCTGTTTTCTTTTTAAAGCTTTCTAATTTTAGACGTAGTGTGAGAGAATCGTATGCTTCTACATCTTCTTGAATAGCAGCAAAATCTGTAATGTGCTGTTCAAAATATAATTCTAAATCATCCTGACCGTGTTTATATTCTTTCAGTAAGATACCAAGGGCATCAATTGAGCGTCGGTCTTGAGAGGTTAACTGCTTTCCTAGTTCCTCTAATTTTTCTAATGCTGGTAAAATGTCGGTATCCCAAAGAGAGTTACGAGCATCTTTATAACTATCATCTTTAGTTAAAAAATACCCCCTCTGTGCAGCAGAAACTCTATCTAAACCTGCATTTATTCTTGAGGTCATAACAGTGATAGGGTTCCTTGTTTGGATAACCCTATCACCAACATCACTAACTAATTTATTTTGAAAAACAACTAGAATAGTGAATGTAATAAGTATCAAAAGGTAAGATGTGGTTAAAAGCACATTTCTACCTTGAATGGTTCTGAAACTAAAATATCGTGTTAATTGACGTTTTAGTATATCTGTATCAATTTTTTTCTTCATTGAGAAGTCTATTTTCTGCTTTAAGACGTAGAACGTTAGCAGAAAACTAACCCTCTACAAATCAAGAATTTGAGCCACGAGAAGTCATACCTTCTTGATAACATTTCCGACACCTTGCTTCATAAGAATCTGTTTCACCTAATAAAACTTGTTCTTCTGATGCCGTTAGTCTGTAAGAGTACAATGCAGGCTCACCACAATTAACACAAATAGCGTGCAATTTTGTTACATATTCTGCAATTGCCATTAATTGTGGCATTGGTTCGAAAGGTTTTCCTTGAAAATCCATATCTAAACCGCAAACAAGAATACGATGACCAGCATTAGCCAACTCTACACAAACATCTACCAAAGTGTTATCGAAAAATTGTGCCTCGTCAATAGCTATAACTTCATTTTCGCTAACATATTGTGTAATTTCCCTTGCAGTCTTCACTGGAGTTGAAATTATTGAGTTTGCATTGTGCGAAACAACATTTTCTTCGTGGTAACGGGTATCTACTGCAGGTTTAAAAATATGAACAACTTGCTTAGCAATTGTAGCTCTGTTTACTCGACGAATTAACTCTTCAGTTTTGCCAGAGAACATTGAGCCACACACTACTTCAATCCATCCAATTCTTTTTTCTTCAGTACGGTCTTGAAATCTAGGTTCTACAAACATGATAATTATTAAATTTACTCGGGGGCAAAGATAGTATTTTGATTGCTTTAAAACATATAAAGATTAGAAATGCTTTTGTAGATATTGTTAACTTTGCATTGTATAGAAAAATAAAAACAAATAATGTCAAATAAAGAAAAAGTCTTAATAGTTGTAGTTGGTCCTACTGCTGTTGGAAAAACAGATTTTTGTGTTCAACTGGCTAAAAAATTAGCTACTGAAGTTGTATATGCTGACTCTAGACAATTTTTTAAGGAGATGCAAATTGGTACTGCTCGCCCAACTGTAGAAGAGATGCTAAATGTACCACATTATTTTGTTGGACATCTATCTATAAAAGATGAATATAGCTTTGGACATTATGAAAAAGATGCGTTAAAATTATTAGATCATCTTTTCTTAAAACATGACTTTGTAATTTTATCTGGAGGCTCTGGAATGTATGTTGATGCCGTTACAAAAGGTATTGATCCTATGCCTACAAGTAATGATGAGATTAGAGCTCATTTAAATCAAAGACATAAAGACGAAGGATTAGCTCCTTTACTAAAAGAACTTGAAATAAAAGATCCTGAATATTATCAAAAAGTTGATAGAGCAAATTATCAACGTGTTATCAGAGCATTAGAGGTGATAGAAATTACTGGTGAGAAATATTCATCACAAAGAAAAGAATATGTTGCTGAACGTTCTTTCAAAATTTTAAAATTAGGATTAGACAGAGATAGACAAGAACTCTATGATCGTATTAATTTAAGAATGGACTTGATGCTTGATAATGGACTTTTAAAAGAAGTTGAAAGCTTACTACCTTATAAAGATAAAAATGCCTTACAAACTGTAGGCTATAAAGAAATATTTGATTTTTGGGACGGAAAACATGATTGGGATACGGCTGTTGAGCTACTAAAAAGAAATAGTAGAAGATATGCTAAAAAACAATTAAGTTGGTTTAGAAGAGATGCATCTACCCATTGGATTAACCCTTCTGAATTGGATAAAGCCCTAGAAATAATTAAAAACTTTGATTAACCTAAACTATGTCAGATATATTTAACAAAGAAGGCGACACCTTATCAACCCTTTTTAATGCTGCATCACAAGGGATAGTAATATGTAATAGAAAAGGGAAAATAATAGCTATTAACCCAATGGCTGTAGCTATTTTTGGATACGAAGGTGATGAACTTATCGATGCAGACTTAGAAACTCTTTTACCAGATTCTTTAAAAAAATCGCATAAAGAATTAAGAGATAATTATATTAAAGACCCTAAAACCAGACCAATGGGATTAGGGAAAGAATTTATTGCTCAAAAAAAGAATGGTACTGTTTTTTATGTTGAAGTAAGCATTAGCCATCTTCAAATCGAAAATGAATTTCATGTCGCCGCTTTTGTGCATGATATTTCTAAAAGAAAAGAAATTGAACTACAAGTATTAGAACAAAGACAACTTTTAGAATATTATGCGGATTATGCTCCTGCTGCTATTGCAATGCTAGATAGGGATTATAATTATTTAGTTGCAAGTAATAGATGGAGTCAGACTCTTTTTACTAAATCTTCTGATATTATTGGTTCAAACCTTGCTGGAACAACTAAATTTAAGCCAGAATGGTACGAGATTTTTGATCACGTATTAAAGGGTGAAAAGTCTGGTACTAAACTAGATTATATTCAACGAAAAGATAATCAAAACATATGGATTGAATGGGAAGCACACCCTTGGTACAACAATGATCAAGAAATCAGTGGTATCATTCTATTTGCAGAAGATGTAACGGAAAGAATTGAAAATGAAAGCAAGGTAAAACAATACATGCAAGAGCTCATTTTAAAAAATAGAGAACTTGAAGATTTTGCTTATGTAAGCTCTCATGACTTGCAAGAACCTCTAAGGAAAATTAGAGCATTTGGCGACAGGTTACAGAGAAAAGAAAAAGACAACCTTTCTGAAAAAGGACAAGATTATATAGATAGAATGCTGAACTCTGCTGAGCGAATGCAACAACTTATCTCTGACCTTCTCCGTTTTTCTAGAATCTCTTCTAAAGCAAAACCATTTGTATCTATAGACTTAAATAATGTGTTAACGGATGTTATTTCCGATCTTGAAATTGCAATTAATGAATCTGGTGCAGATCTTCGTACTGTTGAATTACCAACAATAAAAGGTGATGAGACACAAATGAGACAATTGTTCCAGAATTTAATCTCAAATGCTATTAAATTTAGGAAAAGTGATCAGCACCCTATCATTTCAATTAACTTAGAAAAAAATCAAAGTAAACAGAACGAAATTTCCATTATTTTTAAAGACAATGGAATTGGTTTTGATGAAAAATATAATGAGCGAATTTTTCAAATTTTCCAACGCTTAGAAGGACGAAAATATGATGGCTCTGGTATTGGACTCGCAATTTGCAAAAAAATTGCTCAACGACATGGTGGTGATATTACTGCCAAAAGTGAAAAGGGTGCTGGTGCAGAATTTACGGTTAAGTTACGAATAGATATGGAGGAGGATTAAGACTAATCTCTAACATTTAATTTTTTAATAAAATAAATATAATGTCATTATCAGATTATCCTATGACAATACTTTACGCAGATGACGATCCAGAAGATCGGATGCTCACACAAGAAGCATTCGAGGAGAGTAAACTTGCATCTAACTTAATATTTGTAGAAGACGGTGAGGAACTTATGGAGTATTTAAATCACAAAGGAAAATTTAGTGATACAGAAAAATACCCAAGACCAGACCTTATTCTTTTAGATTTAAATATGCCTAAAAAAGATGGCAGAGAATGTTTAAAAGAAATTAAATTAGATGAATCTTTAAAAAAGATACCTGTTGTTGTATTAACAACATCTAATGATGAAGAAGATGTGCTAAAAACTTATAACTTAGGGGTTAGCTCATTTATTACAAAACCTGTAACCTTTGATTCAATGGTTGACATTGTTAAATCATTAAATCAATATTGGTTTCAAATAGTGCGATTACCGAATTAATTAATTAATAATATGCCTTTTTCGAATAAATTAGATCAACCACATATGGTCGTCAGAGTACTACTGATTGACGATGATGAGGATGATTATATCATTACAGAAGATATTCTGGATGATATCCCCTATCGAAACTATGAACTGGATTGGGTGTCTAATTTTGATGATGCTATTTCTATCATCAATCATGGTGTACATGATGTTTACATTGTTGATTATCTACTTGGAGCTAAAAGTGGCTTAGATCTAATAATAGAAGCCTTAAAAGACAGTAAACACAAGCCTTTTATCCTTCTTACTGGACAAGGAGATGTTAGGGTTGATGAAAAAGCAATGACTGTTGGTGCTTCAGATTATTTAGTGAAAGGTCAGATGACGCCCCAACAATTAGAGAGGGCTATTAGGCACAGTATTCTACACAGTAGGCACTTAAACCATATTAGTGAGCTGAACGAAAAGTTAGAGCAAAGAGTACAAGACCGTACAAGGCAGTTAGATAAAGCTATTAAAACTTTACAACGTTCTAACGAAGATCTTGAGTTACAAATAAGCGAAAGGAAAAAAGCTGAAGAAGAACTCTTAAAGAGTCAGGCTATTTATAAAATAATTGCTCATAACTTCCCTTATGGTATCATTGCCGTTTTAGATGAAAATCTAAAATATTTATTTGCTGATGGAACAGGATTTAAAGAATTAGAGCTTGATGCCCATAAAATTATTGGTGCTCAATTTTTTCAATTTCTTAGAAAGAATGATCCTAGTAAAGCAAAAGAATATGATGCAAGATTTGAACTTGCTAAGTCTGTAATTGATTCTGGTGAAGAACAGATTTTTGATTTTGATTATAAGGACCTCAATTATTCTGTAATTGTTGTTCCAATTAAGAATAGTAGAAAGCAAACAAAACAAGTTTTAGTGGTAATGCTAAACATTACACAGCAACGTAAAGCTGAATCTGAAATTAAAAAATCTTTACAAAAAGAACGTGAGTTAAGTGAGTTAAAAAGTAGGTTTGTTTCTATGGCATCGCATGAGTTTAGAACACCTCTAAGCACAATAATGTCGTCGGTTTCTTTAATTTCTAGGTATACTTCTGAAGAATATCACGAAAAAAGGAATAAACATATCAAACGTATCAAATCAAGCGTTAACAATCTTACACAAATCTTGAATGATTTCCTTTCTATTAGTAAATTAGAGGAAGGAAAATCATTGGTACACAAATCAACTATAAAAGTTGATAATTTTATTGAAGGGTTATGTGATGAAATGTCTCCTGTTAAAAAGCAAGGACAAAAAATCATTATAAAACACACTGGCGATATGTTGATAAAAACAGATTCTCAGATTCTTAAAAATATTATTATCAACTTACTTTCAAATGCTATAAAATATTCCGGACACGGAAGTAAAATATGGGTTGATAGCTGTATAGATGAAAAAAATCTGTTGATAACAATTAAAGACGAAGGAATGGGAATTCCTGAAAAAGATCAGGTACATTTATTTGATCGTTTCTTTAGAGCTGAAAATGCAATGAATATTCAAGGTACTGGCCTTGGATTGAATATAGTTAACAAATATCTTGAAATGCTTCATGGGAAAATATCTTTTGAGAGTATTGAAGATAAAGGCACAACATTCTCAATTACAATACCGAAAAAAATAATATTAGATGAAAAAGATACTACTCATAGAGGATAATCCTGAAATGCGCGAAAACACTTCAGAAATACTTGAGCTTTCAAATTATGATGTTATAACAGCCGAAAACGGTAAAGTAGGTATTGAAAGAGCAAGAGCGAAACAACCTGATTTGATTATTTGTGATATCATGATGCCTGAACTTGATGGTTACGGTGTTCTTTTTGCATTAAGCAAAGACCCTAATACAGCAAGTATTCCATTTATTTTCTTAACTGCAAAAGCAGAAAAATCAGATTTTAGAAGAGGAATGAGCCACGGTGCTGATGACTATATTTCTAAACCTTTTGATGACGTTGAACTTTTAGATGCTATTGAAAGCCGTTTAAAGAAAAGTGACATCGTAAGAAAACACTATGAACAATCTCCTGAAGGGTTTGATTCTTTTATTAGTGATGCGAGAGGCATGAATAACTTGGATAAACTTTCTGAAAATAGAAAAACACGTTCTTACAAAAAGAAAAGTGTTCTTTTTTATGAAGGAGACCATCCAAATGCTTTATTACAAATAGTAAGTGGTAAAGTAAAAACATATAAAACAAACGAAGACGGAAAAGAATACATTACAGGTATTCATGGCCCTGGAGAATTCCTTGGCTATGTTGCTTTATTAAAAGATGTACCTTACCCAGAATCTGCAATGGTTTTAGAGGAATGTGAAATCACTTTAATCCCTAAAGAAGATTTCTTCTCATTAATACACAGCAATAGAGACGTTTCTCATTCATTCATCAAATTATTAACTAAAGAGGTGATTGAACAAGAAGAAAAACTATTAAAACTTGCTTATGGATCTGTAAGACAACGTGTTGCAGAAGTCTTACTCCAATTAGACAAACGCTATCAACAAGGTCCTAACGAAAGAATGTCTATCACTAGAGATGATTTGGCTAAAATTGTTGGTACAGCAAAAGAAACTTTAATTCGTACTTTATCAGATTTTAAAGATGAAAAGTTAATAGAAATTAAAGATAAAAACATTACAATTATTGATTTAGCTAAGCTAGAACGCCTAAGTCATTAATTCAAAATACTCAGAATTATCCGGAGCCTGCAATCTATTTTGCAGGCTTTTTTTTTGAATCCTTTTTTTTAAACATTACTGCTTTATCTTTGTATACACAAAAACACTACTAACCATTACTACAGGTTAGATATAACTACTATGAAAACTAATTGTGTTTTTGTATATTCATGTATTAAGATGGAAATATTTAAGACAACCATCTTTCTAAAGACACTCTATTTGTGGATTCAATTATTTTGACTTGTATTGTCAGATAATCTATTTATAAAATATTATATGGCTAGTACTAAGGTACAAACACAGTTAAAGGATAAATTAAAAGAAGTATTTGGATATAATCAGTTCAGAGGTGATCAAGAAGTGATTATTCAGCATATTCTTGATAGAAAGAATACTTTTGTAATTATGCCTACAGGTGCAGGTAAATCATTATGCTACCAGCTACCTGCTCTTATGCAAGAAGGGACAGCCATTGTTATTTCTCCTCTGATAGCTTTAATGAAAAATCAGGTGGACCAATTACAAGCACTTGGCGTGGATGCTAGTTTTTTGAACTCTACTTTAAGTAAAAGTGAATCCAATCGTGTTAAAAAAGAAACACTTGAAGGGAAAACTAAACTACTTTATGTAGCTCCAGAATCATTAACTAAAGAAGATAATATAAAACTACTTCGAAAATCAAATATTTCATTTATTGCGATAGATGAAGCACATTGTATTTCGGAATGGGGCCATGATTTTAGGCCTGAATATAGAAGAATAAAGCAAATTATAGAAGCTATTGGTGATCTACCAATTATTGCTCTTACAGCAACTGCTACTCCTAAGGTTAGGGCTGATATTCAGAAGAATCTTAAGATGGAAGATGCTAATATATTTTTATCATCTTTCCATAGAGATAACTTATTCTATGAGATTCTACCCAAAACAGAGCCTAAAGTTCAACTGATTCGTTTTATTAGAAATCATCAGAACAAATCTGGTATTATCTATTGTCTCAGTCGTAAAAAGGTAGAAGAAGTTGCAGAGTTTCTTCGTATAAATGGCGTAAATGCTTTGCCCTACCATGCAGGCATGGACTCTGGACAAAGAATGGGAAATCAAGATGCATTTCTTAACGAAGATTGCGATGTAATTGTAGCAACAATTGCCTTCGGTATGGGTATTGATAAACCCGATGTTCGTTTTGTAATTCACTACGATGCTCCTAAATCTTTAGAAGGTTACTACCAAGAAACTGGTCGTGCCGGAAGAGATGGGTTAGAATCTTTCTGTATGATGCTTTTTAGTGAAAGTGATATAGCTAAACTAGAAAAATTCCATAAAGACAAATCTGTTACAGAAAGAGAAAATGTTCATATTCTATTACAAGAAATGAGTTATTATGCTCATTCATCTGTTTGTAGAACTCGTCAGCTACTCCATTATTTTGGAGAAGATGTAGAACACAACTGTAACCATTGCGATAACTGTAAAACTAAACACGCATCTTTTAACGCAAAAGATCAGATTCTTTTAGCACTTAAAACTGTAGAAGAAACTTCATCAAGATTTGGTATAGAACACATTTGTAATGTACTTACTGGTACTAAATCTGATTATGTAGAAAGTTATAACCATACAGAAATAAGCACTTTTGGTAAAGGAAGCGAATTTGATAATCTACACTGGGAGTCTATTATTAGACAATCAATGATTAACAGTTTCTTGTCAAAAGATGTTGAAAATGTTACTTTAATTAAGGTAACTGAAAAAGGCAAAAAGTATCAGAAAGAACCGTATGATTTAGCTTATACGCAAGATTATCAGTGGCCATCAGAATTAGAAGCTCTAAACGAAGAAGCTGTTGTAACTAACACTTTTGATAAAGAGTTATTCGATATTTTAAAAGCGAAAAGGAAAAAAGTTGCAAACCAGAAAGGAATACCTCCTTATGCTATTTTCCAAGAGCCTTCTTTAGAAGAAATGGCTACTACTTATCCTACATCTCAGGAAGAATTAATGCAAATTAATGGTGTTGGTGCTGGTAAAGCTAAAAAATTTGGTAAACCTTTTATTGATATTATTGCTGACTTTGTTGAGAAAAATGAAATTACAACAGCAAAAGATGTTGTTGTAAAATCTACTGTCAATAAGTCAAAATCAAAAATATCTATCATACTTCAGATCGACCGAAAACAAGACATTGAAGACATAGCAGAATCTTTAAAGATTTCTTTCGATGATGTTCTTGATGAAATTGAAAATATATGTGATTCTGGTACCAAATTAAATCTTGATTATTATATAGATACGATCATGGATGATGAAAGAATGGATGAAATTTATGAATATTTCATGCAAGCTGAATCAGATGATTTAGACGTAGCTTATGATGAACTAGATGAAGAAATTGGTGAAGATGAAATTAGATTAATTCGCGTTAAATTCTTATCGGAAGTTGCGAACTAATTATTAATACACACTTTATATTAATGGGTTATTTGATTTAATTATCAAGTAACCCATTTTCTTTTTAAGACCTCCAATATTCAAAAGTACAGTCTCTTAGAACTCATATATTACTATAAAACACCTGCATTTAAACACTAGATTTAGTATTTTAATTTCTATCAATCTTAACAAATGTATTATTTATTAGCATTGGTATAAATGGATACATTATGGTTAATATTTTACTGTTACATTTGTTGATATAAAGGGCTTATCAAAATTAAAAAAATGAATACAACTAAACTAAGTACTAAAAGTATATTACCACTTACCTGTTCTAGATCAGGATCTTGTTGTTTTGGCAAAGCGGTAATGCTTAACCCATGGGAATTACTAAGTTTCAGTAAAGAGAAAAAAATTACAGCTAAAGAATTTCGTAATCTTTACTGTGAGTTTGGTGGTATTCGATTAATCTTTAATGGTAAGGCTGATAAAAAAGGGCAAAAAGCATGTAGTCAATATGTAGATAATTTTGGATGTAGTGTTCACTTAGGTCGCCCATTAGCTTGTCGCCTTTATCCATTAGGTAGACAAATTCAATTTGATAAGGCTCACTATATTTATGAAGGAAAACAATTTCCTTGTTTAACAGATTGTGCTGAAGTTCTAGATTTACCTCAACTTAGTGTAGGTGAATATTTAAAAGGGCAAAAAGCAGAACCATTTGAAATTGCTCAAGATGAATATTTAAAAGTAATGCAAAGTATTGCTGATATTGGGTTCGAACTACTCTTAGATACAGGGTTAGCTGCATCAGGAGACACAAAAACATTAGCAGCTTGGCGAACAATAGGCAATGAAAAGCCTGAGGTATTAGCCCAAAGAATAGGCTCTGAATGGTTAGACTATTTGATGATTCCACAAATAACAGATGAAAGTAATGACCCCGTTACCTTTGCTCAAAAACACAATGACTTACTACTAGATAAAATACAAGAGCAATTTGGAGGTCTAGAAACCTTTCAAGAAGTACACGAGGCTTCTGTCCTTTTAATTGCCGTGGCCTTACACCTATCAAGAGGATTGGGTGCAGATACAAAAGGAATTGCAGAACATTGGATAGAAACAGCAAAAAGCCATGGTGCTAAAGAGTAATATTCTATAGATAAAACCATAATGGTAATTTTGAGGAAGTCTTTATTTATTAAAAATTTTACTTTTACTCCATAACTATCAAACAATTATGGAATACAAAAGACGTTTTTTTTGGCTACTCTTACTTACAGTATCTTACTCGGCTATGGGGCAAATCAATCCTGTATCCGACCCTGAAAACTCGCAAAAGTGGGTATTAAATAAATGGGTAAGCGATGAATTTAATGGATCCGAATTAAATAAAACAAAATGGTGGATTCTTGGTGAAAATAATGACTATAGGAACAAGTGGAAAGGTCGTGCTCCAGGCCAGTTTGCTCCTCAAAATGTAAAAGTGGAAGGAGGAAAATTAATTCTAACAAGTCAATGGGAACCCTCATTTTTATTTGCCAACGAAACAAATGATGGCTATTACTATGGAGGTTCTGCTACAGCGGCAGACCTTTCAAGTCCAATTACACAAGCATGTGTAATGAGTGAAACTTTTTTCCAATACGGCTATATGGAAATTAAATGTAAAATAGCTGACGCTCCTGTAACTTCCGCATTTTGGACTACTGGCTATCACAGTGAAATCGATATGGTTGAAAACTATGGAAAACGGCCCATTGGTAATCCAGAAAACCGACCTACAGATTTAGAAAATAAATATAGAACCAACTTAATTAGTTGGGATCCTGACCAACCTGAAGACCATAAAGACTGGAAAGTTGAAAAAGTAATGGATGTTAGAATGGCAGCTGATTACTATATTTTTGGTTTTGAATGGGATAAAGAATATGTAAAAACCTATTTTAATGGTCAACTAATTCAATCTGCTACAAGAGAAGAATTAGAAGCTAAAAACCAATGGAAACACGATTATCCTCAAGAAATATGGTTCGATTCAGAAGTTTTTAGATGGTACGGTTTACCTACACAACAAGATTTAACAACTCCTGCAGAATTTTTGATTGATTATGTAAGAATATGGCAAAAAGAAGAAACTAAATCTTTTTTCGATGCACTTAGCTTTGAAGGACCGTTTTACTTTAATGGGAGAAGTATTAATTGGTGGTCTGGTAAGAATTCTTATTGGAGAATGAAAAGTGATAAAGCACTAACAGGAGACTTTAGTTTACGCTTTCAACATGAAGCTCCATTTAATGGTGATTATTCCATCTTTTCACCTTATGGGTCTATAGATCTTCCTGAAGGGGCAAATTCAATTGCTTTTTCTATATGGATAGATGAATCTACATCCGTTGATGAGTTAGATATTATTCTAAATAAACCATTCACTACAGTTACTATTGATATTAGTAATGTAGAAAAAGGAAAATGGATAAAAATTGAAACTCCTTTTAGCAGATCATCATCATCTGATACAAATATTATCAATGGAGATAGATTACAGATAAAACTTAAATCCTCTAATATTAAAAGTAATACTGCTTTAATCTATATTGATGATATTGCTTTCAAAGCTTCTAATAATGGAGCTACACCCGAGTACCCTTTCCCTGATGATACTTACCCTGAACAAGAATATCCAGATAGCGATATTCCAACAGGTATTAATGATATAAACAAAGTTAATTGGGATATCTACCCTAATCCAACTTCTACTACTTTTACAGTAAAATCAATTCTTAATGGTAGTATTAAAATATATAATTCAACAGGAGTATTAATTCAGACAATCTCAAAAAACAATCAAGACGTTATTGTACCAATACAAGGTTTTACTAAAGGAATCTACTATGTAGTTTTCGAAACGATAGAACATGTAGTAACACGTAGATTAATTATAGAATAAATACATGCTAGGTTCTAAATTTCATCTTAATTAAATTATTTTTCTAAAGAAGTGAGGCTCAATAAAAAATTATAGGGCCTCACTTTTTTATACTTATCTAAAATTACTGGTTATTATTGATTGTAGTAATGTGAAAAAGTAGTTTATTTACTATCTATCAAACATTTAACTCCAAATGTCTACATTTAGCATTGCCATAATTTCTATAATTGTACTAACAGGATTATTCCTATTTACAGCCTGTATGCCTTTTAGTGGCCCCGTAAATAAAACGCTTTCTGACAGCTACTATTACAACCGAACTAAAGATGCTATTCATTATAGCCCTATGGGAAATTGGTTTGAACTTGGGAATACAAAAATGAATGCTGATGTTGGAACCTTTGAAGTGCTTAGTCAAAAATATGGGAAGGATAAAAACAACATCTATTTCAAAAGCATCGCAATTACAAATGAGGTTGACTATAGTTCATTCCGTGTTCAAGAACATTTAGTTTATGATAAAAACAATGTCTATATACCTTTTGATGACCTTAGGTTAAATTCCACGTACAGTAATGACTCTTCAAAACAGCTACTAGAAATTAAAGGAGCCAATCCTTCTACTTTCGAAAATATAGATTATAACTGGAACAAAGATGACAAACTCTTTTTCTATAATTACCTGCCTGTTGATGTAGATTATGCAACTTTTCAAATTCTTAATGAGGTAGGTAGTAAAGATAAAAATAACGTTTACTTACATAAGGACAATGAAATAATAATTTCTGTAATAGATATAGAGAGTGTTAAAGCTATTGATGATCATTATTTAGTTGATAAAGACAATGTCTATTCGTTTAAAGGATGGATAGAAAATTCCGAGGATGCATTAACTATTTTACCTATTATAAACTCAAAAACATTGAAGGTTTTAGAATATGACTATCTTCTTGTAGATGATAAGGTATATCATGAAAATATATTGATACCAAATGCAGACAGAGCGTCTTTTAAATTTTGGAATAATACCTTTTACGGTTCCGATAAAAACACTATTTATTATTTAGGTACTCCAATAGTAGGAGTTGATTTAGCTACTTTCTTTGTATATAAATACCAGGCGTATAGCAAGGATAAAAACAATGCATATTACGAAGGCAATAAAATAGAAGGGGTTGATTTAGCTACTTTTGGACCTAAAGATGAAGATGGAATTGGTTTATTTAAAGACAAAAACAACACCTACAGAGGTAATGAAATTGTAAATGATTAATAGCTAATTATAACTCGCTCTTAAGAATAAATAGAACTTCGTTTAAACAATAACCCCCTCTTTCTACAAGTAATTTACTTTTAAGAAAGAGGGGGTTATTATATTAAAAACAAGTTACTTTATTTTTTAGGAACAGGAAAACCTCTATCCTTCATTAAAGCATCAATACTTGCATCATGACCTCTAAACTTTCTATAAGCCTCAGCAGGGTCCATAGCATTACGTGGAGCGAATAAATATTTCACAAGTTTATACGCTACATCTTTATCATAAAAGCCTTTAGGAGCTTCTGCAAACACCTCTGCGGCATCTGATGTTAGCACATCTGCCCATAAATAACCATAATATGCAGCCGCATAGCCCTCTCCTGAGAATACGTGACCAAATTGAGTTGAACGGTGTCTCATTACAATCTCTTTTGGCATTCCTAATGAAGTTAATGTCTCTTTCTCGAATGATACAGGGTCTATATTTGTAGGATCTACAGTATGGTATTTCATGTCCATTAAAGCAGATGCTAAGTACTCTGTCGTACTAAATCCTTGATTAAATGCCGATGCCGCTTTTATTTTCTTCACTAAAGATGCTGGCATAGGTTTACCTGTTTTTTGATGCACAAGAAAACCATTAATCACTTTATCAGTAGACAACCAACGCTCTAATAATTGAGATTGGAATTCTGTATAATCTCTTACTCCACTATTTGATTTAGGGTACTTCACATTAGCAGATAAGAAATGCAATGCATGCCCAAATTCGTGGAAGAATGTCTCTGCATCACTCCAAGAAACTAAAGATACCTCACCAGGAGCAGGCTTAATAAAGTTTGAATTATTAGATGCTAATACAATTTTATTTCCTTCAAAAGAAGTAAAACTTCTGTAAGTTGTTGCCCAAGCTCCAGAGCGTTTTCCTTGTCTAGCATAAGGATCTAAATACCATAAACCGATTACCTTAGTTGTAGATTTGTAAGATACCTCCCAAACACGTACATCTTCTTGAAAAACAGGGATTTTACCCTTCGGCAATTCTTTAAATTCAAAATCAAAAAGCTCTCCTGCTACAAAAAACATAGCTTCACGTAACTTTTCTAACTGAAGATATTGCTTCACTTCATCAGAATCTAAATCGTATTTGTCTTTTCTTACCTTCTCTGCATAATAACGGTAATCCCAAGGCTCAATAGTTATTTTATCACCACGTTTGTTAGCAACAGATTGCATATCTGCCACTTCTTCGACTACACGAGCAGTAGAAGCTTTCCAAACTTTCTCCATCAAATCCATTGCATTTTTAGGATTTTTAGCCATTCTATCTTGTAATCTCCAAGTAGCGTAATTATCAAATCCTAAAAGGTGAACACGCTCATTACGTAGTTTCAGAATTTCAGTAATAATCTTATTATTATCATGTTCATCTCGGTTATCACCTCTTTTAATATAATTCGACCAAACTACCTCTCTTAGGTTTCTTTCATCAGAATACGTTAAAAATGGTTCCATAGAAGAACGCGTATTAGTAATTGCATACTCTCCCGCATGTCCTTTTTCTTCTGCCGTTTTTGCTGCAGATTTTATATATGATTCTGGTAAGCCGTTTAATTGATCTTTCTTTAAGTAAACAACATAGTTTTCTTCATCTGCCAAGACATTATTCGAAAAGTCATTATATAAACTAGATAATTTTTGATTTATCTCAGCATATTTTTTCTTTTTATCAGCATCAAGGTCAGCTCCATTCATTACAAAACTTGAGTAAATTAACTTTACTACTCGTTGTTCCTCGTCTCCTAAAGCTTTTAATTGAGAAGCCTCATAAACTGATTTAATACGCTGAAATAGTTTTGTGTTTTGGCTAATTTTTGATGAATAAGTCGATATTTTTGGTGCTAATTCTTTACTTATTTCTCTTAATTCTGGAGACGACATATTACTTCTCCAAATACCATAATAGGTAAAAGCCCTATCCAATGGTTTACCTGCCTTTTCCATAGCAACAATTGTATTCTCGAAAGAAGGTGCTTCTGTATTGTTTGCTATAACATCAATTTCTTGAAGATGCATTTCCATACCTTCCTCTATTGCACTTTTTAGATCAGATAAATGCATTTTATCAAATGCTGGAACTCCACCATAAGGGCCTGTCCATTCTTGCAATAAAGGGTTACTTGATTCTGTCATATTGTTAGATGAACAGCTAAATAATAAACAACTCAGTCCAATAATAATTGTACTAATTGAAAAGGATTTCATAATAAATGAATTTTTGATTGTTGAAGTTAATGAACGCATCGACAAAAATTAGAATAAGAAATCTAACCACTTTCTATTGGTTTATTTTCATTCTAAAACTGATTGTCAATAATGGCGTAAAACTGTAGAAAACTAATTCTACTTATAAAATAGGTTATGATTAATTACGGTTATCAAGCCCCCAATTAAGTTTCTTTCGCAGTGTTTCTAAGAATTTATCTCCACCACCAATACTCACTAATTTGGCTTTAAAAGCACATTTCTTTACGGCTAGTTCGATCGTTGCATCTACTGCTTCAGATCTTGAATCTAAGGATACTAAGAAATTTTTACTTCGTCCTTCTATTTCGAAAGATATTACACTCTGATCTGAAACGATTAAAGGGCGTACATTTAAATTATGCGGACAAACTGGCGAAATAATAAAATTTTCGGAACCTGGTATTACAACAGGTCCTCCAACACTTAAAGAATATCCTGTAGATCCAGAAGGTGTAGATACAATCAAACCATCTGCCCAATACGAGTTGAGGTATTCTCCATTTAAGTAGGTATGAACTACAATCATTGAAGAAGTATCTCTTTTCAATATTGTAAATTCATTAAGTCCAAATTTTATTCCTCCAAATAGGTCTTCTCTATCACTTACTAATCCTAACATTGTTCGTTCATCAATAGAATAATATCCATTAATTAAAGAATCTAAAGTGTTAGAGAAGTTTTCTCTTTGTATAGAGGCTAAAAACCCCAATCTTCCTGCATTAACTCCTACAATCGGAATCTCTAATTCTTGCACATACGTTAGTGCTTGTAAAAGAGTACCATCTCCTCCAATAGAAATCATAAAATCTACACCCCTTAATTCTTCAGTTGTACTGAATACACTAAGTTGAGCATACATTTCTGGTGCAACTTTTTCTAAATATGGAGCTAAAGCATCAGAAATAATTAATTCAAATTCAACTCTATTTAAAATATCCTGAATTGAATCAATTAAAAATTTACTTCGTTCCGTTTCAAGTTTTCTACTGTGTAAGGCGAGTTTCATTCTAAATTTCTAAGTAACGCATTAAATTATCTAAACGATCCTGACTGTTTTCAGAATTCTCTGTAAGAGATGAAGAATAAATCACATTTAAACTAAAACGCTCAAAAGTTGCTAAAACTGGCTCTACTTCTACCTTATTCAATTTTAAGGTAACAACAACCATTTTAGGATCATTCTTATCGGCTTCAACAAAAACACTTAGAATCTTAATGCTATTTTGTTCAACCCATCTACTTAAATCTTCTAGGGAATAATGGATAGCTTCCATGCGTAATGCAATAATGTTTCCTTTAATTTGGTCGGAATGCATTTGGGCTATCTTCTGCATCATGTCGTCTATTATTATAGTGCCATGATATTTATTTTCTTTATCGACAACAGGGACGATTTCAACATCATATTCGTCTACGACTCTAAGTACATCATAGAGATGAGCAGCAGGAAGAACAGACACTTCTTCGAAGGATAATGGAAGCTTTACAGATTTTACACCTTGACTTAAATCTAAATCAAAGAAATCTCGTTCCATTACCATTCCTAAGTAACGGTCTTCTTCTACAACTGGTAAAGAGAGAATATTACATTCTTCAAAATAAGAAAATACACATTCAAGACTAGTGTCTTTGTGTATTGCTGGTAATGTGGTTGTCAACAGATCTTTTGCTAATTGCATACATCTAAATATTTTGATGAAAAGATATGTATAAACACAATTTGGGAGATAAATTACTGATATACATCAACTTTACCTCCCAAATTATGAAATAGTATTATTATTTATTCAAATTTCTCTGTTCTAACTTTAGAGAAATTATTTGAAGGTTTCTCTAAACTACATTATTACTAGTTATTTCTCAAGAAATCGTCTACTAACATGTTAAATCTATTTGGATGTTCCATCATTGGAACATGACAACATTTATCTACAAAGAACAAAGTTGAATTTGGTATTAAACGGTTAAACTCATGTCCAGAATGTGGAGGAGTGATCGTATCATTAAGTCCCCAGATTAATAATGTAGGGCATTTTATATCTTTTAGCTCTTCACGAAGGTTGTGCTTCTGTGCTGATCTTGCATAATAAACTATACGTAAACATTTTGCATTATCAGAAGTAACCTCGTAAACCTCGTCTACAAGTTCTTTAGTAGCTACTTCAGGGTTGTAGAATGTATATCCTACTCTATCCTTAATAAAATCGTAACTACCTCTTTTTGGATAGGATAATCCCATACCTGTTTCGTATAACCCAGAACTACCAGTTAAAATAAGCTTTTTAACAGACGTTGGGTTAGCCAATGTAAACATTAAAGCAACGTGACCTCCTAAGCTATTTCCTAATAAAGAAAATTCTTCGAAGCCAAATTCAGAAACAAAATTTTCTGTATAAGCGACAAGGCCTTCCAAATTAGATTCACTTCTAGGTGAATCATAGATTGGAAGCATTGGAATAACCACACGGTATCTACCTGAAAAATAACCTAGCACCTCTGCCCAGTTACTTAGAGCTCCGAAAAGTCCATGTAATAAAATTAGAACTTCTCCTTCTCCTTCATCAATGTATTTGAATCCGTCTTTTTCTCGAATAGTTAAACTCATATTGCTTATTTACTATAATCGTTGCTATAAAAATACGTGCAAAGATACTATTTAATTTAACCTTTACACATTAACAGTATATCTTAAAGATCAAGGTTGTATTAATTTTGATCTTTATTCACAAACATTATTTCCTTAAATTGTTCAAATAGAACTCCACCCTCATGAAACAGATAATCTAAATTCTTTTTATTTAATTGATTATCAACAGAAATCTTTCCTTCTTCAATTAATAAATCTGTAATATAAATTGCCATTCCACGAGCAACATTATCTGAAATAGCACCTGCACATTGGTCTACAATTTTTTCTGAATCTCCTTTGGTTAAAAGTGAATTATCGAATACATAAGCTACCGCTTCGGTTCTAGTCCACAATAAGTTGTGAATACCTAAATCAGTCTCCATATAAATAGCATTTTGTAAACGCCACATTGTCCATTCAATTCTTTGCTCTAAAGATGCATTAATAAAATAATTGTATAAATATACGTTCTTCCAAAATTCTTCCATAAATGGAATACTTAAATTTCGTCTAAAAAGAGGTAATGAAGTATTTGTTATTATACTTCCTTTCCATTGGTGTTCAGCAGCCATACTTAATGCAGTGGGCAATAACGTATTTTGTGTATAAATTGAAATAGAGTCTGAAAAATATATTTTACTTTTTCTACTATAATCAAAACTCCCTTCAAAATAAAAAGGTTCAATTGATATACCATCAAGAATACTGGGTTGAATATAATATTCTACTTGTTTCTCTTTTGTAAAATACTGTGGAGCTGAAGAAAAGGATTGAATAAAATCGGCAATATATAAATCTACACCTAAGGATTTATTTTTATTCTTCTCCTTAAAATAAATTTCAGCCTTCTCTTTTAAAGTTGCCCCCTCTTCTATCCCTTCCTCTAAAAATAAGGTTCTTAATTTTTTCTTTTCTCTGTAAACTAACTTCTTTCCTAGGTTATACATTATTTGTGGGCGGTACTCATAATCTATTATCTGATCATTAAAACCTAAAGTCCTCTTTAACCTTTGCTGGTAATAAGGAACTCCCAAATCATATTGCATTACTGTAATTTCAGATGGAGCTTGTTGCATTATCAGTTCGGTTACCGTACGTCTTAATGCATCAAAAGATGGAATTACAGCTCCTTCTAAAGCTCTTTTTATTCCGTATTTTAATTCTGGAATATTCTTACGAATTCGTTCATCATCAGAACTTTCTAACTTATGTAAAAAGTCTTGGTAGATAATATTTTTTTCAAAAGGCACATCTAAGAAAGATATCAATTGTTCTTCTACTCTTCTAAGAATACTTTGAGGTGGCTTTACTATCTGTTCATTAATATGAAAATGATGAATGCATTCTTCTAAAGATTCCCCTTTTCTCCTAAATAATATATTTTTCGTAGTGATTAGTTGTTCACTATCGGTTGGGTACAATCTATTGCCAGAAATAAGCTCAGAAACTTTGTCTTGAACTTCTTCTAGCCTAAGAATGTAATTATTTGCATCTGTAATTGAGTTAATTTCATGGTTATTAATCATAAACATTGGTAACTGTACTTGTATACCATTTATATGATCAATAGCATAGACAGTACCACTGTATAAATCATTTTCTAAAATCTCATCTTCAATAATAAACTTAAAAATAGCGGCAGAAAATTGTTCCGATTTAGAAAGTTCATCTTGATTATAACGCTCTAGGAACTCAAATTCTTTATGAGAATAGTTAACATCTAATTCTTCTTGAAAAATTGACACATCATTTAAATGTCCTTCCATGCCTGGAGTTATATATGGCCATTTAAAAAATTTTGTTTTGGTTAGTACCTCTGGATGTTCTTTTGCATAATCATAAAAAAGACGGTCTAATAATGTATATAATTTTGCAGGTTTAAAGTACCATACATTTAATCTATCACCTACAAAACTTATAATTCCAATAAAACATAGGATGCGTAAATATAGCCACCACTTCATTTTTAAATGATTTGCTATTTTATTACGATAATAGGCTCTATAATTATGATTAAATTTCATTAAAGAAAGTCTTTATACTACTGTTACTACTAATCCGTTAACAATGTTTTCAGGTTTCAATCAACAATTATCGACCTTAAACTTATACATTTGCAAATACTAGGCTAATAAATCTTAAAGAAAAAGAACATACTCGTTCATTTTCAGTTAATTAAGAAGAACCATCGAGTTTTTATAATTTTGGAAAAAAAGTCACAAAATATAATATCAACAAAAGTAGAAAATGCTACTTTAGATTTTGATACTGTTTTAGCAGTTGCACTCAATAGTGGACAACCATTTGCGGCCTGGAAAATGCCCAATGAAAATACGCAAAGTATTGTTGTATCCCTACAAAAGGAAGCATTAAGAGTAACTTCTGACCTAGAAAACTTACCTAATGGTTTTTTAGCTAGACCTTTTCAAGATCAAGATAATAAAGCGTTTTTAATTCCTGCTGATATCTATTATACTTCTGATTTACCCGAAATTCAATTTTCTACTGATTATGATTTTGAAACGAAGGTAAAAGTAGAAAAAGCCTTAACTGATTTTAAGCAGAATAAACCTCTAAATAAATGGAAGGATAATATGCTTAAAGAGCATTTCCCTCCAACTTCTAAAGAACACTTCACCTCTATTGTAGATAATAGTATTGAAGCCATGAAGAATGATGCTTTCCTAAAAGTAGTATTATCTAGAACGAAAGAAGCACCTTTAAAAGACGACTTTTCTCCAATTCATTTCTTCCATAGATTATGTAAAGCCTATCCTAATGCATTTATTTCGGTTTGTTTTATTCCTAAGATAGGCCTTTGGATGGGTGCCTCTCCAGAAACACTTATTAGTGTAGACGAGAATGGTATTTTTAGAACTGTTGCTCTTGCTGGTACTCAAGCTAGTAATGGTATGTTACCTAAAGATGCCTCTTGGAAAAGTAAAGAAATTGAAGAACAAGCATTGGTTAGTAGGTATATTATCAATTGCTTTAAGAAAATTCGATTAAGGGAATTTGATGAAAAGGGACCTCGTACAGTGGCTGCTGCTCATTTATTACACCTGCGTACAGATTTTAAAGTAGATACAAAAGCAACAAACTTTCCTCAATTAGGTACTGTTATGTTAGATCTACTACATCCTACATCTGCCGTTTGTGGAATGCCTAAAGAGGTGGCAACACAATTTATATTAGACAACGAACATTATAATCGTTCTTTATACAGTGGTTATATAGGACCAATTGGTTTAAGAAATAGAAATCATTTATTTGTAAATCTTAGATGTTTACAAATTTTTAATGATCACGCCCTTCTCTATGCAGGTGCCGGAATAACAGAAGATTCTGATGCTGAAAAAGAATGGAACGAAACAGAAATAAAGATGGATACTATGTTGAAACATCTTCATAGCTAAAAATTATTTCAATATTTGTCAGTTTTAATGCTTTTGATTGTCTATAAATCAAAAGCATTATTTTTTTAGTAAAATCAATAAAATTTATACTTATGAAATATCTAATCTCCATAATCAGTTTACTTTTTTTACATCAAATTACTTTTGCTCAAGAAAAAGATATCTATAAAAAATATGGCATTGAAGTTAACACGCTACAACCAGGATTAAATGTTGGTGATATCGCTCCTCAATTTACAGGAGTAGATCAGAATGGAAATCCAATTCAATTATCAGAATTATTAAAAAAAGGACCTGTTGTTGTTAATTTTTTTCGTGGTAGTTGGTGCCCATCATGTTATAAGCATTTAAAAAGCTTACGCGATTCTTTAGATGAAATTAATGCAACGGGAGCTACTTTAGTTATGATTAGCCCCGAAGAGCAAAATTCTTTAAATGATTTTGCCACTAAAAAAGAATTTACTTTCTCCATGATTAGTGATAAAGATTTAAGTATTATGAATGGGTATAAAGTAACATTTGAGGTAACTGAAAAATATCAGAAGAAAATAAAAACATTTCTTTTTACAGATATTGCTGCTAATAATGCCATCAAACAGGCAGCATTACCCGTACCTGCAACTTTCATTATTGGTACGGATGGAACTATAATAGCAAAGCAATATGATCCTCAATATTCCAACAGAATGAGCCCAACTGAAATTATTAATGCTTTGAATCAAGAATAAATAGTCTTTTTATATCGAATTTATTAATATTGGAACGAGATACTTTTCTTTTAAAAGTATCTCTTCTTATTTTTATACACACCCATTTTAAAATAATAGGTTACTAAAGTTTTTATTAATTAAAAAGAGGATCACTACTTCTAAAAGTAACCTTTAAATATAAAGTTATTAGACTATGTCAGCATCAACAGGATCTGGAGAATTTATTGTAGAAGGAGGCCATAAACTAAGTGGCGAAATTACACCACAAGGTGCAAAAAACGAGGCGTTACAAATTTTGTGTGCCGTATTGCTTACAGAAGATAAAGTTACAATCCATAATATCCCCAATATTATTGATGTAATGAAGTTGATAGATATTCTAGCTGATCTTGGTGTTAATGTTAAAAAATTAGGAGAAGGTTCTTTCGAATTTGAAGCTAAAGATATTAACATAAACCATTTACATTCTAAAGAATATTCTGATAAAGCATCGAAACTAAGAGGTTCTATTATGGTTTTAGGACCATTATTAGCACGTTATGGTGAAGGTAAAATTCCTAAACCAGGTGGAGATAAAATTGGAAGAAGAAGACTAGACACTCACTTTTTAGGCTTTAAAAAGTTAGGAGCTAAGTTTGAATATACAGAAGATGGTTTCTTTAAAATTGATGCTACTCATTTAGAGGGTACTTATATTTTATTAGACGAGCCGTCTGTAACGGGAACAGCAAACATTATTATGGGTGCAGTAATGGCGAAAGGTAAAACTACGTTATACAATGCTGCTTGTGAGCCGTACATTCAACAACTTTGTAAAATGTTGAATAGAATGGGGGCAAATATTACAGGATATGGTTCTAATTTACTTTCTATAGAAGGTGTTACTAAGTTAGGAGGCACAACGCATACAATGCTTCCTGATATGATTGAAATTGGTAGTTTTATTGGGTTGGCAGCAATGACACAATCTGAGCTAACTATCAAAAATTGTAGAATTGATGAATTAGGACAAATTCCTACAGTATTTAAGAAATTAGGTATTGAAATGGAGTTTAGAGGAGACGATATTTATATTCCTGCTCAAGAGCATTACAATTTAGATCGTTTTATTGACGGATCTATACTTACAGTTGCTGATGGACCTTGGCCTTTATTTACACCAGATTTACTAAGTATAGTACTTGTGGTTGCTATTCAAGCAAAAGGAACAGTACTTGTACATCAAAAAATGTTCGAAAGTCGTCTTTTCTTTGTCGATAAATTAATTGACATGGGTGCTCAAATCATTTTAAATGATCCACACAGAGCAACCGTAATTGGCTTAGATAGAACATCTAACTTAAGAGGTATACAAATGAGTTCTCCAGATATCCGTGCAGGCCAAGCATTATTAATTGCCGCACTATCTGCAGAAGGAACAAGTGTAATTTCTAATATCGATCAGATAGATAGAGGTTATCAATTTATAGATGAACGTTTGAGAGCAATTGGTGCTAAAATCGAACGTCGTTAATAATAAAATTAAAGAGGAGTTAACGATTAGCTCCTCTTTATTTTTTTAAATACTATTAGAAAAATAAAGCGAAAGCGATGAGTGTGAAATATTCCAAAGGTAACAGTTACCCATTAGGAGCTACAGTTACTAAAGAAGGAACCAATTTTTGTATCTACTCTAAGGGTGCTACAGTTATTGAACTACTACTATTTACAGACAAAGATAGTCCAAGACCATTTCAAGTCATCAGATTAAATCCTGATACAAACAAAACATTCTACTACTGGCATGTATTTGTAGAAGGTGTTGGACACGGACAGGTATATGGATACCGTGCCTTTGGAGATTTCATACCAGAAAAAGGACATTGGTTTGATGGAAGTAAGGTTTTAGTAGACCCTTATGCAAAGGCTGTATGTATGAACGCTAATTACTCTAGAAAAGCAGCAATGCGCCCTGGAGACAATTGCATTCATGCTTTAAAGAGTATTGTTATTGATGATAGTAAATATGATTGGGAAGGTGACAAACCTCTTTCAAGACCCTATTCTAAAACTATTATCTATGAAATGCACGTTGCAGGTTTCACTAAAGATCCCTCATCTGGTTTAGATAAAAATAAAAGAGGTACATATAAAGGACTAATTGATAAAATTCCTTATCTACAAGAATTAGGTATAACAGCTGTAGAGCTTTTACCTATCTATCAATTTGATCCTCATGATGCTCCTAAAAATAGAATTAATTATTGGGGATATAGCCCAGTAAACTTCTTTGCTCCGCATAATGCGTATGCAATGGATAAAAATGATCCTACAAGCCCAGTAAATGAGTTTAAGGACATGGTGAAAGCATTGCATAAAGCAGGAATCGAAGTAATTTTAGATGTTGTATACAATCATACCACAGAAGTAGGACCAAAAGAAGGACCTACAATTAATTTCAAAGGTCTTGATGCTACAACTTACTATATTACGGATAAAGAGAACAATAATGAATTCTTAGATTTCTCTGGGTGTGGTAACTCATTTAACGCCAATCATTCTGTTGTTAGAAGAATGATTATGGACTCATTACGTTATTGGGTATCAGAAATGCATGTTGATGGTTTCCGTTTCGACTTAGCTTCTGTACTTTCTAGAGATGAATATGGTAATCCTTCTGAAAATCCTCCAATTTTATGGGAGATTGAGTCTGAACCAATTCTTGCTGGAACAAAAATGATTGCTGAAGCATGGGATGCTGCAGGGTTATACCAAGTAGGTTCTTTTGTTGGTGATAGATGGAGCGAGTGGAATGGAGTCTACCGTGATGTACTCAGAAGATTTGTTAAAGGAGATAACGATCTTGTTGGTTCTTTTGCAGGTTGTGTAGAGGGATCGCACCATATTTTTAAAGAACAAGAAGATAGAGACCCTAACAGAAGTATCAACTTTATTACTTGTCATGATGGTTTTACTATGAACGATTTAGTTTCTTATAATGGGAAACATAACCTCGCAAATGGTGAACATAATAATGATGGTAGTAATGATAACTTTAGTTGGAACCATGGTAATGAAGGTTTTGCTGAAAATGGAGAAACAGATAACCTGAGACAACGCCAAACAAAGAACTTTTTCACGTTACTATTATTATCACAAGGTACACCTATGATATTAATGGGCGATGAAGTGCGTAAAACACAACATGGTAATAATAACGCCTATTGTCAAGATAATGAGTTGAGTTGGTTTAATTGGAATGATCCAGATCAAAACAGTGAAATGTTACGTTTCACAAAACTTCTTATTCAATTCAATTTAAAGCACGAAGTATTCCAAACAGAACGCTTTTGGAGTTCTAAGGCTAGAGCAAGAAGGCCAATTATTACATGGCATGGTGTAGAATTTGACTATCCTGATTGGAAAGGAAACTCACATGCAATTGCTTATATGCTAACTTCTCCAAACACTGGAGAACAGCTTTTTATAATGGTAAATACTTTTTGGGATAAGTTGGAATTTGAAGTTCCAGAACCAACAATAGATGCTAAACATACACAATGGAAAGCCATTATTGATACAGGAAAACCCTCACCTTATGATATTTGTAGCGAAGAAGATGCTCCAATTATAGCACACGGTGTATACGGGTTGGAAGCTAGATCAGTAGTTGTTTTACAATCAGTATAAAATATAAAAGACCTCATCAAATTACTTTTTGATGAGGTCTTTATTTATAGCTATTATCTATAGAAAGTTCTATAATTATTAACCTTGAGTTATTGTCTTTTATTTTCTTCTTTTACTACTTTCCCAAAAGAATCGATCAGTAACTGATCCATGTTTTCACTCTCAAAAACTTCTTTTAATTTACCTTCAATTTCTTTAGGGGAAACCTCATCACCGTACCATTTTACAAATATTTTTGCTCGTTTTCCTTCAAGGTATTTCTTACCCTCTATAGCATCTCTTTGTCTTTGAGGGGCTAAAAGTTTATAAGGAAAACCATAGGTATACTCTTCATAAATGTACGTCCCTTTTTTAGAAATTTCTGGTTCTATAAATGATTTAAATTTACCAGGTGTTGCAGAATCTCTAGTATTTCTTGATATACGAATTGCTATTTTAACACTATCAACCCCTTCTATATTTATATTATGGATAGTCAGTGTTTCGAATTTTTCTATACTTTGACCACTAACATAAAAAAACATAAAGAAAGCTATTGACAAGATCAGCGTCAAAACTTTAGCCAGATAAACAAATAACTTATTATTATTTTTACTAACCGAAACTTCAGCTTTTCTTTCTATCTGAAACCCTCCTATTCTGTCTTCTTCAAATACTACATCTTCATTTTCTAATACCCTAGATTTATAAGGCAAAATAAGTGAAGCAATTACAACAAATAAAATAGAAAAATAGAAAGACTGAGAAAAAGGCTCTGATTTCTGATTAAAAACAATCTCTAAAATACCATTAAATAGTAGACTTACAGATCCAATAAGCAAAGTATAAATAATGCTTAATGCAAAAGGGCGTAAATTTTCTGGAATTTTATTCTTTTGAGAAGTTATCACTTTATGGGTTTTAGACAACTCCTTCTTTGATTTATCATTAGTAGTAACTTCAAACATTTTATCTAAGTTAATCCGTAAACTGTAGTTTCATATTATTACACTACTAATGTACGATTTATTACAAATAAATGTTTAACTATAAACAGTTTAAATTCTAAACAATCCTTATTAACTAATTAACTCAAAATCACCCTCTTCTCCTCTAGATGCTTTTCTAACAGCTTGATCAGCTCTTCTTATTGGTTCAAAAATTCTATATTCACCATGAAATTTCTTAATTAAATAGATCGTAGAATCTAAACTGATCAAATGGCCGGGGCTAATAAAAATTGGCTTTACGTTTTTATTACTTCTGAGTGCTACTCCTACAACCTCATCATCTAAAAGCATTGGAGACAAACTTCCTTTAGCTCCTCCTAAATTATCTAAATATGGTACTAATGGCTTTTTTGCACAACCAATAGTGGGAGTATCTATTTGAAGACCTAACCAACATGCTATTCCAAATTTTCTTGGATGAGCTAAACCGTGGCCGTCAACGATTACTAAAGAAGGCTTTAATTTTATTTGTTTGTTTAAGTATTCCAAACAAGCCACTAACAGAGGACCTTCATAATAAGCAAAATAACCAGACTCGTAAGGTGTTGTGGGTAGTTCATGGATAGTTACAAAAGTATTTACCCACTCGCCTGTTTTTCCATTTATTATATCACAAGATACAAATGCACAATCTTCGGTATAGGCTACATCCATACTACAAACAGCATCATTAGCTCCTAATTTTAAAGGAGCATCGTTGTCTGAATGAATGATTACTTTTTTAGCTAAAACCTCTTGTTCAAGATCTCTATCCTCTCTCATAATTCTATTCTAAATAAAAAAATAAAGACAAGATACTTACCTTGTCTTTACTTAAAATAGATGTGATACCTATTATTTATAAACTCTTTTTTTGTTTAACGCATTCTGATAAATACGTGCATATCGATTATGCTCTGATAATGTTTTTGAGAAATGATGATATCCCGAAAAATCTGCATCAGCAACCATATACATGTATTTATGTTTTATAGTGTTTAATACTGCGTTCATTGCCTGCGTAGAAGGAATTCTAATTGGCCCCGGAGGTAAACCTGTATGTTTATACGTATTATAAGGAGACTTTACTTCTAAATGTTTATTTAAAACACGTTTTACATCAGTAAAATTTTCTACCATACCTACCTCTACTGCTGCATAAACAACAGTAGGATCTGATTGTAATGGCCAATTTTTATTTAAACGATTAATGTATAACCCTGCCACTTTTGGCATTTCGTCTGCTTTTATAGTTTCAGATTCTACTATAGATGCTAATATCTGTACCTGAAAAGGAGTTAATCCAATCTTTTCAGCTTTTGCATCTCTTGCATCATTCCAAAAACGATCGTGTTCTTTCTTTAATCTCTTTACTAAACTTTTAGCAGAAATAGTCCAATAGACTTCATAGGTGTTCGGAATAAAAATACTTTTTACCGATAATGAGTCTAACCCCAAATCGTCTAAAAATTCTTTATCTGTAACTACATCATAAAACTCTTCTGGAGTTATTTCTAACCGCTGTGTAATACGTTCTGCTACATCCCAAGTAGTTCTTGCATTATTAAATGTAATTTTAATTGGGGTTTGAGCTCCAGATCTTAAAAACCTGACCGCTTCATTATTTGTCATTTCAGGTTTTAAAACATATAAACCTGGTTTAATATTTTCGTTATACTTTAATGCTTTACTCACAAAACGGAATGGTACTAGTCCAGAAATAAAATCATATTTCTGTAAAGTATCTGTTACATTCTCTATTGTTGCATTGTGTGGTATTCTAATTACTTTACGTTCTTCTTGCCCCACCATAATATTGGGAGTAAAGAAAACTTGATAAAAATAAACTATCAAAGAAATTGATAAGACTGAAAAGCCTACAAATAAAAAAACACGTATGTTACCTTTTACCATTATATAAAATATGTTTACAACTCTAAAGTGAGTGCTAATTTACTTTTTAGATTCTGGGTGATAAATTAAAGTAGTCAATCTGTCTTCTGCAAACATTTCGTTAGCTACTTCAACTAAATCTTCTGATGTAATTGCCTGAATTTGCTGGAAGATTTCTTCCAAAGACTCAAATTTTTCTTTATCTAAAAGCCCTTTACCCATTCCTAACATAATAGATAAATTGCTTTCTCCAGACATTGCAATTTGTCCCATTATCTGCTGTTTTGCAGATCTTAATTGCTGAATACCTAATTTTTTATCTCTTAAAGAAGCCAATTCCTTATGGACTAACTTTAGACATTTATTAAGTTTCTTATCTTCTGTAGCAAAGTATATGCTAAACTGTCCGCTATCTAGGTAAGCTGATGATCCCGCTGAAATATCATACACATAACCATACTTTTCTCGGATCCCTAAATTTAATCTAGAATTCATTGCAGGACCTCCTAAAAGGTTTGTCAATAAGAAAAAAGGCATTCTTTTTTTATGGTGAAGTTCATAAGATTCTGCCCCTAACATAACATGTGACTGTGTTATTGGCTTAAACTTTTCTACCAATGTAGGTTTGTAACCCGTAAATATCTTTCTTGATCGGTCGTTTTTAGCTTCCTTGATACCTCCAAAATATTTTTCTACAATACTTAACACCTTATCAAAAGGAAGGTTTGATATTGAAGAAATTACAACTTGATGTGTATCTACGTTTTGAGCAATAAAATCAAAAAAATCTTGTTGCTTAAAACTATTCACACTTTCAATAGTCCCTAGAATATTTCTTCCTAAAGGATGATTAGGGAAAATCAGTTCATCAAATTCATCTCCAATAGAATCTGCAGGGTCATCCCTGTACAATGCCATCTCTTCTAAAATAACCGAACGTTCTTTCTCAATCTCCTTCACAGGAAAATTTGAGTTAAACGTTAAATCTGATAATACATCAACAGATTTCTCAAAATGTTGAACTAAAGTTGAAGAATAGAAATGAATCTTCTCTTTAGAAGTGTAAGCATTTAACTCACCTCCAACGGAGTCGATACTATTTAAAATATGATATGTTTTTCTCTTGTTTGTTCCTTTAAAAGCCATGTGCTCCCAAAAGTGAGCAATGCCTTGTTGAGCTAGCGTTTCGTCTCTACTACCAACATTAATTGCTACGCCACAATGGGCTAACTTTGTTGACTTAATTTGTTTATGTATAATTCTGATACCGTTACTTAAACGGTGTATCTGAAACTTTGTATCCATTAAGTTTTTTTTACTCCCCTTTCATCAATAAGCAAACTATTTAGTGTCTACTTATGTTTCACTACCTCAAAATATTGAGCCTGCAAATTTAGCTATTATAGTCGATTGTTTTAGTTAAAGCTCTTAAGTATTTAAGAAAATTATATTTAAATAAGACGATTCAATTCTATGTTCGATTTTTTTAGAAAAAAAAGGCTCGTAAAAATTACTAACCTTTTCAATTAACTGTTATTATTTACTATTGATTCTATTTCATTTTTGGTGTAGAAACAACTCCATTTATAGGTGGAGTATTGATAATACATTGCTCACCATTCCTCCATTTAATAGTTACTTTCTTCACTTTATCTTCTTTTCCTAATCCAAAATGGACAGTATTTAGTAAACTCTGTGAATGTATTTCTCCTGCAGACCCTACTCGTTTTTTATAAGTGTTAGAAGCTGTTTCTACAATAACAATAGCAGATATTGGGTCTACATTCTTCTCTTCACTATAATTTACTCTAACCTCCAAAAAGTTAAAATCATTAGTATTCAAGGTTTTGTATAAATACCACTTACCATAATTATCACTTCCGCTCAATAAATCTACATTTCCATCTAAATCGTAATCAAATGCTTGCCCCATATCTCCATGCCCTTTATCATTACTATCCATTGCTCCATGTGATGTAGTTAGTTCAAATTGTCCTCTACCATTATTCAGTAATAACCAATCTGTAACTCTTGATTGTAAAAAACCAAACCTGTATACAAATAGATCTGAGTATCCATCATTATTAAAATCTGCCACTGTTACACCTTGGTGACTTCCTCCTTTTGGAATATTCCACTCTATCGATTTATCAACAAAACCATTGCCTGTATTTCTTAATAAAATATCTTGAACATTTCTATTCTGTGGATTCCACTCAGTAGTAACACTTTGAACTCCAGAAATTGTTAATCTAACATCCCAATAAATATCATTATTTCTGATCCACTCTACTTTCCATTTCCCATTACCTAAATAGCCAAAATACCATCCATTTTTAGTACGTTCAGTAGACCATCCTTTAGCCATTTCTTGAGTCACCTTTACAGAATCTATTTCTTTTATAGAATTTATAGCTACTTTTTCACTTCCTAAATAAATAGGAAATCCATCATCATACATTCTATACCACAGAAACATATTTGATAAAACAATATCTCCATATGCATCAAATTCCATGCTTGTAACTCCTTTATTCCCTTCATCTCTTATATCTACTTTTTGATGTATAGGATCAAAATCAAACGATTTATTTGCTGTCTGATAATATGTTTTCCCTCTACTTAAATATAAGTCTAAATGCCCATCGTTATCAATATCAATAGCAGCTGCACCTGTTATGTATTCAGTATTCTGCATTTTTTTTGATAACCACTTTTCACTTCCATCAGAAAAAGTAAAATCACCATTTCCTAGCCATATAGAAAGTGGTTCAAAAAGAATTAAATCGTCTATTTGATCATTATTAATATCAGTAACTAAGACACGTTCTCCTTTTGCTTTCTCTATTCCTTCTGATTTTCTATTCTGAAACTTCCCTTCGCCTAAATTCTCATATAGAATATGTTGTGCTCCATCAGAAGCATTTATCCCTTCAGCATTAATAAAAAGTAAATCAAGGTCTCCATCTAAATCCATGTCAATCCAGCGTACTGACCTTCCTCTTGCTCCTAAAGTTATTCCTACCTCTTTAGATACATGCTTAAAAGTACCATTGTCATTTCTTAATAAATGTGGTGGCTGAGGGTCTGTTCCGTTTCCTCCTCCCTGAGAAATTAAAATATCTAAGTCTCCATCATTATCATAATCAGCTACAGCAGATCCATGAATATCCCATTTCATTAAAGGTTTTTTATTTTCTTCTACTTGTCCATTTCCTTTATTCCAAAATAACTTTGCAGGTACTTTATCATGGTTATTTAATACAAAATCATAATATCCATTGTTATTAATATCGCCAATAGATGGACCTCCATACTTCCAAGTTACCTCGGTAGTAAAGCCAGATGCCTCTGAAATATCTTTAAATTGAGGAATAGTTATTCCTTCATAATCAGAAAATTTGAGTTGATGAAGTACAATTTCACTTCCTTTATTTATGAAGGATAGTTCTTTTATACCATAATTTTTAAAGTCTACTAAGATAGAAAATGTATGCCTTCCCTTATTCGGTATATCAAGCTCGTCTACTAACGTATTTTTTCCTTCTTTAATAGATAAATTAGCATAAGCCCCTTTACACTCTATTTCTAGAAATACTTTCTTAACTGTTGTATTTTCTACTTTAAATGTATGCTGATAAAGAGCTGTATTTAGTGTTACTGCAGATTTTAATACTGATGTATCTATACGTGAACATCCTCCTATTATTAAATAAATTGATAGTAAGAAGAGTAGAGTTATTTGTTTATTCATTTCGATTATGTTTGCTATCACTTGATTAAAAAATTCGATGCAACAAATACTCTCATATATATCAAAATGACTATTTATACCACTAGACAAAAAATCAACAATCGTTACTTTCCTATATTAATCCTGCAAAAAGAACCTATAAAGGATGTTATTCTATAAAATTGATCAAAAAAAATCACCACTAATAATTTAATATTAATGGTGATTCTATTTATTTCTCTTTCGAAAGATCTTTGATTACGTAAACGTCTTCGCCTTTCTTTCTGAGTAAGTATTTTTCTCTAGCAAACTTTTCTAACTCTCGGTCATTCGTATTAAGTTCTCTCATCTTTCGATGTAAGTCTTGTATTTCTGACTTATAATACGTTTCCTGGTTTTTCAATTCTTGTTCTTTCGCTTTCTGATTTCTTCTTCTAAGAAGGTTATCGTTATCAAAAAATGAAATCCAAACTAAAAAAACGAGTGCTGATAAAACGTAAAAGTTTTTTAGGTAAGCTACCCAATCTATATTTTTAGGTCTATTCGACATAATTTATTACTCGTACAAAATGTAATCTGAAAGAGCATTAAAGCCCCGCTCCTTCTTCTATTATGTAAGATACTTCAAGAACATTATTAGTCCTATCAATATCAGCAACTTTTTGCGATGGGTCTATCTCTACACGTTTTAATTTCTTCCCTTTTGTAGGAACAGCAATTGTGTAATGAGGGTGCGTCCAAGGCCAATCTTCTAATTGAACCCAATTACCTTCAATTTCAGATTTCTTACCTCCTCTCATCATTCTAAGAGGCATATAATAAGTTATTTCTATATTGTCGTCAAGAGATACTTTTACTTCCATAGGCATTGGCATTTTACCAATTCGTTCTAAGGTAATATAAGTTGTATCACCTTCAGTAAAGGTATTTTGTACTCCGTAATCTATCGTTTTTGTAGAATAAACAAAGTATTGTTTGTACCACTGTAACTCTAAACCAGATTCTTTTTCCATTACTCGAATAAAATCATTTGCATTAGGATGCTTAAATTTCCATTCTTCGTAGTATCTCTTAAAACCTTTATCAAAAGTTTCTTGCCCAACAATATAGCTTAGTTGGTGTAAGAATACAGCTCCTTTAGAATATGATGCAATTGAATAGGCTGCATTTTTCTCAAAGTGGTCTGCATGAGTACTTAGAGGTTCTTCAATTCCTCTTTTAACAACGTAGAAATAAGATTTATAAGATCCTCCATGGCCATCATCTTTACCATTTACGTTCTCTTCTATCTCATTGCCAATGTAAGAGTTGAAACCCTCATCCATCCAAGCATATAAACTTTCGTTTGTAGCCAAAACAAATTGGAACCAACTGTGTAGCATTTCGTGCACCGTTACACCTACTAAACTATTTAGGTTTCTTTTACCTGTAATTAAAGTAAGCATTCCGTATTCCATTCCACCATCACCACCTTGAACAACGCTATATACTTTATACGGGTATTTGCCTACACGTTTGTTTGTATATAAAATTGCTTGTTCTAAATAGTCTGGTAATTTATTCCATACATCATCAATTCCTTGGTTTTTCTTCCAAAAGAAATGAAGCTCTGGGCCATTGTCCATCTCTACAATCTTATGATTGAAATCTGGATCAGCAGCAAAAGTAAAATCATGTACTTCAGGAGCTATAAAATGCCAAGTTAATTTGCCATTTTTAGATTTTGCTCCTTTCTTAATTCCTTCATAGCCGTGTCCAACATCTTCTGCATTTTGCAAATAACCTGTTGCTGCAACTACATATTTCTCATCTAAAGTAAGCTTAACATCAAAATCTCCCCAAATACCATAAAATTCACGTCCTACATAAGGATCTGGATGCCAGCCTTCGTAATCGTATTCTGCCATTTTAGGGTACCACTGCGCCATTGAATAAGCTACTCCTTCTTTATTATCTCTACCTGTTCTACGAACTTGAATAGGTACTTGCCCTTCAAAATCCATTACAAAAGTTGCTTTACTATTTGGTAGAATCGGTTTATGTAATGTTACTTCTAAGATTGTTCCAACAGTTTTATAGTCTACAGCTTTACCATTTTGTTTTAATGATAGTACCTTTTCGTAACCTATTTCTTCTTTTGTTAACTTAGAAATTCTATCTTTTACTCTACCATCAGGGTCTTCAATTGTTCTAGACCTCACATCCATCATACTACCTGGTTGGAAAGCATTAAGAAATAAGTGATAAAATACTTTATGTAAAGTATCTGGAGAGTTATTATAGTACTCTATTTTTTGATTTCCTTGGAATTTATGGGTGTTTACATCAAGCTCAACATCCATTTTATAATTGGCTCTTTGTTGCCATCTATCTGATTGTGCTTGTATTCCGATTGATACAAGACAAAATATCATTAATGTAAAAAAATACTTCTTCATTGAAGGAATTATATAGGATGATATGTTATTAAGTCTATTTATGGGTGCAAAATACAAAAGAAAATAATCTGATAAAGTATTCTTATCGATTAGATGTTAAATGACCCTTTATTAAATGTGATTTTATTGTAAAATCGGCATTAAGTTAACATCGTAGTTAATTCACTAATCTTTTGATGACGTACAAAGGAGAAAGTCATTACGTCTACGTCTTCTATCTTTTGATATAATTTCAGTGCTGCTTCTAAATACTTCCGTTCTCCTGTAACTTTACCTTTAGAGGCCAAAGCATCAGTGAGTAATTCAAGTTGGATAAAATCTAATTTAGCGGATAGATCCATTACTTTTAAAATCATTTCCTGAGTATCGTCCTCAGGGTTTATCTTCATGATCTCTGTAATGTATTTGTCTACTGTAGATTCTATTTCATCTCTATGTAACCGCCAGTCTAAACCTTGAAAACGGAGCATCATTTTCTCCAAATCCTTGATTAATCTTTTGATATAATCTCTTTTATCTTGAAGCATAGTAGTATTGGTTGATGAGTTATTTGAATTTACAATTTAATCAAGTAATAGGTTTCAATACCAAACTTAATCACTATTATTCGCCAAATGTAAAAATCAGGTTTCCGAAGAAATTCCAAATCATTACAACACCAATTGCTAACACTTTTGAGATATAGAAATTCAATTTAAATTTCTCATGCAGTAACCATATTATAGCATTACTAAAAGCTAATCCAATAATTGATACAGAGAAAAATTTAATAAACTGAATACTCACATTAGAATCATGACTCTGAAAAGTCCATATTCTATTTAGAATATAATTACTTGTTGCAGCCAATACAAAACCTGTACTGTTTGCTAAATATTTATGCCCTTTAAGTTTTTCTTTGATAAGGTAAGTTACCCCGAAATCAATAAATGTTCCCGAGAACCCTACAACCCCAAATTTTAAAAACTTCCAGAATAATGCTTCCCAATTCATATACACTTAAGCAGACTAAAAATAAAATATCTTGCAAATTAAAAAAGATCGGGAATAAACATTCCCGATCTTCAATATATCTATGCCCAAAAGGGAACTTAGTCTTTATTATACTTGCGACGTCCTCCGCCACCACCGCTTCCGCGACGATCACGATCTCCACCACCACGACGATCACGGTCTCCACCGCCACGACGATCTCCACCACCGTAGCCTCCTCCGCCACGACGACGATCTCCACCGCCACCGCCGCTGAATCCACCACGACGACGGTCTCCACCGCCACCGCCACGACGACGATCTCCGCCGCCACCGCCAGCACCATTAGATACCTCTACATCGATCTTACGACCGTTGTATTCTAAGCTACCCATGCCAGAAATAACATCTTGAT
This sequence comes from Flammeovirga pectinis, assembly GCF_003970675.1. Classification (GTDB taxonomy): domain Bacteria; phylum Bacteroidota; class Bacteroidia; order Cytophagales; family Flammeovirgaceae; genus Flammeovirga; species Flammeovirga pectinis. The sequence continues at coordinate 3,350,777 of NZ_CP034562.1, forward strand.
CTCTACCTTCTCCTACTTCAAAGAAAGAGAAATTTTGCTTAAGATCAATGCGTCCGATGTCGATACGATCACCTTTAACACCTTTATTGATAAGGTCAATTAACTCTTTAGGGCTAACTTCATCACGTTTACCAAGATTAATAAAGAATCTTGTGAAACCTGACTCAGCAGATCTACGGTTATTTTCACCACGCTCACGAGTATTAGTGTTATCTCTTCTATCGCTTGCATTAAGGTCTCTTGCTCCTCTATAGTAATCTAAGAAACGGTTGAATTCTAAAGCAACAAATCTGTTTACGATTTCTTCGCGGCTTAAGTCTTCTAATTTCTCGTATACTTTTGGTAAGTATTGCTCAATTTCTTCTTCAACCATTTCTACTGAGTGCATACGATCCACTAAGTGGAATAGTTGACGCTCACAGATTTGTGGTCCAGAAGGAATTGGATCTGTAATAAATGTTTGCTTGATAACACGTTCGATAGCTCTCAAACGGTGCTTTTCACGCATGTGAACAATAGCGATAGAAGTACCATCACGACCAGCTCTACCTGTACGGCCAGAACGGTGAGTGTACGTTTCGATATCATCTGGAAGATTGTAGTTAATTACGTGAGATAAATCGTTTACATCAAGACCACGAGCAGCTACATCTGTTGCGATTAATAACTGTAATGTTCTTTGACGGAATTTACCCATCACGTAGTCACGTTGTGCTTGAGATAAGTCACCATGTAATGCATCTGCATTGTAACCATCTTGCATTAAACGTTCTGCTACATCTTTTGTCTCTTGTCTAGTACGACAGAAAACAATACCATAAACATTAGGATTGTAATCCACTATACGTTTTAAGGCTTCGTAACGATCACTCGCTCTTACCATATAACAATAATGTTTTACATTTTTATTACCTGTGTTTTTTGTACCTACAGTAACTTCTTTAGGGTCAGTCATGTAGTTAGAAGCGATACGTGCCACTTCTCTTGGCATAGTTGCTGAGAACAACCATACGTTTTTATCGTCAGGAGTTTGATCTAAGATAGCGTCAAGCTCATCTTTGAAACCCATTTTAAGCATTTCATCTGCCTCATCCAATACAACTGTTTCAACTGCAGAAATATCTGTTTTATTTCTACGAATCAAATCGTGCATACGACCAGGAGTTGCCACAATAATATGTGCTCCTCGGTTTAATTGACGAATTTGTTGATCGATTGGAGATCCTCCGTAAACTGCTACAACTCTTAAACCAGGAATCTTTTTTGCAAAGTTCTCTAAGTCTTTTGCGATTTGTAATCCTAATTCACGTACAGGACATAAGATTAAACCTTGCGTTCTTTTATCCGACACATCTACGCGATGAAGGAGTGGAAGGCCGAATGCCGCAGTTTTACCAGTACCTGTTTGTGCTAAACCAACTAAGTCTAAATCCTCTGTAAGAAGCGTTGGTATTACTTCTTCTTGGATTGGTGTTGGTTCTTCAAAACCGAGCTCTGCGACTGCTGCTTGCAATTCTTCTTTAAGCCCTAATTCACTAAATTTTGCCATTTCTTGTTTTTTAGAACGCTTCCTTCCTTGTTTCTCTTCTTGTTCGAGGCGGACAGCCTCGAGCTATGATGATGTGGACAAAAGCGCTAACGTTTTTTCTAATAGGGTGCAAAGGTAAGTGATTTATAAGTTCTTTTCCTCCTCTGCTTCACAATCGTTAGTGTTTAAGGCAATTTATTGTGTATTTTTTCCTTCATTAACAAAAAAAGAGACGTTTAAGCCTCTTTTTTTTTGTTTTTTTGATTACAAATTCAATAATTGTAAGTGTCTTTAATACACCAAGTTACCTTTAACGGCATAGTTTTTTTCTCCTAAAAAGAGAATAGTTTCAGCTCCAGCCAAAGAATATCTCTTTAATTTCTGATTCATAGTAAACTCTAATTTCCCCTCTTTTTGTGAAGAAAATAAAGAATTATCTGTAAACATTTTAAACGCTACAGAAATAAGTTTACCATTCTTATCCTGAGATAATTCTAGCCATCTTACAATTTCACGTGGTCCACTGGCTTCATATCTAGTCACCTTTAGACCATCGTCTTTATTTGTAATTACAGTTACATAACTGTCTTTTAAGACAGGTCGGTTAATATCTGCTTGAGCAAATACTTCCAATTCTTTTTCCCAATCGATGTCTTTAACATCAATAACATCTTTTTCTCCATCGTAGTCAATTTCTTTTTCTACAGAAGGAGATTTTCTATCAAGATCTGCGACAGCACTGTCTATTAAACTCTCTAGATCAAAATAGTATACTTGATCACTATCATGAATTTTATCAATCTGTGAACAATTTGTTAGTAAAAAGATGTTAGTAAAAATTAAGCTAATGCGAACGAACAACTTCATGTATTATTGATTTTGATAGTTAATTACTTTTTCCAAAAAACTTCAATGTGTCGTTTTCCTGTCCAAAGAGTAGTACTGATTGCTTTTTTAGGTTTTTTAACTAACCAAGTACCTTCCTTCAAATATATAAATTCTTGTTTAATTACAATAGTTTCAGACTCTTTATGATACGCTATTAACAGAGTTCCCTCATTATTACCCTCTTTTACTTTTATTTTCTTCTCATCATAAGCCATAATTTCTGATACAGAGGACTTTGAGACCTCATCTCCTAAAATATGAATAGCCTTAGCGGCATCAGGAACGCCATAACCAATATAGTTATTTGCATAAGGGTAAAACCAAGAAGACTGAATTATTGCTCCCCTTATTTCTGCAGCTGTAGCAGAAGGTTTATATTGCCACAAGCAAGCTGCTAACCCTGTAATTACCGGGGCAGAAAACGATGTCCCAAATAATGAGAAACAAGAAACTTCTGGTTTAACATAATTCAACTGTTCTGGACCAATACTACTGTACGAAGCTTTTGTTCCTGTTTTAGTTGTAGCGCCAATACTTAACACTCCTCTTGCATCTGCTGGGGCACTCACCACTTTCCATTTATTATTATCACCTTCATTTCCTGCTGAAACTACCAACAAAACATTCTTTTCTTCTGCTGCAATTTCTGCTGCTCTAGTTACCATCGATGTTTTACCATCCATATCTTCTGGAGAGTAATTTTCTTTAGGGTCGTCAAAACCAATAGAATACCCTAAAGAACTATTTATCAAATGGATATCTAAAGAATCTACCATCCATTCTAAAGCCGCAATCCAATTTTCTTCTTCAGACCTATTTTCAGTATCTCCATTATCTGTTCTTGCTAAAAAGTAGGTTGCTTTATCCGCTAAACCATATCTCATATGGTTGTCTTTTCCTCCAATCATTCTAAAAACAGAAGTTCCATGACTATCTGAACCTGTTCTTTTACTATTAAAAAATATATTTTCTGAAGTTTCTACACCTGCTACATAATCTTTAAAGCCTTGTACTCTATCTTCTTCAAAAATAGTTTTTAAATAATCGTTAGTATTCGATTTCCAAAAACCAGCATCAATAATTCCTATCTTAACTCCATTTCCATTTAAAGATGAATTATACAATGTATCTGGATTAATTTGAATTAATGCATAAGAAGATCGTTTTACATCTTTATATGTATTTGATGCTAACTTCCAGTTTCTATTCACTGGTTTTATTTCTTTTATATAAGGTAATGATGATAGTTTATTTAAATCAGATGTTGATTTAATATTCACGGTAACTGCATTTAACCAACGAGAAGTTGTCTTTTCATAAAAACCCATTTGATGTAGTTCTTCAAGATAACTTTCGCATATAGATAGGTTAATAATATCTAAATTATCGTTCTCGCATCTATCATCAAATACTAACCAATATCTATTCTCTATCTGAGAATGGACAACAGAAAAATTCATGCTATTGATAATCAATAATATAAATAGCATTTTTTGTAGAATGGTAGTAGTACTGAATTTATGTTTAGTAAAAAATTGGTAAATCATATAGTTTTAAAAAATCAACGGAAGAAGTAAATTAGGTATTGTAATCTAATTTTTATCACAATACACATTTTATGGTTAGAATTTCTATTCTAATTTAGACTGTAAATGTTGTAGTAAAAAGATTTAAGTAAACATTATACAATTATTTCTAATAAAATGATTTAACTTCCATTCATAATCGGATAAATACATTATTTATTGGAATTAACGTCACATACTATATAACATATATTGAAATGAGATACGACAAAATCGATCCTAAATTATTTATTGAGAACCGTAAACGCTTTGTAGAAAGATTAAAACCTAGTTCTGTAGCCGTTTTCAATTCAAATGATATAATGCCAACAAGTGCAGATGGTACAATGCCATTTATTCAGCACACAGATATTTTTTATCTAAGCGGTATCGATCAAGAAAAAAGTATTTTAGTAATCAACCCTGATGCAAAAGATCCTGCCCACAGAGAAATCTTATTCTTAATTGAAACAAATGATGAGATTGCTATTTGGGAAGGTGCAAAATTATCAAAAAAACAAGCTACAGAAGTTTCTGGAATTGAAACTGTAATGTGGTTATCAGATTTTGAAACAACATTTAAATCTTTGGTATTTGATGCTGAAAACATCTACTTAAATACAAATGAACACCTTCGTGCAGATACTACTGTAGAAACTCCAGATGATAGGTTTAGAGTTACGTGTAAGAAACAATATCCGCTACATAATTACATGCGCTTAGCTCCAATTATGCATGATTTGCGTACAATCAAATCTCAACCAGAAATTGATGTAATGCAAAAAGCTTGTGATATTACTGAACAAGGATTTAGAAGAGTTCTTGCATTTACTAAACCAGGTGTAAAAGAATACGAAATAGAAGCAGAAATTACACACGAGTTTGTACGTAATGGCTCTAGAAGACATGCCTACACGCCAATTATTGCTTCTGGCTTTAATGCTTGTGTACTCCATTATATTGACAACGATCAAGTTTGTAAAGACGGTGATCTAATGTTAATGGACTTTGGTTGTGAGTATGGAAATTATGCATCTGATTTAACACGTACAATTCCTGTAAACGGTAAATTTTCTGAGCGCCAAGCTGCTGTTTACAGTGCTGTTTTACGTGTTCATAAAGCTGCTGCAAAAATGCTTGTACCTGGTAACAACCTAGTAGATTACCATGTTGAAGTTGGTAACCTTATGACGCAAGAGTTATTAAGTTTAGGACTAATTACAGCTGATGATGTTGCTAATGAAGATCCAAAATGGCCTGCTTACAAGAAATTTTTCATGCACGGTACTTCTCATCATATTGGAGTAGACGTACATGATTATGGACATAGATATAAGACTTTTGAAGCAGGAATGGTATTTACTGTAGAACCTGGTATATACATTCGTGAAGAAAATATGGGTATAAGAATTGAAAATGATTATGTTATCCAAGAAACTGGAGAACCATTTGATTTAATGCGTAATATACCTTTCGAAATTGAGGAAATTGAAAGCTTAATGAACAAAGCTTAGTTTCAAAATTAGACATAAAAAAGACCTTATCTCTTTCATTAGAGGTAAGGTCTTTTTTTTATATCAAGGTCACTTATAATTAAAAGTAAAAAGAATCTAATATTTTATCAGCAGCTACTTTCATAATCAATGCATCGTCTTTATCATACATATAAATTGTGCATTTAAATGTATTTCCTCTACCATGCTCGTAAGCTACTTTTACGGTATTACCATTAGAATTAGCTACATTATATTCTACTAAACAAGCTTGATCAGTTCTAAAATCGCTATCAAAAGCCAATTCATAACTTCTTGTTCTTTCTTTATATTGGTTATAAAATTGAAGAGTTGAACCCTCTAATCTTACAAAATCTATATCATGATCTTTTAATCCTAAAACTTCGTTTACTTGTAAGTGTGTTGGATGATCTAATAAGTAATAAGGATCATCAGGATCGATGCTTGTAATATCTTGAGCGTTAACAAAAGAAGAAAATAACATAACAACGAAAATAGTGTAAAGAGATTTCATAATGTTTTTTTTTAAATGTATTGATGATGTGATAGTTATAAAACGATTTCATCCAAACATTTAATTGTCATTATTTAACCTACTTATTACAATAAATGACTTATTATAAACAGAAAGAGCTATCTAATTTAAAATTAGATAGCTCTTTCTAAAAGGTTACTCTTAAGAAATTATTACTCTTCTACAGCCATATTAATAGCCTCGACCTTAACAACTTCTGGTACTGCATTGATAATTGCCTGCTCAATTCCTGCCTTCAATGTCATTGCAGACATAGGGCATGAACCACAAGCACCCAAAAGCTCAACTTTTGCAATGCCATCTTCAGTTACTTCAGTAACTTTAGCATCGCCACCATCAGCTTCTAAATATGGGCGAATTGTCTCCAATGCTTTTTCTACTCTTTCTATTAATGATTGACTCATATATCTTTAACCTTGAGGTTTATACATCATTCTAATTATTCCCAGGTTTTGATCTCTACTTGATCAGTCTCTGGTAACTCAGCGTTACGAATTGCAATATTTCTTGCTAATTCTTCTGCAATCTTCACAAATGATCTACCTGCTGGATTTCCTTCTTCCATCACTACAGGTACACCATCGTCTCCACCTTCACGAACACTTTGTACCAAAGGAATTTCACCTAAAAATGGTATCTCATATCTACGAGCAAATGTTTTACCACCATCTTGTCCAAATAAATAATATTTGTTTTCAGGAAGTTCAGCAGGAGTAAAATAAGACATATTTTCTACTACACCCAATATTGGTACATTCACATCTTTGGATGCAAACATTTTGTAGCCACGTACTGCATCTGCTAAAGCTACTTTTTGAGGTGTAGTAACAATTACAGCTCCTGTAACTTTTGCTGTTTGTACTAATGATAAATGAATATCACCTGTACCTGGAGGTAAATCGATTAGTAAGTAATCTAAATCTCCCCAATCTGTATCCATAAAGAATTGACGGATTGCAGAGCTAGCCATTGGGCCTCTCCAAACAACAGCATTATCTGGTGATGTTAAGAAACCAATTGATAATAATTTCACTCCATATTTTTCAATTGGAATAATAATATTTTTATCGCCTCTTTGAACAACACCCGGCTGAGCATTCTCACAATTAAACATTGTTGGAATTGAAGGACCGTAAATATCAGCATCCATTACACCTACTTTTGCACCTGTTTCGGCTAAAGCCAATGCTAAGTTTGCAGTAACAGTAGATTTACCAACACCTCCTTTACCAGATGAAATAGCTATTACATTCTTTACACCTGGTAAAACAGGGCCATTTTGCTTAATGGATGTAACTTCTGCAGTCATGTTAACCGTAATTTCTAAATTATCAGCAACATCTCTGTAAATTGCATCTTCGCAACGCTTTCTGATTAATTCTTTTAACGGACAAGCAGGCGTAGTTAAAACTACAGTAAAAGACACTTTGTCTCCTTCTACTTCAACGTCGCGAATCATGTTCAGCGTTACTAAATCTTTTTTTAAATCTGGCTCTTCAACTGTTGATAAAGCCTTCAGAATATCTTCCTGAGTATATGCCATGGTCTCTTTTATCCCAAAACTGTTTAATCTTCACAAAATTAACACGAAAAGATGAATGATGCATTATCTTTATTTAGATTAATTTTTAATTTGGTAAGATTAACAGTAAAACAACTCATTTTGAGACCTCTGTGAGTGTTTTTAGCATAGAAAAATACTGCGTTGGTGTTTTTGATGTTTCTTTTTTGAATGCTCTATTAAAGGCTGTTTTAGAATTAAAGCCTACATTATAGGCATGTCCTAAGTAGGTCAGCTCGTTATCTGTATCTCCATTTACGGCATCTACAAAAGCTTCTACTCTATAGGAATTCACAAAATCATAGAAATTTTTCTTATATCCATCATTAATTACTTTGGATAAATCATGCGTGTTTGTTTCTAGAATTTTTGCTAGATCAGGAAGTGTTAAACGAGCATTCTCATAAAGACATTCTTCTCCCATTTTTATTGCAAGGTCATTTTTTATTGCAATAAGATCTGACGATAATTCTTTAACAACTTCTTGTTCTACCTTCTCCGAATTTACTATTGTGTTCGGAATATTATCTGGAAAGTTAATTACCTCAGATATACGTAATATTTCAGGTTGGTTCATTGCATAATAACCCATAACAAAAGAGATACTTGCAATCATAAACCATAATGTATCCGATAAGAATTCTATTAGATTCTGTGGATTGTAATCAAATAAGTAGTGGGCACTGCCTACAATATATAGCATACCCCAAATAATTAAACAACCTGCATAAACAGCCGTCACTCCACTTAAATAATTTAGGTTTCTTTCTTCTGATAGAACTTCTACATTATTTACTTTCTGACGATCCAATACTTGTTTACATTTCCACCAATAATAAATATTAAAGAGTAAACCTAAACCACCAAAAAGATTAAATAACCAATTAAATTCTTTATCTAAGACACCATTAATAAACTCTTCATTTGGCATTGCCAATAAAGGAATATAGGTAATTATTTGCATCCCAAAAGGAACAAACCTATAAAAGAGATCTTTCTTTGCAGATTCTGAATCAGTTAGTTGCTTAATGTAGAAATAAAATAGTGGGCTATATAAAAATAGTAATAACTCTGGTACTAAATATATTTTAGGAAACTCATGGAACATATCTCTATAATACATTGCCACTCTAGACATCAAAGCGATTGATGTTAAGAAAATTAAGCCCATCAATATTAAATTAGCTTGACGGTTATTATCTTGGATACTAAAAATTGAAAGTATTAAAACTATACCTTGAAATGCTCCTAAAAGTAGTAAAAACATATAAGGCGTCATGGTATTACCAGAAAGGTCTTCCCAACTACTTACCTTAATTTCTTTTTTCCAACCATCAATAGATACATCATAGACTCTATTTCCGATTGCTCGACCATTCTCTCGTCCTTCTACAGATTCCCAAGAACCTCTTGTCACTTTGTAATTAAATTTCTGAACTCCTATTGGTAATGTGATATAATAATTACCATCAGGGTGCTTATTTAATTTACTTTCAACATCATTTGTTCTCCAATCATTAAAATCTCCTGTAACAAATAAAGTTGCATCATAAGGAGTTTCATCGGGAACGTCTTGTACAACTAATTGTACTCTGTTTAAAAATTGCTTTGCTTTGTCTTGCCAAGATAAAATTTTGATATCAATTTCATTTGGACTTGATGCGTCATACACTCTATTGGATTTTATTTCTCCAACATCATTGCCTTCAACGCTTTTCCAATTACCTCTAGTAAATTTATATTGGAAACTACCTGCTTGTTTTGGCAAACGGATATAATATTCTTTACCATTTTTCTTTAATTGAAAATTAGGATCGTTTGGTGCCCATTCGTTTAAAGAAGTCACTAAATAGATAGCTGCTGTTTTTGGTGTATAAACAGGATATTCTTTAATAGTAAATGTGATAGAATCTGACTGAGCGTGCGAATTGTAATTTGTAAAAAAAGTACACAGTGAAAAAATAAATAGAATAGTAATTTTATTATTCATAGACATTGTTAGTAGTGTTGTAAAATTAGACCTCAAAAAATAAATTAGTAGTTGATTTATAAGTTTAGATAATATTATTGTCAACATCAACAAAAAGTATAATTATCTTATTTATAATGTTATAAAAACACTTTTTATCAAAAAAAAGAGCACAGAAAGATACTCTCTGTGCTCATTAAATTACAATTCTTATTTTTTAAGTATTCGCTTTACTTCTAAATACGAACCAATCTGAATTTGCACTAAATGAATACCACTTGGTAAATCACTAGTATTCAGCTCTAACTGATTATTACCCTGAGGTAAACGTTGCTCTACAGATGGAATTACTTGTCTTCCTTGTAAATCAAATATTTTAACAATAGCGTTTGTATTCTCTTCTATTATTACAACATCTAATGTTGCTTTCTGAGTTACTATTGTTGGATATAATTTCACAGATAAAGCTAGTTTATCTTCTAAATTAAATGTTCTTGCTCCACTACTTTCTGGATTAGAAGCATACCATTGTCCATCTTTATACCATCCTTCTTGATTTCTAGACAAATCTCCAGTTTGTTGTCCAGAACCATTATGGAATAATACACTTGCAGAAGTAGCTCCATTTATTGTGTAAGAATACCAACCATTTCCATCATCTACCATTGCAACTCCAGGCCATGTTGATGACGTTCCATTTGATGTATTCCAATAATGAATTTTTGTACTACTACCCCAAGAAGATTTAAAATGAACTGTTAAGCCTTCTGGTTGAGGTGGTTCCTCATCATACCATTGTCCATTTTTAAACCAGCCATCTTTATCTCTTGTTAGATCTGCTGATTTATAACCAGAAGTAGTATGGAATAATAGATTAGTTGATGTTACATTTGATGTAAATTCAAAATACCACCATCCATTCTCTCCTTCTGTAAGTGCTACACCCGGCCAAGTTGTACTCGCTATTGCTCCTACCGGAGTTACACCCCAATAATGAATTAATGGGTTACTTGCTCCTTGGAAATATACTTTAAAGCCTCCAATAACTTCATTTACAGTAAATGTTTTTGAAATTACTGCTGACGTATTACCTGATGCATCGACAGAAAACGCTTGTACAGTATGATCTCCAACATCAGTTAAATCAAAAGATACAGTTGTAACTGCAGACATAGATGCTGTAGTTGGTAATGTCCCATCAGTTGTATAATAAACTGTTGGTGCATTATCTCTAGTATCTGTTGCTGTAATAGAAATTGATACTAGTCCATCATAAGTACCACTATCTGGAGTCATTCCAATTGTTGGAGCGGTTTCATCTTCACCAATTTCAACCCAAGCGCCATTCTCATAACCTAAGCCTTCGTTACCACAAGTAGATAAATCTCCAGTTTTTCCTGCACCGCTATTTGTGAAAATAACATTTGCACAAGTACCTCCTTCAACTTCATATTTCATCCACCCTGTTCCAACTTCTGGAGCAGCTTGTAATTCAACACCTGGCCATGTTACTGGATTTGGATCCGTAATTGTTCCATTTGCTTCTACATTCCAATAATATACGTGACTATAATTTTTTACATAAATAGTAAATGTTTGGATAGGATTGAAAGTAAACACTTCCGAAATAATATCAGAAGAGCCTTCTGCGTTATAAGCGATTGCTGTTATCGTTACTGTCTCTCCTTCATTACCATTTACAGCTATTGCTCCCGTATATTCTAATGATGAACTCGATGGAGTAGTACCATCAATTGTATAATAGATCACCCCATCTTGAGTTGCAGAAATTGTTACATTTCCTGATCCATTAGAGAAATTTTTACTTTCCGGACTGATAGTTACAGTAGGTACCATCGGTCCAGGGCAATTGCCAGGACAACTATTTGACCAACTTCCATCTTTATACCAACCATCTTGAGTTCTTGATAAATCATCTGATTGAGCTCCTCCATTGTCTGTAAATACAATACCCGTAGATAATGCAGTTACAGTTGCATGATACCAACCATTACCAACATCTGTCATGGTAGCACCCGGCCAAGCGGTATCCTCAGTACTGCCAACAGGAACAGCATCATAATGATGCATATTAGCATTACCCCAATCTGCAGGTTTGTAGAAGTATACGTTGATAGGGTCAATCTGACCCACGGCGTATTTTTTCTCTGCAGCACCTGTACGTCCTGAAGAATTAACTGCTATTGCTCTAACTGTTGCCGATTGAATTAAATCAAAAGGTCCTGTATAAACATCCCAAGTAAGATAATCCTCTTTATTATCACTATCATTAGTAGTATAATAAGTAACTACATTAGGATCTTCTGCATCAATTGCTGAGATAGAAACTGTAATTGAAGTTTCATCATATTGTGTATCTGGAGATATATTTACAATTGGACGAGAAACGTAAGTGTAGTTTTTATCATATAATAAAACAATACCTTCTGCATCTGCTGTAAATGATACAGATCCATTTTCAACAACTTGCATTGTACCCGTATAATGATCAATAATCGTATCTCCGTTAGGGTAATAATCTGCAACATCAAAAGTAACTGTTCCTTGTGCACCTACAGCTACAATAACTCTATCAGAAAGTTGTTCTGCTGGGTTATTATAATCACGTACAAAAGTATAAGGAGCACTTCCTATTTGCTTATGAGAACCTGCTCCAACAGATGGATGGTCTCTACGGAAAGTACCTAACTTTTTCCACACATTATGTTGAGCAGTATTAAAATTACCCCAGTTCATTTCTGAACGAGTATTTTGTTCTGCATCACTCCAATTTCCTTCAGGTCTTCCTGTTTCATCACCATAAAATATTTGAATACCTCCTGGTAATAACAAGAAACCTGGTGCTGCTGCATGTAAAGAGTTACGATCAAACAGTGGCACTACATCATGTGATGACAAATAACTTAATGAGTTCCATGTAGAATCATCATTAATAGTTGCGTATTCTGAATACAATGATTCTAAAGAACTTGCATCTCTGCTTGCCACACGTGCATCATTTTTAAGATTAAAATTGATTACTGAATTAAAGTTACCATCAGTATGATAGTTCGACTTATTCTTACCATGTCCCCAAACTTCTGCAGTCATCCAGAATTCTTTACTATCCATTGCTTTTGATGGATTTTCTTCTTTCCACGCTGCTAAAGCTGCAATAGCATATTGTTTTAATCTAGCCCAACGCTCCATCTCAACATGTTTCGCAGTATCTATTCTAAAACCATCAATACCGTACTTTCTTACCCAATCTGTAAGCCAGAATATCATATAATTTGATACTACTCTAGGTAAACCTGTTTCATTAAAGAAAGCATCTAATTCAGCTGTTTTCTCTGCTAATTTTCCTTCTTGAGACCACTTTGTAACAAGAATTGGAGGAATACCTACTGGTGCTAAATCTTCTGTTTTTAAATCTGGTAAGAAACCAACACAATTATCAATTCCACCTCCAGAAGAACAGGCATCATAACCATCAACATCTGGATGACGCATCCAATCTGGACCCCAATATTTAGAAATCCATGTTCCACCAGAAGAATAATCAACAAATTTCTCATGGTATGAATGCCATGAATCTGCTCCAGATGGTTGCCAAGCTCTCCAAGATGGATCTACAGTTCCGTAGCCAAATTCTTCCATATCTTGCATTGTTGCATAACCTGTATGGTTCATTACAACATCTACTACAATACGGATTCCTCTTGAGTGAGCTTCATCAATAAACTCTTGGAAGTCTACTTCTGTACCCATGTTACGATCTAGCTCTGACCAATCTAGTGCATAATAACCGTGGTATCCATAATGACGGAAAGATCCATCAGAACTTCCTCCAACCCATCCATGCATTTGTTCAACTGGTGACGTAATCCAAATTGCATTTACACCAATCGCTTCAAAATATCCTTCACGAAGTTTTGCAGTCATACCTTTTAAATCACCTCCATGGAATTCTCCAGCAGATGAGTCATCAGTATAATCTCCTCCGTTACCATCCTTCCCTCTGTTGTACTCATTGTTATTAGAAGGATCGCCATCATAAAAACGGTCAGTCATTGTAAAATAAACTGTCGCATTATCCCAAGTAAAATTATCTTTCTTGGCAGTTGGACCTGAGTTATTATTATTATTATTATCTTCTTCGGTTTCTTTAGTGTAAGTTGATGTTACAACCTCAGAAGAAAGATTACCTTTAAATGCTTTTGCTTTTAAAACCGTTGTTTCTGTAAAAACTAAAGTTGATGAATAAAGCAAAGATGAAGTAGTTGGTGTTGTACCATCTACTGTATAATAAATAGATGCTCCGTCATTTGATGAAAGATTTACAGAAAACGAATCTATAAATGTAGCGTCTGATTGATCAGAAGAAATTGTAACAACTTCAACATCATCAGGACAATCTCCACCAGTACAAGCTGTTGAAATAACACCCTCTGAATACCAAGAAGTACCAGAGATAATTACATCTGTATCTTGATTAGTAGCAAAATCATGAAAAACAAAATTAGCTGATTCAGCACCAGGTAATGCAACCGAATACCAGTTAGATGTTCCTTCAACAAGTTGCATTTCTACACCAGGCCATTCTGTATCTGATACAGAACCTGCAGGCGATGCTGCCCAATGATGTGCATATAATGCTTCCCAACCTGCTTGTTTCTGTACATAAACAGTCATTACAGGAAGAGGTTCTCCAACATAAAATTTCTTTTCTATTTGACCCGATTTATTTTCTGAATCAAATGATATAGCTTTTACTGTTGTTGTTGTATTAATAGTAAAAGGTGCCGTATAAACAGCCGAATTTATTGTAGGAGTACTTCCATCTATAGTATAATAAATCGATAAGTTAGGATCTCTATCATCAATAACTGATAATGTTATTTCAATAGGATTATCAGATTGTTGAACAGAAGGATATATTGTTACAGTAGGTGCAGTATTTACACCTACTCCTTTATCCCAAATCATATAACCAGGACCTTCTGCTTGAATAATCCATCCAGAACCATTTGGTCTCCAACTTGTATTACCAATTGTCATTGCAAGTTTATCGTCTACAACTGCAGCATAACCACTACCATCTGCTTGCTGAATACTTACAACACTTGTTTTAGAAATATCATTCGCTTTACGAATAGCAATCATTTGTGCTATTTCATCGTAAATGCCATATTCAAAAAGGTGAGAATAAAACACCATTGGAGAACCTGCGTGTGTTAAGATATACGCATAACCTTGTAATACTTGAGAGTTAGAAACAGGATCATTAGGGAATGCACTTCCTGGATGATCTCCTTGTCTTACTGGCTCAGTATCATGATTTTCTAAAAATGTAACTGATTGCTGAGGCCAAGTACCTGCTACACCAGGCATCTTACCACCATTGTTTAATACTCCATAATTACCATTTACAGCACTATGCAAAGCAAACTTTAAAGGAAAATCAAATGCTGTAGAAGTACCTTGTGCACCATCTACCCAATTGATGATATCTTGCGTATTACTTGTCCAATTCTCTCCTATTGAAATAGATGGAGAAGTTGCATTGTTATAATCAGCAAAATAATTTGCAGCAAAACCATGTACAAAATCATATCTCCATCCAGAGTAACCCACATCAGATTTTAACCAATTCATCCAATCTTTAATCGCTTGTTGCGTAGCTGGATCTCTGTGGTTAATATCTCTTGCAGCACTATAAGGTGTACCTGTGTCAAAATCACCACAACCTTCACCTGGGAATTGTTCATTTACTTCATCATCAGAAGTAATTCCATTACACCCTAAAGCAGGTTCACAGAAATCTGCCCAACCTGTACAACCTACTCGATGATTAATAACTATATCTGCAATAGAAACAACACCAAGGTTATTTAATTGAGATATCAACGCTCTAAGTTCTTCTTCAGAGCCATAGTTAGAATTTAGGTCATACCATTTTCTTGGTAGATAACCCGCTCTATCACCTGCATCAGAAGATGGAGGTAACCATATACCATCAATATCAGCTGCTTTAATTGCAGCTGCTTTAGTTGATAATACTTGCCACCAATCTTTTTGGGCGGCGTCTGCTGATTCCCAGTGGAATCCTTGCAAATAAACTTCTTTTCCATCCTGTGCTATTGCTACTACATTATTAAGTAGTAGAAATAGAATTGAGATGACAGAAGTAAGTAACAGTTTAAAGTTCTTTTCCATTTTCAATTCATAAAAATTAGTTAATCAGAAGTTGTGTGTTTTGGGAGCACACTTTTCATTTCATATACCCAATTTTACTAATGAAAAAGATGGTAATCGACACTCAAAAAAATAAAACGTTCACATTACACTTTGCAACGTTCCAAATCAAGAACCGGCACTTAATAACCATCACCTAAAGTAGTTTAAAGTACTATTTTCAAGTTTTACTTTGCTAAGAAAAATTCTTAAGAATTAATTCAAAATTCTAATTTTCGAGAAGATTAACTATCTTTCTTGAAAGAAAACACTCCAACTTAAACGAAACTATGGATTTTAAAGAAATAAAAAGAGTAAGTGTAATTGGTGCTGGATGGCTTGGACTACCTCTTGTAGAGAAACTAATTAAAAATGGTTTTGAAGTTAAAGCAAGTGTAGGATCGGAAGAAAAACTATCGCTAATTTCTGATTTAGGGGCTACTCCATACTACTTAAGGTTTGACCCAACATGTAATGATCCTAAAGGATTAACTGACTTACTAGATACTGATGCTGTAATTATTTGTATTGCTCCTCGTTATGGACAACATAAGATGATGACGTACCATGCAGAACAAATTAAAGTAATAAAAGATGTAATTGAGAAATTGCCTGTAAACAAAGTTATTTACACTAGTTCTACGGGTGTTTATAAAGATTCTAATAAAGAAATTAATGAGAATGCTGAGACATCTGAACAACCTAGAGCTAAATCTGTTGTTCTTGCAGAAGAAGTTTTAAGATTAAATACAGACTTAGATGCTACTATTCTGCGTTTAGGTGGATTGATGGGCTACGATAGAATTCCTGCTAAATACGTTGATGGAAAAGAAGGTTTAAATAATGCTGAAATACCTGTGAATTATGTTTTTAGAGATGATGCTATTCGCGCCATCTTACATATTTTAGAAGTAAATGATCATAATAGCTGGAATAAAGTATTTAACGTTGTTGCACCTGAACACCCTCCTAAAAGAGTAGTTTACGAAAGTTCTGCTAAGTATGGAGATTACATTTCTCCTACGTTTGTAGAGACGGAAAAATCACCTCCTTTTAAAATTGTAAATGCTGATAAAATTCAGAAGAAAATTGGATTTACATTTCTATTTCCAAATCCATTAGAATTTAGTTACAACCATTTATCGCTTTAAAAAAAAGAAACTCACTGCAATACAGTGAGTTTCTCTCCCCTTAACAATTAAACCAAATAATTTTTTAATATCCTTTTGTTTATTCTATCGAAAGAAAGAACTCACTTAGGGTTAAACCCTAGATACAAAACTTATTTGCATATTGTAAAGATAAGTTAATATTTAAAAACAGTACCGCTATTTCGCTTAACGCTTTCCTTTTTTCGATAAACACGATATTTCATTCGACAAATATTTCACCTTTAGCCTATATCATTCAAAATTCTTACTAATTGAGGCACTTTAAAAAGCCTAAATAGAAATTGTTTACTACCTCGTTCTTAAAAAAGTTAGGTGATTAAAAACTAAATAATCATCTTCAAAAATTAATAAATTACTAATCATAATACTATAGATTAGTATTAGATAATTATCTTTACTAAAATTCAATACCGATATATCGATTTTACATGCGCAGTATATATAAATCACTTCTTTTAATTTTCCCTTTAGTAGTTGTAATCACTCAATCTGCTATTGCTCAAAAAAACTTACTAGATCCTGCTAGAATTTCTGCAGGTATTAAAGGTGGTTATACATCTTCTTCTGTAGGTTTTTACCCAGCAGTAAATAGATCTGCAGAGACTGCACCTACTTTTGGAATTGTGATGAAATATAATTCAGAAAAATATTTCGGAGCTCAGTTTGAAGTAAATTATGCTACAATTGGTTATAAAGAATTCAATAAAGAAGATATCACTGAAGAGGTGTACGAGCGTCAGTTTAATTACGTTCAAATTCCCTTACTTACACACATATATATTGGAAAAAGAAAATTTCAATTTTTTATAACTGTGGGACCTGAGATTGATATTCTTGTAGGAGAGAAAAAGACAATTCTTTCTGATATTAATAATCAAGCTTATGATTATTACGACAAACCTGCTAATCCTGTAGCTGTTTCTTTAGCAGGTGGTGCTGGAATAAATATCATTACAGGGATTGGTCATTTTCAGTTAGAAGGAAGATTTTCTGCCAGTATGACAAATATTCTTAAAGAACCTGATAGATCTTCTACAGATAGATCTAACTCAACATTTGGGGGTGTTAATTTCTCTTACTTAATACCTATTCAAGGATGGAAAGAAAAGCCTAAAAAATCATCGTTAATAGATGGCTTAATTCCTTCTAAAGAGGAAAATAAAAGCTCTAATTGGGAAAATAGAGACTAATTTACATACTATCTCCTTTAGAAGTTAGATAATTTAAAATATCATCCGCTGCAACTTTAAACGTTTTATCCAGCTTTGCACTTTTAAATGAGTTAATAGCAATGTCTAACTCATTTTCTTTCATTGCAGCAATACCTAAAGTAAAATAATATTTAGATTTAGTTTTTACATCTAAACCATTGTATTGTACTAAGTCTTCTAAAACAACTATTGATTCGTCTGTTTTATCTTGCTTAAATAAAGCTACTGCTTTTGTATACTTTACTAAATAATTATAAGGATCTAATACTAGCGCCGAATCACAAGAAACTACAGCTTCCTGAAACTTCTCAGAGCTTAATTGCCAATTTGCTACATCTTCATACACTTTAGCCTTCATTTGCTTGTCCTCAAGATTATCAATCATCATGTATGCTTTTCTAATCTGTTCAGATTTATCTGAAGTAACCTCAGCAATTTTTATTTGCAATTCATGCAATTTTAGATTACTCTGATCTTGTTTTAGTGCATTGAAAAGTAAATTTGTAGATTTATCGAAATCATAGATTTGGAAATAGCATAATGCTATCCAATACTTATATTCTGGTGTTAGCTTGGCTACCAATTTTTTATAAGGACCATAATTAGCTTTTGATAATACATTTGCTAATTTCTCATACTCCTCTAAATTGTAATAAGCGTAACCTAACTCATAGTAAAATCTTGCTGTCTGAGAATGTTTTTCTGAAGGAACATAATTCAATGCTTTTTTAATATCCACTACAGCATCATTATATTCTTTATTCATGTTGTGTAACTTAGCAGAATAATAGAGTGCGATATAGTTATTATCAGCCACAGATAATACATCTTCAATATGAGGACGGATTTTATCATACTCTTCTTCTTTAAAGAGCATCATGATAATCTGATTCTTAGCTGTAATTCTTTGTGATGGATTTGATAAGTATTTAAAAGACTCATCATAATAATGTATAGCCTCTTTAAAATAATCTTTTCTTAAATAAAGTCTTGCTAATTGATAATTCATAAATCCATTCTCAGGAAAACGTCTTGTCCCTTCTACAAAGGTATCAATAGCATTATTAAATTCATTCAAAACAACTTGACACCTAGCTTTCTTTAAGTAAAAATTCTCTTGAAGAGAATCATAACTAATGGCTAAACTATATTCATCGATAGCTTCTCTAAACTTTTTTTGTTTATATAACTCATCTGCTTGAACGTAATGATCAAGGGATTTATCTTCCTGTGCAAAAAGGTTTTCTGTAGTTGAAAAACTTAGTATGGAAGTAATCGAAAGCACGTAAAATAGTATTCGAGTCATATGGCAAAAAATTGAAGAGTACTTATTGTTTCGTTAGAATAGTCAATCATCAAATACTCTTTTGAAAATCTAATACTAAAAATCACTTAATTAAAAATATCAATATATATAATTAAGTGATCAATTAACAATTATTATTTCAATTTTTATTCCAAAATTAAATTAAGAATAAAATTTATCGTCTGTATAATCCCTTTGCAACCAATTTACCATGTCTTTTTCGTAATCATCTGGGTCGTAATCCGAAGATGCTAACGTAACGGAAATTGCTCCTTTGCTAAAATATAAAGTACGCCAAACCCTTGGAGGTAAGTACAACCCTTGGCATGGGTTATCAAGTAAAAATACCTGGCGTTTCATATCTTCCAAGATAACCTCTACTTCAATTGTACCATTTATAGCAACAATAACTTCTTCAGTTTCTTTGTGTGCGTGGTTTCCTCTAACAGTATCTTTATTTGCTCCATGCGTCCAAAATACTCTTTTAATGAGAAAAGGCACCTGTTTCATTTCTTGCACAGGTGTTAAGAACCCCATACTGTAGGAGCCATGTTCTTCTAATTCTATTATTCTAGGAACAGAGTTAATCAACTTCTTCTTCTTTAAAGTCATCGCACTATAGAGATAGTATAAAAAATAGAACTACTCTAAGCACACAAACTTAGAGTAGCCCTTCTCTAATTTAAATTAGACCAATTTTCTTTTTAATATCGTTAGGGATCGCATCCTTATGTACCATTACCGACACAGTTTTCATTTGGATGTATCCTTCAGACATATATAAATATCCACCAAAATCATTCGAGCTTGCACCCCATGAATTTTTAGTAACATAATATTTTTTTCCATCATCATCTTTTACAACACCTACAATATGCATAAGATGATCGTCTGTTGTTGCATAAGAATTGTAAGCTTCCTGACGAGCTTCTGTTGAAACTTTAGGTTCCTTACCGTTTTTATCTTCTATTGTTGCTTTTCCATTTTGATGAGAAAAAGACTTCTCACTAACATCTCCATCCCAAGCTAAAGAATAACCTTTATCCAAAGCATTATCCATTACTCTTTGTAATTGATCTAGTGGTAGATTATAATAAATTCCATTTGACCAGTTGTCTGGAATTTGCAACACACACGGAGCATAATCATCATAATTTGTAAATGATGTCAACTCAATATAATCTTTAGGGTCAAAATCCATTGTTTTTGCAAAAGATTTTGGTGTGTATTCTTTTCCGTCAACCTCAAATTCTTCAGGCGTTTCACCCATGTAAGCATCCAAAACTGCATTTAAAGCATCTTTCCAATGGTCTGTTACAGAAGAAGCTGAAGCTAATGTTGTTAACATACTCTCCATTACCCCAAATAACTCTTGGTGGTCATATTGTCCTTTTGAACCATTCTTGCCATCGTATGCACCATTAGGAACAAATCCATTTTCTGAAATTACATGCATTACATCATGTGCTAAGCCACCTTCTCCAAATTGAGTTTTACCGTGTCTGCGCACATATCTTTCTGCTTTATTTGGATACGTATTTCTAACAAAATACATTTCCGAAATATCGAATTCTCCTTTCCCTTTACGCATTAATTCAGACTCAATGAAAGAGGTAGTTGAAAAACTCCAACATGTACCTGTTCTTCCCTGACTCTTTACAGGAGTTGTCTTTACTTGATGTACAACTTTTAAATTAGTACCATCTACAATTCCAGGATCTTGAGCTAATGCTGTTACAGAAGAAATACTTGCTAGTAAAACAGAAGCTATTACATTTCTAAAAGAAATAAACTTCATAAAATAATATTATTTGATTGTATAATTACATTTGTATTTTCCATTTCAAATTTACTGATTTTAAGAGTTAATTTCTAATTTTCATGACTTCATTTTTATGAATTTAAGGTACAGGGTCATATCCACTACCTCCCCACGGATGGCAACTCTTTATTCGTTTAAAAGCAAGCTTACCTCCTTTTACTAAACCATGTTTTTTTAAAGCTTGGATAGTATACTCAGAACATGTAGGTGAATATCTACATGATGAAGGCGTATATGGTGAGATTAAAAGTTGGTAACTTCTCACTAAAATCACTAAAAACTGTGCAAAAACCTTTTTCATATTCGTGTATTCGGGTATAAGTCGATAAAAAAACCGCGTTTTTGACCCATTCAGGAGATTACAATGATTATTTGTAATAAAAAGAATGATCTTTATTCACATTGACAATCTTATTGTATAAATTGCAAGCTTAAAGGTAATATTAAAATTTACTAACAAATAACCAACTGCAACCATGAGTGTATTGGTCAATAAAGACTCAAAAGTAATTGTTCAAGGATTCACAGGATCTGAGGGCAGTTTCCACGCCGAGCAAATGATTGCTTACGGCACAAATGTAGTAGGTGGAGTTACTCCAGGTAAAGGAGGACAAACTCACCTAGATCGTCCTGTATTTAATACTGTATCTGATGCAGTAACTCAAGCGGGTGCTAATGTTTCTATCATTTTTGTACCACCAGCTTTTGCTGCTGATGCAATTATGGAAGCTGCAGATGCTGGAATCAAAGTAATTATTGCAATTACTGAAGGAATTCCTGTTGCAGATATGGTAAAAGCGAAAAACTACTTAACAGGTAAAGATGTAACACTTATCGGACCTAACTGTCCTGGTGTTATCACTCCAGGTGAAGCTAAAGTTGGTATTATGCCAGGCTTTATTTTCTCTCCAGGTAAGGTAGGTATCGTTTCTAAATCAGGAACTTTAACGTACGAAGCAGCAGATCAAATTGTGAAAGCTGGTTTCGGTGTTTCTACTGCAATTGGAATTGGTGGTGATCCAATTATTGGAACATCTACTAAAGAAGCTGTACAGTTATTAATGGCTGACCCTGATACTGAAGCAATCGTAATGATTGGTGAAATTGGTGGTAACTATGAAGCTGAAGCTTCTAAATGGATCCAAGAACAAGGTAATCCAAAACCTGTTGTTGGTTTTATTGCAGGTCAAACTGCTCCAAAAGGTAGAAGAATGGGTCATGCTGGTGCTATCGTTGGTGGCGAAGATGACACTGCTGAAGCAAAAATGCGTATTATGGCAGAGTGTGGAATTGCGGTTTCAAAATCTCCAGCTGATATTGGTGATACATTATCTAAGCTTTTAGTTAAAGCATAGAGTATTTACTCCTATACACAAAAGCCCTTTCTAAATAATTTAGAAAGGGCTTTTGTTTTTATATCTTTTTTATACTAGATACTTTCTAATATAAATTCTACTCTTCTGTTTTGTAAATGCATTGAATTAGAGCATTTAACTCCATTATCGCATTTATTTATTAGTTCGTCTTCCCCAATTCCTTCAGCAAAGATGTTAGATGCTAAAATCTTTTCAGCCATTAAAAGCTCTTTAATGTAATCAGCTCTTCTTTGTGTTACTTCTTTGTTGTATTCATCAGAACCTCTAGAATCAGAATGTACTTTAACAGTAACTTTTATGTTTGAAAATTCTTTCATCAAATCACTTAGCACCTGTATATGTTCTTCGCCATTATTGATTTTATAATGACTATTAATCTCAAATTCTAAATTTGAAAAAACGTAAGTTTCATTGAGTCTTACTTCATCAATAGTATAAGTAACATCAATTTCTTCTTCAGTAGATAATCCAACTGTAGAAAATGAATGTATTAACTGATCAAAGTACTTTGGTTTTGTTCCATGTACTGTAAAATCAGATTCATCATTTAAGGTAATAACGAATTTACCTTCCTGATCTGTATAAATTGTAGTCTTGGCACCACTTTTGGTATTCTCTACACAAACCTTAACACCTTCAACCGTATTACCGGTTTTACTATCAAGGTAAAGGCCTTTAAGTGTAAATTCATTATTTTCTGCTAAAGTAATTGATGAGATAAATAGCAAAAAGTAGCACAAAGGGTTTTTAGTAAGTAAATGAGTAAATCGCATAATATAAATACCGATTAGATTTGGTATTAAAATGAAGTTTTAAAAGTCAAATATACAAAATATAAACGTTTGTTAATAAATTAAGTTGTGTAAAATACCTATTTTTCTTACTCAATTAGAAATCAACCTTAATTTCAACATTGTTTGATACAGCGTATAAAAAATGATTTATTAATTATTGATATTCAATAAATTAAGCTTATGATTAGAGGGATTATCATATATTTTTACTTTTTAGCCCTTAGTCTTACTTCAGTCTACGCGCAGACTGATGATCAATTTACTGTTATTGGAAGAATTAATTCTGATAAAGGGAAAAGCATTGAAGATGTTGAAGTGATTGTGTATACCCTAAATCAAAACGAAAAAAGTAATAAAGTTCGGTTAGAACAAATCTCTTCTACTATATCTAATGAGGAAGGGAGATATGAATTGCACTTACCCGTAGATAATAATTATAAAGTTGCTTATTTTAAATCTGGTTGGAAAACTATTGATAAGCCTTTAATTATTCATGCAATTGATGCCAAAGAAAATCAAAAAATAAGTGTACATTCTAGTTTAGATAAAGGTGATGGATTACTTACTCTAAACGGTATTGTTATAAATAATAGCAAAGAATTACTTCGACTTTACATTCATAATGTACAGAGCAAAACAACGCTCTTCTTACCTGATATCACAAAAAACTTCCACACTTTATTACAATCTAAAGGGGAGTACGAGATTAAAGTAATTTCTGATGAGAATTATATTCTTTATGATGAAAAAATTAAAGTAGATGCAAAATCAACAGAAGTTGATATTATGCTAAGTAATTATAGAAAAAGACTTCCTAATTATCCTTTTGATATCAACACAGGTCAACTTTCTGCAGAAGGTAAATCTGAGCTCAATCTACTCGCTGAAGAAATAAAATCAGATCAGACTCTTAAAATTACTATTGAGTGTCATACCGATTCTAGAGGTGATGATGAATTCAATCTAAAAAAATCTAAAGAACAAGCAGAATCTATCAAAAACTACTTAATTTTACAAGGTGTATCTCCTAATAGGATAAATGCTAATGGTTTTGGTGAAAACTTATTACTAAATGAGTGTAAGAATAACGTAAAATGTTCTAACTTAAAGCATCTTGAAAACAGGAGAGTTGAATATTTATTTTCAATAAGCAATTCAAACTAACTGCTTATTCCTTTATAATGTAGAATGACTATCAATACATTTCAAAAATATACCTTAGGCTTTAACTCATCAGACAAACAGAAATCAACGGTTTGGATTAAAGAAACTAGTTCTGATAGCTTAATTTTTGGCACTTGCATAGCTGAAGAAGACTTTTCTTCACATCAAAAAAATCATATTGAAACGGCTTTTATAGAAAGTAGTAAACCACAAGTTTCTTTAAAAAATGCCGCCAAAATAGTAAACGAAAACAACGGAATTGATCACACTTTGATTTACTTGAAAGATCGAAGAATGTGGCATTCTAGAAATGGAAAGCTTCGCGTGTTTGTTTACAGACAAGGACGGTTCCTTTCTCCCCCACATAATAAAGTCAGTACGGTTGTTCCTCCATTTTTATTAAAAGAAGATGATCAACTTATTATTGCAAATGCCTCTTTATTTTTTAATACTGACCCGAAGTTATTAAAAGAGATCTTTTCTTCTTCTCTACCACAAGAAATTGCAGAAAGATTAATCTCAAATTCTTCTGTCGAAAATGAGACTTTAGTTGCATCAGTTCTACCATGTGAATTTTTACGAGATAACACACCAAGTAGACACAGAGAAAAAGCATTATCTGATGTATTTCCGAATGAAAGAGAAGTAGATGAAAGGTTAGCAAATCCTAGTCAACAAAAAAACACTATCTATAACTTTATAGGTTTTGTTCTGTTTGCTCTCCTTATAGGTATAATGTACAATCAGAATAAGAGCAATTGGAAAGGCGATCTAAAAGAAAAGAATAAAGAGATAGCCCTTCTCCAAAAGAAACTTGAAAAGTCTGATAAAATTATAGAATCTTATAATCGTTATCAACGACAACACATTAAGTCAATATCTGAAAGAAACTTTGATGCTTTAGACAATGAAAGATACAGAATGTATGCATTATTTAGAGATACAAGAAGTAAATTTAATCGTACTCAAGTAGCTGATAAATTTAATATTTATAACCCATTAGCCATAGAAGCAAAAGTGGTTATGGATGAGAATTGGTTTATTGTTCCCGTAAAAGGTAGCCATCTACTTCAAAAAGGAGAAACGCTTAATTACGTAGCTAAAATGTATTATGAGAATGAGAAAGAAGGAATTCAACTTATTCAAGAATTTAATCCTCAAGTAGTTGAAGGGCATTCTATATTTTTACCGTTCGAACAAGAAGACTAACAAATTGTTGTAGTGATAAAGTAATAATAAATCTATTTTTTTATTATAAAAGGAAAGTTAATAGTCACTTACAATTAGAAGATAACAGTGGTCTTTTGTAATTTTGTTGATTAAGGTCAATAACTACCTTTTATTCAAAATTAAATTTTATAATGATCCACTCATTTATCGGTGATTTAGGGCATATTTCTATCATCATAGCTTTTGTAGGTGCAATAATTTCTGCAATTGCATACCGTATTACTGCCATTGAAAAAAATGAACTTGAACGTCAAAATTGGAAAAAATTAGCACGTGGTACATTTATAGTTCATGGTTTTTCAATTTTTGGTATTGTGTGTATTCTATTTTATATGATTTTTAATCATTATTACGAATATCACTATGTTTGGAGTCACTCTTCTGATAATTTACCTGTTTATTATATCGTTTCTAGTTTCTGGGAAGGACAAGAAGGAAGTTTTCTTGTTTGGGCATTTTGGCATGTACTGATAAGTATTTTTGTTATCAAAAGGTCTGATGAATGGGAAGCAAATGTAATGTTTATTATTGCTGCAGTTCAAGCCTTTTTAGTTTCTATGGTATTGGGAATTACAATTTTCGGTCATAAAATTGGATCATCACCTTTTATACTTTTAAGAGATGCAATAGAAGCCCCTGTTTTTGCTACAAATCCAAACTTCATTCCAGAAGATGGAACAGGTTTAAATCCACTACTTCAAAATATTTGGATGGTAATTCATCCTCCT
The DNA here is from genome assembly GCF_003970675.1 of Flammeovirga pectinis. Taxonomy (GTDB): domain Bacteria; phylum Bacteroidota; class Bacteroidia; order Cytophagales; family Flammeovirgaceae; genus Flammeovirga; species Flammeovirga pectinis. The sequence goes on from NZ_CP034562.1 coordinate 3,377,377, forward strand.
ACCTTGTTTATGGGTTTTGCGCTTTGTATTGTTCCTTTCGCTTATGTTATTGCTGCCTTAATACAAAGAAAATATTCTGAGTGGGTAAAACCTGCAATGGGTTGGGTTGTATTAGCTGTGTGTGTATTAGGTATCGGAATTATGATGGGTGCCTACTGGGCTTATGAAACACTTAATTTTGGTGGATATTGGAACTGGGATCCTGTAGAAAATGCTGTGTATGTTCCATGGTTAATTCTGTTAGCTGGACTACACTTAATGTTAGTACAACAAAAAAGTAAAACTGCTCTTAAATCAAGTATGATATTACTTGTTGGTGCATTTATTCTTATTCTATATTCTACATTCTTAACAAGAAGTGGTGTTCTTGGAGAAGCTTCAGTTCACTCTTTTACAGACCTTGGTTTATCAGGTCAACTATTATTATATCTATTATTCTTTTCTACTATAGCTATTGTACTTTTTATTGTACGATGGAAAGATATGCCAAGCGATAAAGAAGAGCCTAGTGCATATAGTGCTGAATTTTGGGTATTTATTGGTGCTACTATTCTTGTGTTAATGAGTTTCCAAGTACTTGTACCCACCTCTATTCCTGCATGGAATGCATTATTATCTAATTTAGGTATAGAATCTAACCTTGCTCCACCTGCTGATGCAGTTACTTTTTATACTAAATTTCAGTTATGGTTCTCTGTAGCTGTCGCTTTAGTTTCAGGTACTACGCAGTTCTTTTATTGGAAACGCCTTAATAAAGAAAATCTTTGGTCTACATTGTCAGCCCCTTATGTAATTACACTGTTAATTGCAGCCTCTTTTATCATATTGGGTAATGTACACCAACCGTCATATATCGTATTACTAACTGCTTCTATTTTTAGTATTGTAGCAAACCTTCATGTTCTAACTAAGTTTACTAAAATGAAGGTATCTATTTCAGGAGGTTCTATATCACATATTGGTGCAGCCCTTATGTTATTAGGTATTTTGAGTTCTTCTGGGTTCGAAAAAGTAATATCACTAAATCTATCAGGTAGAATTTATAATAGCGAGTTCCCTGAGGAAATGAACAAAGAGAACGTTCTTTTATTTAGAGGTCATGCTAAAAAAATGAATCAATATAACCTTACATATAAAGGACCTAGATTAACGTCTAGAGATATTGATGGTTATTTTGATAAAGAAAAAGTTAAGATAAAAATCAACGACCCTTACCATGCAATCGTTATTGACGATATAATAGTAAATGGTGAAACAGTTGCTGAGATCGGTGATGAAATTCAAATTTATAATGAGAATATTTATTATGAAATTGAATACACAGATGAAAATGGAAAATCATTCTCACTCTTCCCAAGAGTTCAAGATAACGAACAAATGGGGCCAATTCCTTCTCCAGATATTGCTACATTTTGGAACAAAGATATGTACACGCATATCACTAATTTAGCAGTTGATGAGAATGAGGTTGAATGGACAGCTCAAGATCCAATGACAATGTCAATTGGTGATACTATTTTCTTAAATGACTATGTAGTAATTTTTGATGGAGTCACTCCTCTAAAGAAAGCTCCAGGTTATACAATCAAGGATGATGATGTAGCACTAGAAGCCAACTTAAGAGTACTTGTAGGTAATAACAAAAGCATAGACTTAAAACCATCTTATATACTTACGAAAGTAAAACGTATGGGAATGGGGGGAGTTCAAGAAGATTGGGATGCTGGTATCGTTCCTTCTGTAAATAGAGAATTAGGTTTAAGAGTATCTTTAAAAGAAATTAAACCTAAAGAAAATGCATTTGTTTTCTCTGCTGATACTACGCAAAAAGATTGGGTAATTATGAAGGCTATCGAAAAACCTTTTATAAGTATCCTCTGGATTGGTACTCTTTTATTAGGTCTTGGAACTGGAATTTCAACAGTTAGAAGATTTAAAGATTCCAGAAATTCAAAATCAAAGACTAAACCGAAGTCAGAAACAAAAGCTTCTGAGTTAGTGTAACTATATAATACTGCTAAGTTCAGCAGTCATTAAACATTAAAAAGGATCGATTATTTTCATTAATAATCGATCCTTTTTAATTGAACTAAATAAACATGATGATTAGATGAGTATTATTTACCAATCTTCATCTTCTTCCGTTTCTTCAGTTTTGGTATCTTTATTCTTTTTCTTTTTCTTACCATTTGATGATTCATCCAATTCAGAATCATCATCTTCAGGAAGGTCTGTACTTAATTCCTCAGACTCCTCTTTATTCTTCTTACCAAATAATTTCTTTTTCTCTATTAATTGGCCAGTAGAATCATATTGAGGTAATTTACTAAGAGAGTCTGCCTCTATTTTAGCAAGTTTATCTGCATCCTTTTGATCAAGAACTCTTTTTGGAATCATGTAATGCTTAGGCTTCCATATTTCAAACCACTTTCTCTCCACCAAATACATTGAATCTGGTACTATAAAATAGCCAGCCCTCATGCTATCTTCTAAAGCAACCCTATCACCATACCTTTGCATATAAACATATCCATCATAACGCATTGGCGGTAGAGAATCTGAAGTTGGTTCTTCAGCTGTTCTTTCTTTTTGTTCAGGAAGTTCTTTAGCCACTCTAGAATCATCATAACCCGGACCTCCGCCAAACAAGGCGTTTTCTAAAGAATCTGATGATGATACCAAATAGATACTATCTTCTGGTATAAAGTCAATAATTGAATCTTCTTCAGTTAATTCTATAGGATACGGATTCTTAGTAAGTGCTTGTATTGTTTGTGGATAATTTTTACTTGCCAATTTTCTATCTTGATGAGTATATTTACCATACAGCCCCCCACGTGGCTTTACTAAACCATTCCATTCTGTTTCTCTTGAGGCAAATAATTCCTCATCCTTTCCTAGAGAATCATCCTTAAAGTAACTGATATAAGTAACCTTTCCATTTATTGTATATGTGGTATCACCATAAGGAACAAAATAATCACTAGTAGTATCTCTTGTAGATGTTACATAGAATGGATTATTAGGATCATCCTTTTGGTAAAAGGCCGACGAATAGGCTGGGCATACTTTAGGCACGCATCCATCTAATAGAAGGCAAAGAATTACACATATATAAATAAAAGTTTGTTTCATAAAATTTATATCCTTTCTACAAGAGATCTCAATGAAAGTTAGCGTAGAAAAGATTTCTTATTCTTATTTAGGTTAAAAGCTCAAATTACTCTTCATTTGGAATAATTCACAAGTATACAAATAACACAAACGTCATTACATATAAAGTGCCAAAAAAAGTTACTTTTTTATTCGATTGGATCAATTCATGATTTTTTGGTAATTTTGCACTGTATCTTTGATAAATATGAAATCAATAGCATCAGAAATCGGAATCTTAGTCCGAAAAGAAATTGCATTGGAATGGAGAGAAAGATCAAATCTTAACGGATTATTACTATATACTGTAAGTACAATATTCGTTTGTTATTTGAGTTTTAACCAACGGCAAGTAGAACTTTCTCCAATTACATGGAATACATTATTTTGGATAATACAATTGTTTGCCGCCTTAAATGGTGCTGCTAAAAGTTTTACTCAAGAATCAGGAGGTAGGCACTTTTATTATTACCAAATAGTAAGCCCTCAGTCTATAATTTTGTCTAAAATAATTTACAATGCTCTATTGATGGTACTTGTATCATTTTTAGCTTTAGGTTTTTATAGTATTGTTCTTGGTAATCCAGTGCAAGATCCTACATTATTTATGGCATGTGTTGGGTTAGGTGCAATTGGTTTTTCTTCGTCGTTAACAATGGTTGCTGGAATTGCTGCTAAAGCTCAAGGAAACAACACTTTAATGGCTATTTTAGGATTACCAGCTATATTACCAATGATACTAATGCTTATTAAAGCATCAAAAAATGCAATAGATGGCATTGCAAGAAGTCAGACTATGGATGAAATTATGGTCATCTTTGCAATTGATATAATTGTAATTACAGTTTCTTATCTTCTATTTCCGTATCTTTGGAGAAGTTAAGATTTAAATTAAACAGAACAACAATGAAAGGCGCTTGGTGGAAAATCACTGCAATATTGCTCCTAGCATATACACTAATTGGAGGTCTCTTAATGGATGTACCTAGATTAGATATCCTTAATGAAACAATAAGAAATTTATATTTCCATGTACCAATGTGGTTTGGAATGATCATCGTACTATTAGCTTCGATGGTTTATTCCATTAAATACCTTAGAAATCATAAATTAGAAGATGATTTATGGGCTTCTGAATTGGCTAATTCTGGTATTTTATTTGGAATACTAGGCATCGTTACTGGCATGATCTGGGCTAAATTTACATGGGGTTCTGCATGGAGTGGAGACCCAAAACAAAATGGTGCTGCAGGCGGCTTAATGTTTTACTTTGCTTATATAATACTAAGAGGTTCTTTTAAAGATGAAGAGCAAAGAGCACGAATAAGTGCCATCTTTAACATCTTTGCCTTTGCTGTATTTATTCCATTAATATTTGTTCTCCCTAGGTTAACAGATTCTCTACATCCTGGAAATGGCGGAAACCCAGGTTTTAATGCCTATGACCTTGATAGCAAATTAAGATTGATATTCTATCCAGCTATTATTGGGTGGACACTTATCGGAGTTTGGTTTGCACAAATCAGAGTTAGAATGAGAAAAATAGAAAATCAAATTTTAGAAAACGAGTAATCAAGATATATCAAATGAAAAAATTAGTATCACTTCTCACTATGTGGGTTGTATTTATAGCTACTGCAGTGGCTCAAAATAAAATACCTATTTCATCTAATGATTATAGTAACAATTCTATCGAAATGGCTGATGCTTTCCGATCAAACGGAAAAATATATGTCGTGGTAGGTGTAATCGTTGCATTGTGGGCAGGAATGATGGTCTACCTTATTTCTACTGACAAAAAAATATCAAAGCTAGAAAAGCTATTAAATAACTAATCACACCTATTTTTAAACCTATGAAAAAGTCTCATATTTTTGGTCTAGTCATCATTGGAATGATGATTAGTATATTGGTTGTTACAGCAGGAGATGCTAGCCAATATGTTGATTTTTCAGAAGCATATTCACTTGCTGCTGATGGTAACTCTTCAAAAGTTCATGTTATTGGTGAACTTCAAAAAGATAAAAGCGGAAATGTAATCGGAATTCATTACGACCCTGCAAAAGACCCTAATTATTTAGCATTTACTTTAGTTGATGATAAAAACATTGCTAAGAAAGTTGTTTGTTATTCTCCCCCTGCCTCTATGAGAGATTTTGAAAAATCTGAAAAAGTAGTGGTTATAGGAAGAGCAAAAGGAGAAAATCAAGACTTTATTGCAAGTGAAATTTTAATGAAGTGTCCTTCAAAATATGAAGAAAAAGAACTTTAATTAAAAGTCGAAAATATAAAAGAGCCTGTTGACAAGAAATCAACAGGCTTTTTGTTTTAATAAGGTCTAGGTGTAAATTAGTTTGTATACATCATACAATTGTGCTGCAACAGTCTATTTTAATAAACTGTAGAGAACTTATTTTTATTTTTTTGTCTTCTAGACAACTCTTTAACTTTGGCTATTGTGAAAGAATAAAGGTAATCTGTCAAAGTCGCATCGTCTAATCGACTTCTATCAATAACAGTATCGTAGTGTTCGGTTTGTCCCTTTTGAATATGCTCCAAAAAGTCATTTCTTAATTTAGAGTTTTCTAGCATTTTCATTTTTGCATCATCAAAATTAAGATTATGTGCTTTCATAAGGTGTCCAATTCTAAATTGCATTGTGCTATTCACCTTAATTTTAAGAGCATTGTCTAATTCTTCTGCAAAAAAACCTGCACCCCTACCTAGAATAACTACATTACCTCTTTCAAAGTAAGCATGAACAATTGTTTTTAAAGTTGATGATAATTTTCCATCTAACTTATTATAACTAGGACCAAACGAATGTATTAACTGTTCAATAATTCCTTTTTTCTCGAAGGGAACGTATTCCTCAATTAATTTATATTCTAAACTTAGTTCTTTTGATAAATCACGTATTACGGTAGTGTCAATTAACCTCCATTCTTTTTTTAATAAGTTGAACCCAACTTCATTTTTATTTAAATATTTAACTAATTGCTCCCCTACTTTTTTAATTCCAGAACCATAATCTCTAGAAAGAGTTATTATTGTTCCTTCTGATTGTGCTTTTTTAGAAACTGAATGTGTGAATTCATATTCTAAATTCTTAATTAATTGAGTGTATACATTAGTTTCCATGATAATTACATTTAAGAGTAGTTGATGTTATTAATTAAATGTAATTTAAACACTTGCTAAGTATTTTTAACTGATTATTATCACTATTCTGCAGTGATTTTATTCAGAATATATACTCCTAATTCTTCTTCATAAGAAAATATATCTAGCAAGAGTGGGTTTAATAAACCAGCAAGCATTGGAGGAACCTCATCTTCAACAGAAGGTTTTTCATCCAACATAAATGCTTCTTTATATTTTTCTATTAATTGTTGCTGTTTTCTATAAGCAGATTTTAATTTTGATAAATCCCATCCGTCTCTCGAAAGATGAATTAATCGGGTTTCAGAAAGGGCATCTAACTTAACTCCCATTAAGTACGCACCCAGTGTCTCTGAGATAAAACTCTTACCTACAATTTGTTTCTCTTCTTCTTTTAACGCTTGCATATTATTAGATAATTTTTTATTCTGATGATAACGATTCTGCAGCTCCAACTAATAAAGATGGGCTAATACGTTTCTTAAAATTAGGATTGATGTATTCAAAAGTGATTTCTCCATTTTGACGAATAAAAAACACTGCTGGAACAGGTAACATTTGATGTGTACCCCCATCTGTCATTACGATATCCATCCCTAAATTAGAAAATTTATTAAATGACTTATCATCTAATGTGTACGCTAAACCAAATGCTTTAGAAGCTAACATATCACTATCAGAAAACAACTGATAATTCATCATATGTTTATCATAAGTCATTGATAAATCGTCTGGAGCGTCGGGAGATATTGCTATTATTTGATAACCTATACTTACCAAGTAATCTGATACTTCTCCTAATCCAGATAATTGTCTATTACAATACGGACACCATCCTCCTCTGTAAAAAACAAGGATAGAGGGTTTCTTCTTTATTTCTTTTAATAAATTTACCTCATTCCCTTCTACATCTCTCAAAATAATCTCTTTGGGTACTGATTCCCCTATCAATAATGGAGAAATATCACTTGCTTGCTGAGGAACTTGTTGTCCATTTACCTCAAGAGTTATACTTATTAAAAAGATACAGATGGAATAAAAAATATTATTAGTTTTCATAGTGACTTTGTGAGTTTATACCTGCTGATTAATTTTGAAAATTTGATGAAGATAGATTAAAATATTTAATTTTAAACCTATAATAACATACACAACGAAATAATTAATTTAACTATTCTTATCAAATATATACCTCATATCTTTTTTTGTGTAATGAAATCACTTATTTTTCAAGATAATTCTTTTCATTAATATTTATGGGCTTCTGTAAATTAAGACTTCAATTCATCATACTATTCACCTTTACCTGTTCAATTGCTTTCTCTCAAAAAAAGCATGATACAGATAGTGTGTACTTAAAACATTTTATCAGAGACATAAATGATAAAATAAGTGGAAGCATTTTCATGTCCAATTCAAAATTACAACTCGTATTTAATAACTATCCACCTAATAATTGGTGGGATGATGATGCTCTTGTTAGAAGAGAACGACCTAAAGACGTTGTCTACATACCTAATAATAGTTACTTAATTGGTGTAGGTGTTAGTTTTGGAAATTTAGGGATTAGAGCCAGTATACAAACTCCAATTTCTGAATACAATGAAGATATTTATGGTAAATCTAGTGTATTTAGATTAAGAGTAGATGGCTTTGTAAAAAAATGGTACCTCGATGCTGAATATTACAGGTATAGTGGTTTTACAGATACAAACGTTGCCATTTACGATAGTACTTGGAACAGACCTGAAAAATTAATTAGAGAAGATATTATCACAAGATCAACCAATTTACATGCTGTAAAATTTACTAATAAAAAATTTAGCTATAAGGCTGTTTTTAAACAAAAAGAAATTCAGTTAAAAAGTGCATTTACCACATATTACAAACTAAGGTATCGTTCTGAAAATTATAATGCAGCAGAGCCATTTATTCCTCCACTAGCAAGAAACCCAGATTCAAAATATGGAACGATGACACGTTTAAGAATGAACGACTTTACTGTTATTGGTGGCGGAGCAGGTGTTTTAGTTTGGAATGGATTTTACCTTGGTGCAATGATAGGTATTGGAATTGGAGGACAACACCAAAGTTTTACTTTAGATTCTGAATCTGGTATACATTACTCTATGATTCCAGCTCTTGATATTAAAGCTTCTGGTGGCTATAATGCAGAAAGAATGTTCATTACATTTCAACTGAACTCAGAAATGACGTATAGTGCACTACCTTCGACTTTTAATCAAGAATTTTTAGCGATTAGTTACTTTACCAACTTTGAAGTAAACTGCGGTTATAGATTTGACATGGGACCTCACATTAGTAGAAGTGTACAATGGGCGAATCACATTATTCATACTACTGTTGATGCAGTAATGGGAAAGGGCCATGTTAAAACAAATAAAAAAGCATCTGATAATTAAATCAAATGCTCTTTTAAAACTAGAAAGATCCTCTTAATTTATAAGTATCTGCCACTTTAGTTATTGCAACCATGTAAGATGCAATCCTTAAGGATACATTATGCTTATCAGCAACAGAAAAAACCCTTTCAAAAGCTTCTTTCATTATTCTATCACTTCTTCTATTAACACGGTCTCTAGTCCATTTATATCCTAATCGGTTCTGTACCCATTCAAAATAAGATACTGTAACTCCTCCTGCATTAGCAAGAATATCTGGTACAACTACAATTCCTTTCTTATGTAGAATGCCGTCTGCTTTTGCACCTGTTGGTCCATTAGCTCCTTCAACAATTAACTTTGCTTTAATTTTATCAGCATTCTTATTATTGATTACATCTTCTTTTGCTGCTGGTACTAATACATCAACATCAAGTTCAAGTAACTCGTCATTAGTAATTTTACTACCTCCAGTATAACCTTCTAATGTTTTATAAGTAGCTCTATATTCGCTAGCTTCTCTTAAATCAATTCCATCTAAATTATAGAATGCTCCTGTATGATCGCTAATTGCTATAATTTTAAGTCCCTTTTGGGCTAATAACTTTGCTGCATTGCTACCTACATTACCAAAGCCTTGTACTGCAACTGTTGCCGCAGTTGGGTCAATTTTCATTTTACGCAAAGCTTCCATAGTAGAAACCATAACACCTCGACCTGTAGCTTCAACTCTACCCAATGAACCTCCCAAGACTAATGGTTTACCTGTAACAACTGCTTGTACCGTTTTACCTTGGGCTTTAGAGTATTCATCCATAATCCAAGCCATTTCTTGAGGTCCTGTACCCATATCTGGGGCAGGAATATCAGTATCTGGACCAAAAACTTCATACATTTTTACAGTATAAGCTCTTGTAAGTCTTTCTAACTCTCCTTTCGACATAACAGATGGATCGCATTTAATTCCACCTTTTGCACCTCCATAAGGAATATCCACTACAGCACATTTCCATGTCATCCATGCTGCAAGTGCTTTAACCTCATCAAGGTTTACATCTAAATCGTATCTAACACCGCCTTTTGAAGGTCCTAATGTGTTTGAGTGGATCACTCTATATCCTTCAAAAACTTTCTTATGACCATCATCCATTACAATTGGTAATGATACTATTACTTGTTTTGCAGGACTTTTTAAAACCTCATAGGTTTCTAAATCCAAGCCTAGCTTTTCGGCAGCAATATTAAATCGCTCCATCATCGACTCAAATGGATTCTCTTTGTCGGTTATTGGTGCTGGTTCAATGTACCCCATCAAATGATATTTTAAATGTAAAATTTACGTTTATGAATGCAAATACCTTAAAAAGGAATTTAAAAAACAAATTTTTGAAAAAAAATCACACATCATAATGCATTAATAAACTACAAGTCAATCAATTAATAATTGAATTTATTTTGATAAATTTCTATTACTATACGATAAACATGTTAAAAAGAAATAACTCTCACTTTCATTATTTCCAGCTAATCTAGATGAAACTTTCTTAGTTCCTGTATGAATAAAATGATTATCGAACCAATGAGAAATTCCTCCATTGGTATATTTATCTATTGTGTTAGATGGAGAATAGTCTTTATAAACATTCACCTCACAAGCATTTTTATATTCTAATCTTTTAGACACCTTATAAAAAAAGCTATCTCTACTCACATGAATAAAAGCTACCTTTTTATGGTCTGCGTAGGCTTGAATAGATTCAATCGGCAAACTATTTTTATGATTTCTTGTCACATAAGTATTATCCCACATCATCTCTCCTGTTTCAAAATCAAAACCACAAGCCAATGCTCTTTTGTACTTACATTCTAATGGGAATGGAGCTCCAGAATACATTTTTTCTTCAGATAAACCATATGGAACATATTCTCCTTTCTTTAAGATTTCATTTCTAAAATCTTGTGCAAAATTCTTGATTGTAGGTGCATCTGCTTTTGTGAAAAAACTTTCGGAAGCAAATTTAGCATCTTTCGAATACGGATATACAAAAGAAACTTCTTCCATTATAAACATTACTTGACCATTCATAAACTGTAGTTTATGTGGCATTAAAGAAATATTTAAAGGCATAACTTTACCTTTCTTTTTCTTGTTGGCAAATTTTGTTTCTAACTGTTCTCTTTTCTTTGGCTCTAAGTGACTTAGGTAATTATTAAAGAAAGAGAAATCGTAAAATTTAGGTTTTAACCTATATCCCTTCTCTGTCAATTTCATAGAATAAACACCTTGAGATTGCTCTGAAACACCACCCAATCCGTAAGTTCCCATCATTATAAGTTCTCCTTTAGAATTATGATAAGGTCTAAAAGATTGATAATTATAGTCTCTCTGTACTTCTTCAAAATACTGCTTATCTAGGTTACCGTCAATAGAATAATCGTTGATATATACTCCTCTATGATCGCTAGACATTTCTGCTTTTAAAACTAATGTCAACATATCAACTTCCTTATCCCATTCCATACATACAATACCACCTTTAATTTGATGTACTGATGCTAAAATCTTACGTTTATCATTTTCCAAATCCCATCTTGCAGCAAAAGGTAACCCTACAGCATGCCCTCCTAAAAAGCAGATATTATCTTCTACTAGAAAATAATCTATTTCAGATTTTTCAACATTCTTGTAATAAAACACTTTATGTTTACCATCGTCTAAACGAACACGTAAGACTCTATAATTAATATCGGCTTCGCGCATTAAGTAATAGGCAAATTCTTTATCGAAACCTTTAGAAATTATTTGTCCATAATTTTTAACCTGAATATTTTTAACCCAACCTTTTTTAAAGTCAGTTTTGATATACGTTAACTCAATATCAGAAACAATATTTTTTTTCTCTCCTCCATATCGATTCCTTAAAACCAAGACCCCTTGGTCGCCCATTGGGTTAAGCTCATAAGATGCATCGTATTCATGTAACATGGGAAATTTTATCGTATGTTCTTCAAAAGTTTGAGCAGACGAAAGTTGAGCTAGAAATAGACAGCAAATTAATGATAATGTGATAAGATAATTTTGTTTTTTCATAGGTACAGATAGTTGATAAGAATTAGTTACTAGGCATTAATTACGAGATTTAATAAAATTTGTACATTTAGTGGATGTTATATAATAACATGAATCTAAAATTGTACTTTTCTATTATGGGTTAATTTCAATTCTTTGCTCTAGAAATGTATAATAATAATTAGGAATCACTCTATATTTAGTAATAGTGATTAATTGATTTAACTTAATTTAGTCATCAAAATTGGACGATCACAAGTTTAGAAACATAAATATCAATAAGTTAGGAATAAAACTTTTTATAAGTTCAAGCATTCTTTGTTTTATCCTATTCTCTTTCATGATAATTGTACAATTCCTATTCCCTTACCAATATAGAGAGGACTACGGAAGTATTACTTTATCAACAAATCAAGAAGTTCTAGGAGCTACTTTAAATTCTACTGACAAATGGAGATTATATACTCCAATAGATGAAGTATCTCCATTTTTTATAAAAGCAATTATTGAAAAAGAAGACAAATGGTTCTATTATCATCTTGGAATAAACCCAATTGCTATTTTTAGAGCGGCTTTTAATAATCTAAAAAGCGGACAAAGGACTTCAGGTGCTTCAACTATTAGTATGCAGGTTGTACGATTATTGACCCCTAAAAAAAGAACTTATTTTAATAAACTCATTGAGGTATTTAAATCAATCCAATTAGAGTTAACCTTTTCTAAAAAAGAAATTCTTGAAATCTACATTAATCACATTCCGTATGGAGGAAATATTGAAGGGATAAAAGCTGCCTCTGTTTTATATTTAGGTAAAAATCCTGAAATGCTAAGTGTTGCACAAGCCACTATGTTATCAATTATCCCAAATCGCCCTACATCATTATCAATCAGTAATAATTCTGATATATTAATGACATCTAGAAATAAATGGATTAAAAGATTTTATGAACGTAACTTATTTGATGTAAATACATACGAAAGTGCTTTGCTAGAGCCTCTAAGTATTAAAAGACGAGCAATTCCTAAAATCACACCTCATTTAAATCGAAAATTATTTCATAAGTATCCTTCAAAAAAAATAATAAAAACCTATATAGATGTAGAGACTCAGATAAGAAGTGAGCAAATAGTAAAAAATTATGCCCGTAAAATTGCTAGTTATGACATCCATAATTTAGCTGCCGTTGTAATTGATAATACTACAAAAGCAGTAGTTGCATATATTGGTTCTCAAGACTTTTATGACAATAATTTCTCAGGTCAAGTGGACGGCGTCTCTGCTGTCAGATCTCCTGGAAGTACCCTTAAACCTCTTATTTATGGAATTGGATTTGATAAAGGGATCATTACACCTAAAATGAAAATCTTAGATGTTCCTATGGACTTTGGTAGCTATAGCCCTCAAAATTATGATTTACATTTTAATGGAGCTGTTACTGTAGAAGAAGCACTTGGCAAATCTTTAAACATTCCGGCTGTAGATCTTTTACAAAAAATTGGTTTATCATCTTTTCTTCAAAAATTAGAAATATGTGATTTTAAAACAATATCGCGGAAAAAGAAATATTTAGGGTTATCTACAGCATTAGGGGGGTGCGGTACTCGTCTTTCTGAATTAAGTGGGTTATACTCTTCATTTGCTACTGAAGGTATGTTTACTCCTATCAAATTCTCTATCGAAGATACTATAAATTACAAACAAGAAATTATTAGTCCCGAAAGTGCATTTATGATAACAGAAATCTTATCTGATCTTAGACGTCCTGACTTACCCAACAATTATCAAAACAGTACAAATGTTCCAAAAATCTCATGGAAGACGGGTACTTCTTATGGACGTAAAGATGCTTGGAGCATTGGGTATAACAAACAATTTACAATAGGTGTATGGTGTGGAAATTTTGACAATGAAGGTGTTCAAGAATTGACAGGTGCTCAAATAGCTACTCCTTTGTTATTCCAAATTTTTAGAGCAATTTACTCTTCAAAAAATCAAGAAATATCCATAGACAATATTCCCGATAATATTAATAGTAGAAATGTTTGTGCAATTAGTGGGGAAATTCCTAGTTCTTTCTGTGAACATAGTATAGAAGATTGGTACATTCCTGCTATCTCCCACTTTCAGAAATGTACCTGTCAGAAAATGTATTTTATTGCTTTAGATACCTCTTTCTCCTATTGCAGCATTTGCTTACCACAAAACGGTGGATATAAGAAAAAGCTATTCCCTAATTATTCACCACAATTATCTAGATATTATTCTGATGAAAAAATTCCTTATGAAAAACCTCCTAAACACAACCCTAATTGCTCTAAAGTAATTTCTGGAATTGCTCCATCTATCGTATCTCCTGTTTCTGGAAGAACATATTATGTAACAGAAAGTAATGCCGAGCTCTCTTTAATTGCCAATACATCTACTGATGTGAATTATTTATTTTGGTATATAAATGATAAGTTTATTGGTAAAAGAGAAAAAGACGCTACTTTTTTTTATTCACCGACAATCGGAAAAAATAAAATTTCATGTAGTGATGATAAAGGAAGAAATAGCGATATTTTTATATTTGTAAAATAAAAGCTCTCTATTTGTTAAATAGAGTCACATCCCAAAAGAGAAAATAAAAATTATTATATGATTGAACTTGCAGGTTTATTAGGGTTAGGCTTCTTTGCTCAATGGTTAGGGTGGAGAATAAAAGTTCCTGCAATCCTCCCATTAATACTCATTGGATTATTAGTTGGACCATTCTCAACATTATTTACTTCTGATGGCAGTAAATTTATAGATGGAGATAAAATATTTCATGGAGAATTATTATTCGATGTTGTTAATCTTTCTGTTGGGTTAATTCTTTTTGAAGGAGGAATGACGCTCAAATTAAAAGAAACAAAAAACATTGGTAGTGTAATTTGGAGGCTTTTGATTTTTGGCTCAATAATCACATTAATTGGAGGTGCAATAGCTACTCATTTTATTATGGGCTTTAGTTACAAAATAGCATTCCTTTTTGGCGGTTTAATTATTGTAAGTGGTCCAACCGTAATCGGTCCACTTCTAAGAAATATAAAACCTAATAATAGAATTAATACAATTTTAAAATGGGAAGGAATATTAATTGATCCTATTGGAGCTTTAGTAGCCATTCTAATTTTTGATTTCATTTTATCAGGACATTCAAATGATCTTTTTACTCTTTTTGCATTAAAAGGGTTTATTCTACTTACAATTTCTGGAGCTGCAGTAGGAAGTATAGCAGCATTTATTACAGCCAAAGTGCTAAATCAAAAACTACTACCAGATCACCTTAAAAACATTGTGATGCTAGGCTTTGTAGTTGCCACATTTGCTCTTTCAGACCTGCTTCATGCAGAATCAGGATTACTAGCGGTTACTATCTATGGAATGATTCTAGCAAATTCTAAGGTAGCTTCAATGAAGTCTATTCTTCATTTTAAAGAAGATGTTACACTTGTTTTAATTTCCTTCTTGTTTGTTATGTTATCATCAAGAATGTCACTAGATGATTTAGAATCCTTAGCAAATTGGAATAGTGTATTATTATTTACCGTTATAGTTTATGTAATTCGTCCATTAGTTGTACTATCTAGTACTATAGGAACATCTTTAACTTGGCAAGAGAGATTATTTATATCTTATATCTCACCTAGAGGTATTGTTGCAGCCGGTGTTGCTTCTCTTTTTACATTAAAATTAACTTCTGGGATAGCTCCTATTTCAGCAGCTCAAGTAAAAGAAGCTGAACTCTTATTACCATTAACCTTTATGACAATTATTGGTACAGTGGTTATTCAAGGCCTAACAGCAAAACCGTTAGCAAAACTTCTTAAAGTAACAAGAAAAGAACCTAATGGAGTTTTATTCTTAGGGGCAAGTGAAGTTGGTTTATTTATGGCTCGCATTTTACAACAATATCACATACCAATACTAGTATCCGATACTTCGGAACAAAATATTAAAGAAGCCAAAAGGTTAAGAATACCTACATACGAAGGAAGTATTTTATCTGAAGGGGCATTAGAAAATGTGGATTTTTCAGAATATGGACAACTATTTTCTACAACATCCAATAATGAAATCAATATTTTAGGTAACAGAACAATTTCTACTGAGTTGGGTATGAATAAGGTTTTTCGATTAGCTTCAAAGTTAGAGGTAGAAACAGACACATTGAATAAACCGCAGCATTTACTCTTTCATGGAAAGTATGATTTCATTGGTTTAACAAATATCATTCGACAAAAACACGTTGTAAAGAATGTTAAACCAGAAAAAACACTAGATCAAGAAGAAAGTTTCCAATTTTTAGCAAATTTTGATTTGCCAATTTTTATAATCCACGAAAACAACCATATAACACCTGTTACAGATTCACTTACTGAGATACTTGACAGCGATGAAGTAATTTACATAGAGTTAACAAAAAAGTAAATCTATGTTATTAAGGTTAATTTTAGTGAAATAATTTTGATAAAATTAAGCAAGACGGTATTTATGTAGTTAACGTAATTATTTTGTTAATTATCAATTACATACGAGTAAGATATTATAATGCAAAAAAGGGTCAGTATTGACATTGGAAACACCTTAATGAAAGTTGGGTTCTTTAAAGGCAACGAATTAATAGATGTTAGTGTCTTTCAAGATAACGTTAAACTTTTTGAAGCATTAGAAGACTTCTCCTGTGAATCTATTGGAATTGCAAATGTTGGAAGAATTAAAAATGATTTAATTCAACATTTAGAGAAGGAGTATAAAGTTGTAAAAATTACTACAGCCTTGGAGCTTCCTTTTATCAATAGTTATGCAACACCGCAATCGTTGGGTGTAGATAGAATTGCCGCAGTTATTGGTGCTAAATCTATCTTTCCAAACGATAATTGTTTAGTAATAGATATAGGTACATGTGTTACTTATGATTTTATTACTAAAGAAAACGAGTATCTAGGTGGAGGTATTTCTCCTGGTCTAGATATGAGGTTTAAAGCAATGCATCATTTCACTGCTAATCTACCTCTTATAACTTTCGAAAATATTGAACAAGAACTTGTTGGAAACAGCACTGAAAATTGTTTAAAATCGGGAGCAATAAATGGGTTAATTGCAGAAATAAATGGTATTATTGCACTTTATGTAGCAAAATATGGTAATATTACTACTTTGCTTTGTGGTGGAGTTGCAAATACTTTTGAATCTAAATTAAATTCAAGCATCTTTGCAGACCGAAATCTGGTTCTCAAGGGAATCGACCGTATCCTGAGATTAAATGTATAAGAGAATAAATAACATCATACTTACTTGCCTTTCAATTGTAGCTTTTGCAACATCAGCTTCAGCACAACAAGGCAACGCTCCTTTTTCAGCATTAGGAGTAGGAACTCCTGTCGACCCTGTATCTGTTAGAAATAAAGGTATGGGTTATACGGGTGTTGGTTTAGCAAGTTATGGACATTCTAACTTGCTAAATCCTGCAACAATGACGTATAACAACTTAACATTGTTTGAGATTGGTATGTATACCGAACAAAGAACATTGGTTGCTGAAAATCAAACGCAGGAAGATTATGGTGGAGGTCTTAGTTATTTAACTTTTGCTTTCCCTGTCAGTCAGAAATGGACAATGGGTTTTGGTTTTAAGCCAATTACTGTTGTTAATTATAAATTTGCTCAAACGGATACAGTAAGTATTCCTGTAAATGGTCAAATGACTCCTGCTAAGTACTACGGTGTAGAAAACGAAGGATCAGGAGGTATAAACCAAGTATATTTTTCTAACGCATTCAGAGTAACAAAAGGTTTATCTGTTGGTTTAGAATTAGGATATAACATTGGTATTATTGAAAGAGTAGCAAAAACACAACTTCTTGATGGATCAAGTGATTTTAGATCAGCAAGAGGTATTCGTTTAAACTATAGAGGTTTTACATATAAACCAGGTATCTACTACTCACAACACTTTGGTGCTAAAGAGAAAGGTAGTCGTTTAAACTTTGGTGCTACCTACCAATTCGAACAACAAATTGGTGTTAAACGTTTAGAAGATATTCAAACTAGATCTACAACAGATCTAATTTTAAATAGAGATACAATAATGCTTGATCAATCTCAATATGCTACAATGCCTTCTGAATTAGCAGTAGGTATTAGCTATGAGTTGGTTGGTAAGCTTGCAATTGCAGTAGACTTTAAACAACAAAAATGGTCTGATTTTGTAGACTATGATGGTGTTCCTACCGATGCAAATGGAGATAAAGTTCTAGCAGATTCTTATAAAATCGGTATTGGATTTGAATACACTCCCGATTACCTTTCTGCTTCAAGCTATATGAAAAGAATTACATGGCGTGGAGGTTTTTCTTATGGAGAAACACCTTACATTGCTTATGAACAACGAATTAAAGAGTACGTAGTGACCGGAGGCATTGAATTCCCTATGGGTTTCTCTTCATTGTCCGTGTCTGGAGAATATGGGTGGTTAAGTTCACCTATCCAAACAGTTACTTCATTTGAAGAACGTCACTATCAATTAAATATAGGTGTAACAATTAACGACCGCTGGTTCGTAAGGCGTCGAATCAACTAATCAATCGAATTTCAAACATGAATAGGTTAGCAACTTTTCTATTAGGGTTTTTGCTTATTGCAAACTTTGCACAAGCACAAGAAGAAGGTGCAGCAGCACCTGATAACGGTTTAACAGAACAAAAAGCAGCAGACGGAAGCGTTAAAAAAGGCTGTGATGCAAGAGGATATTGCTGGGGAGAGAGTGTAGAAGAGACTAAGTCTAAATACACATTTTTCTCTGATAATATGAAAGCAAAGAACTATAGTCAAGAAACTATTGATGCTTTCAATTATTTATATACAAATACTCCATATATACACAAAAACTTGTATATATATGGTCTAAAATTATATAAAGCTCTATTGTCAGCTGAGTCAAAGAAAAAAGACGCTGCTGATAAAGATCTTATTGTAAAGTATGAAGACATGGTTCTTAAACTTTACGATGAAAGAGGTCAATATTTTGGTCAAGCTGAAAAATGGGAATCTACAAAAGGTAAATACCTTTACAGATATGTAAAAGATCGTCCTGATTTTGATGAAAGACTTCCTGAATACTATACTTTTTACAGAGGTATTGCTGACAGAGACGGTGTAAAAACTGATGATTCTAACATGTCTGCATATGTTGCAATCGTAGCTAAATTACATATCTCATACAAAAAAGCAGTTC
This sequence comes from Flammeovirga pectinis, assembly GCF_003970675.1. GTDB lineage: Bacteria > Bacteroidota > Bacteroidia > Cytophagales > Flammeovirgaceae > Flammeovirga > Flammeovirga pectinis. Next base: position 3,396,426 of record NZ_CP034562.1, read on the forward strand.
AAGGATTCAATAAAGATCCTAAAACAAAAGCACAAAAAACTGTTATCTTAACTGCTAATTCAGTAATTGAGAATAAAGACGGTAAATATACAGATGCTCAAATTAAAGAGTATTCTGCTAAGAAAGCTGCTGCGGAAAAAGAAATTGAAAATCTTTCTACTGCTTTTGAAACAAATGATGCTAATTTCAAAAAATACAAATCTTACAATGAAGATTGGTTAATGGATGAGTATGATTTTGTATCTGACATTGCTGGTAAAAATATCGAAATTGCAGAAGCTGCTAAAAAAGCTAATGATGTTAAGTCTTGGAATCGTATCCAAACAATGGCCGATAAATACATTATGGGTATGTTAGATATTGATTGTGATTTCATCAATAATAAATTAGGTGCTAAGTTTAAAGCTGACCCTACAGACATTGCAACTGCAAAGAAAATTGTAGGTTATTCTATCCGTAAAAAATGTATGGATGGTCCTTACTTTATTCAAGCTGCAGAAGTTGTATTTACAGCTGAACCTACACCTGCATATGCAAACTTAATCTCTGGTCAATACATTAAGAAAAATGATACTGACAAAGCTATTGAGTGGAAAGAAAAAGCAATCGAGTTATATTCTGAAGATCCTACTAAACAAGCAGAGACTTCAATTGACCTTGCTAAATTGTATAATAAAAAAGGTTTAAAATCTCAAGCTCGTTCTCAAGCTTACAAAGCAATTGAATTCGATAGTGAGATATCTAAAGAAGCTTACACATTTATTGGAGACCTTTACATGGGTTCTTACAAACAATGTTTTGAATCTTCTGAAGATAACGTACAAGAAAGAGGTTGTTATTTAGCTGCATACGATATGTATAAAAAAGCTGGTAACTCTTCTAAAATGGCTTCTGCTCAAAAGCAGTTCCCTTCTAAGTCAGATATATTTACTTTAGCTGCTAAAGGTTATGGTGAAGGTAAATCTATTAAAGTTGGATGTTGGATTGGTGGTTCTACTACTTTACGTGTCCGTCCATAATTGACAAAAAAAATCATTATTTTTAAACCTCATACATTTAATTGTATGAGGTTTTTTTACGTTTAAACTTTCTTATCATGTATAAATTAGTTCTAATTGCATTAATATTATCTTTTACTTCTTGTGTAAAACAGAGTAACAACGTTAATGTCACTTTAAATATCATTTTAAATAAACCTGTTGACAAACAAATTTACATTTCAGGAAATCAAGCATTCCTTGGAAATTGGTCACCACAAAGTATATCATTAAAAAAAATAGACTCATTACATTGGACCTTTACAAGTGAAGTACCTAAAAACACACTACTAGAATATAAATTCACTTTAGGTGATTGGAAATTTCAAGCTGCGGATATACATGGTGTGCCTCTTGAAAACAGTGAAACCTTATGCTCAGAAAGTGATACTTCTATTACGATAAGTATTGAAAATTGGACTTCAGGTGATCAACCAAAATATCAAGGACAAATAACTGGAAAGGTCGAATACATTAATAATTTTCATGTTGATGGTTTGATAGATAGAAATATTATTATCTGGCTTCCTCCATCATATTCAAAAGATCAAAATAAAAGGTACCCTGTTTTATATATGCATGATGGACAAAATACTATTGATCCTAAAACAAGTTCTTTTGGGGTTGATTGGCAAGTTGATGAAACAGTAACACAACTTATTGATAAAAATAAGTTACAAGAGATTATAATTGTTGCTTCTTATTGTACTGAGAACAGGAATGATGATTACGGAGATACTGAAATAGGTAAATTATATCGTAAATCTCTCGCTATTGATTTAAAAAACAGAATCGACACAAAGTATAGAACTAAATCCCAGAAACAATACACAGCTATTGCAGGCTCTTCTATGGGTGGATTAGTAAGTTTTATGTCGGCTTGGGAATACCCAAATGTATACAAAGGTGCTATTTGTATGTCTCCTGCATTCAAATATGAAGATTTTGATTATATCAACTCTATTAAATCAGATAAGAAAAAAGAACTTTTGCTATATATTGATAATGGAGGTAAAGGAGTTGATGTTATCCTTCAACCTGGCGTAGAGAAAATGGAGAAAGAACTACTCAAAAAAGGATATAAATTAAATGATGATTTATATGTAGTCTATGATAAAAAAGCAAAGCATTCTGAAGGTGATTGGGCATTAAGGTTCCCTTATGCTATTCAATTATTTTTCCAGAAATAACTAACAAATCATCTTAGAAATAAAAAATCAGGTATATAATAATTTATGCCTGATTTTTTTGACTATTTATACTATTAAAATGTCTTCATTATACACCAATTAAAACTACCAATGAAGATTATACTAACATTACTCGCAGGTTTGACTTGTGTAAATTGCTTTAGTCAAGAAAAATCAAGCTTCTTGAAGAAAATTTCAACTTCAATCAGTTACACTACTGAAATTGGTCTCCAATGGAAAGTTAATGATAATCATAAAAGCCAACAACAAATAGTAGACGAAGGAGAAGTCCGTCATAGTTATTTATCTACTGGAATAGACCTACAACTTAATTACTGTATTGATAATGCCGCGTTACTAGGTATTGGTTGGCAATATCAATCTTCGTCAGAATTTTCTAATAAAATGCATACTGTTTACGCTCATTTTAGAACTGGAGATGATTTTGACACTCGCTTTTCCAAATTTATAGAAGCTGATCTAGGAGGAAGTTTAATCAATACCTCTTTTGACGGTATTATGTATAGAATTGTTGTTGGAATTGACTTTTGTCAATTTAAATGGATAGGGATGACTCCTTCTGCAAGTATTTATTTAGGACAAAGGTGGATGGCTGATTTTTCAACTACACCTGATGCAGGAGGACTCTACAATTTGGTTGGAATAAATATAGGGATTAAAATCAATTGAGCATTTAAAAACATAAATCACAAAAAAACCTCATATCAACTAAGATATGAGGTTTTATATTTTATCTAATTCTCACCTGTTAAGTATGGTGATGAATTGACTCTTCTATCATTGGGTGATTCTTAGGAATCAAGCCACCTTTACTTAAACCTGTAAAGAACAAGTATAAGAAGATTGACAAGAAAACCATACCCGAACCAATCTCTGTTAAACCAAATCCACCATTTTCTTTTAAAGATCCTGGAATGATCAATAAACAGAATTCCATGAAGTGACCGAAAATAACAATACCTGCAACCATTTTCATTAAAATAGTCTTACGTTTTGCATCTCTTGTCATCAACACAAAGAATGGGAAGATGAAATTTGTAATTAAGATTGTGAAGAATAGTGGTGCATAAGTTGCACTTCTCAAACGATCTATAAAATAGATTGTTTCTTCTGGAATATTCGCATAGTAAATCAATAAGAATTGAGAGAACCATAAGTATGCCCAGAAAATTGAGAATCCAAATAAGAACTTACCTAAATCATGTAAATGGTTTTCATTCACAAGTTTTAAATAACCCATATCTTGAAGGATCACTACAAACAATGACATAAATGCCACTGCAGATACTAACCAACCCGCAAGTAAGTACCAACCAAATAAAGTTGAGTACCAGTGCGTATCAATTGACATAACCCAATCCCAAGAAGTGATTGATTCAGAAATACCAAAGAAAATTAAGAAAGCAACACTCATTCGTTGTGCTTTTCTAAAGTATTTAGTAGATCCATCACCATTATCTTCTTCTTTAGTGATTTTATTTAATGCCCAGCCGAACAATGTCCAAACTGTAACAAAAAGTATCATTCTAAATAAGAAAAAAGGAGTATTTAAGAAATCTGTCTTTCCTGCAATGATTGAATCATAATTAGGAGAAGCAGGATCTGCAATACCTTCGTGAGTCCAGTGGAAAATTGTATGACCACCTACTAAGAAAGTAAGTAATAAAACAATACCACCAACTGGGATAAACTGACGGAAGTTTAACATTACTCTGTTGATCAATACTGGCCAACCTGCGTTCGCTACGAATTGAAGAGCAAAGAAGAAAAATCCTAATAAAGCGATACCCGTAAAGAATACGCCGTTTACCCAAACATCAACAATGATACGATCATACCAATGGAATTCGGCATGATGACCATGTTCACCACCTTCATGTACTGCTGTTGCAGAAGCAACTTCAGTAGCATGTTCTACTGCTGCATGATGGTCTTCGTGACCACCACCCATCATTAAGAAGATCGCACCCAACACAAACAACACCAATCCGATGCCGCCGATGAGCGTCACGTTCTTCTTCAATTTACCATCAAAAGTAAACTGCTCTTGAACATTATTTAGATCTACATCTACGTGCGCCATATCTCTATTATTAAAATAGTTAAGATCGTTGGGACGATCTAGTTACCTTGAAGTTTTCTAACATATTTCACGACAGCCCAACGCTCTTGAGGGTTTAACTGAGACTTGTGTGACCACATACGTCCTTTTCCGTGAGTAATTACAAAGAAAATATGTCCGTCGGTTGCTTTCTTGATAGACTTACCTTTCAAGTTAGCTACACCACCATACACTTTTCCTACCTTACCTTTACCATCTCCTGCTTCACCATGACATGGTTGACAGTAGGCAGTAAATAGGTGCTTACCTTGAGCTACCACTTCTGGAGTTGCCTCCATTGGATTTTTCAAGTTTTCTGCTGCCCACTCTCCCTGATCTTTTGTTACATCCATGTAATAAAGAATAGGTTGATTTGGCTTAGCAGCTGCATCACCAGTAACCGCACTAAAGTTTTGACGCTTTACAGTACCTGCTACAGGATCTTTTACGTTGATTACTCTTTTCTCACCTTCTGAGAAGTAATCATTATAAGGGTTTGAGTTAATGAAATCTGGATAATACGATTGCTCCAATACTCCACCACTAATACCTTCATACGTGAATTGAGAAAGCGGCTCATAAGGTACAGAGTGATACATTTGAGGTGCATATTCAAGGCCTGTAAAGTTACCGTCTCCTTGAATCTTACAACCCGTCATTGCTAACGCTGCTGCTCCTATTGCTATCGCTTTCATTACAACTTTATTTCGTCGCATGTTGCGTAATTTTTTATCGTGATAAGATGATTACCCTTTAATCTCTCTAGCAGAATCTGTAACTCCTTTAGTAAATAAGTCACTTACATAATCCATGAAAGAAGCTTTCTTCTCTCTTTCTGTAAAGCTCTTATTATTTACTTCTTCAGCACCAAACTCTGATAACAAAGCTTTAATCTCTTCTTCAGATAATTTATTATTAGCAATATCAATTGCCATAATATGCTTATCGTCTGATTGGCGGCGATCAAAAATTTGAGGAACCTTGTGAGGTTTCAAATCTTGTGATACAAAGAATGAACCTGCCATACCAAATGCAGAGAATAAAACGGTTAATTCGAAAGTAATTGGCACAAAATCAGGAATTGCGATAAACCCTTTACCACCAATAATCATAGGCCATTCAAAGCCCATAATCCATGATTGTAACAAGATTGCACACGTTGTTCCTAAAGCACCAAATCCGAAAGCTGCTCTTGGCATCCAAGAACGCTTATATCCTAAAGCATCTTCTAAAAAGTGAACTGGATACGGATTAAATACCTCATAGATATTTACACCTTTCTTTCTTAATGCTTTAACAGCTTTAAGAAGGATATCATGATCACCGAAAACGCCTACTAAATAATTTGTGTTTTTTTCCATCTCTAAATTAGTTTCTAAAGATCAACTGGAACTTTATCAGCTTCTGGTACTACATCGTTAGAAATAGTACGACGCGATTGGTACACTTTTGAATCAGAATCTTTCAATACTGCTTTTACTTCTGCCATGTTAATAACAGGGAAGTACTTAGCAAATGCTAAGAATAGCGTAAAGAATAATCCAAAAGTAAATACGTAACACATTACATCATAAATTGTAGGGTTAAAGTACAACCAAGATGATGGAAGGTAATCACGGTGAAGAGAAGTTACGATAATTACGAAACGTTCAAACCACATACCAATATTTACTACAATCGAGATAAAGAAAATAAATGGAATACTTGTTCTCAATTTCTTGAAGTAGAATACCTGTGGTGAAATTACGTTACAAGCCATCATAGACCAATATGCCCACCAATACTGGCCAGTCATACGGTTAACGAAAGCGTATTGCTCATATTCAACACCTGAATACCATGCGATCACGAATTCTGTAATATATGCTATACCTACAATAGAACCAGTAATTGTTACTACTAATGCCATCATTTCGATGTGTTCCATTGTAATGTAATCTTCCAATTTATACAACTTACGTGTTACTAACATTAATGTTAATACCATTGCAAATCCAGAGAAAATCGCACCCGCTACGAAGTATGGAGGGAAGATCGTTGTATGCCATCCAGGAATTACTGAAGTTGCAAAGTCCATCGATACAATTGTATGTACTGAAAGTACTAAAGGTGTCGACAAACCTGCCAAAATCAATGATACTGATTCATAATGCATCCATGTTTTTGCAGAACCGTTGAAACCCATAGAAAGAGCTCCGTAGATAAAACGAGGAATCGGCTTAATAGCACGATCACGAATTGTTGCAAAATCAGGAATTAAACCAATAAACCAGAATACCAACGATACTGAGAAGTATGTTGAGATGGCAAATACATCCCATAATAATGGGGAGTTAAAGTTCACCCAAAGTGAACCATATGTGTTTGGTAATGGTAAAGCCCAAATACCACCAATCCAAGGACGACCCATGTGTACTACTGGCCATATTGCTGCACAAATTACAGCAAAAATAGTCATTGCTTCTGCCGCACGGTTAATGGATGTTCTCCATTTCTGACGGAAAAGCAATAGTACAGCAGAAATCAAAGTACCAGCATGACCGATACCTACCCACCATACGAAGTTGGTAATATCCCATGCCCATTGAACAGTCTTATTAAGACCCCAACGACCAATACCAGACCAAAGAAGATCTGCTAAGAATACGCCACCTGCAAGGAGAAGTACGAGTGAAACCGCCATCCCTGCAAACCAACCCATTGAAGGATTGCCTTCTACAGGTCGACAGACATCTTCTGTTATGTCCTTGTACGTTTTGCCACCGGTTACCAGTGGCTCACGAACTTTCGATACTATCTGCATTTTATCTTATGTAGAGTATGAATAACTTAAACTTTAAAATCGGATACCTTACGATAATATTACCTAAAGGCATCCTTTAATTATGCGTTCTTCTCGTCTTTGTTTCTCACCTTAGCAAGGTAATAAACGTTAGGACGAGTGTTGATTTCATCCAAGACATTGTATGCACGCTCGTGTAATTCGCCTTGTAATAACTGACGAACTTCTGAATCAGGATTATTCAAGTCGCCAAACTTGATTGCACCTGTAGAACAAGCTGTAGAACAAGCTGTAGATACATCAGAGTCAACCAATGTACGGCCTTCTCTTTTTGCATTTAATTTACCTGCTTGAGTTCTTTGTACACACATCGAACATTTTTCCATCACACCACGAGAACGAACAGTAACATCTGGGTTTAACACCATTTTACCTAAATCGTTGTTCATGTGATAGTCAAATTCTTCGTTGTTATGGTATTTGAACCAGTTGAAACGACGCACTTTGTAAGGACAGTTATTCGCACAATACTTAGTACCGATACAACGGTTGTATGTCATTTGGTTCAAACCTTCTGAAGAGTGTGTAGTTGCAGCAACTGGACAAACAGTCTCACAAGGAGCATTGTTACAGTGCTGACACATCATTGGTTGGAAAACAACTTCAGGATTACGTGCAGCACGCTCCATCATTTCGTAATCCGTCATTGACGCTTTTTCTTCTTCAGTAAACTCATCTTCTGGGCGTTGGCTGTAATAACGGTCGATACGCATCCAATGCATTTCACGACGGTTAATTACTTCTTGTTTACCTACGATTGGCACATTGTTTTCAATATGACATGCAGTTACACAAGCTGAACATCCATCACAAGAGTTCAAATCAATTGCTAGACCCCAATGGTGGTTTGGATATTTATGAACATCAGCCTTAATTCCAGTTTCCTCATTCCAAAGAAGAGCGACACCAGGTTTATGACTTTCTTTCTTATGGGGATCTTCTGAATAACCATCAGAATCAATATCCCATGCAGAAATATCTGTTGCTTTTTCCTTACCCTCATAAGAGTTGATCATTACATCATGTCTTGCTGCAGCAGGGTTCTTAACATATTGAGCTAATGTAGTCTCTTGGATAATCGACTCACGACTCATGATTGTTTCGTGTGTTTGAGTTTGAGCAACATCAACTGATGCATCTATTGCTGTTACTGTAACACCTGAAGTAATCGTATAATTTGTTAAACCTTTTGCTGAAAGCAATGCCATAGCATTATAACCTTCTGCTTCTTCTGCAACTTTTCCAGCTTTAGTACCTTGACCGTATCCTAAAGGAACAGCAATAACACCTTGAGCTAAACCAGGTTGCATAATAACAGGTAATTCAAAACTTCCAGCTTTCGCTGCAACTTTCAATACCTTTTTCTTTGTTTCAAATTCCTTGTGAACATCTAATTTACGAGCGTCCTCAGGAGTAATTGCTACAAAGTTACCCCAAGTTACTTTCGTAATAGGGTCTGGAGTTTCTTGAATATATGGGTTGTTTGCCATAGTACCGTAGCCCATTACTGTAGCTGGGTATGCAACAAATTCCCACTCAGAAGTAGTTCTATATTTAGCTGCAACTTTAGCACCTGCTGAAGTAACATCAGCAGAAGCTGAATAATTTACTACTTCAACACCCGTATCGTTTACAGATCTATAACTACCTGTTTCCTCTGTTTCAAAAATACCGTTGTGTAACGATCTTACCCAGAAAGTTTGAGCCGAAAGCTCTTTTGATTGCATTGCAAACAATTCTTTTTTCCAGAAAGATTTTACAACCTCATCATATTCACTTTCAGATCCGGCCCAAACTAAGAAAGAATCTTGTGCTTGACGACAATCAAAGATTGTATTGATAGTAGGTTGAGCTACACTAAAATATCCTCTCTTATATTCAGCGTCATTCCATGCTTCTAAGAAGTGAATATCAGGAGCATTAAAAGTACAAAGTGAAGCAGTAGTGTCTAAACGATCGTTTGTTGCTACTGATAGTTTTGTTTTCTTAATACCTGCCGCGATCTCTTTTCCTCTTGCGTAATCATAAACTGGGTTACAGTTATAGAATACAACAGCACCGTATTTTCCTGACTTTAATGCATCGATAAATGCATTCATTTGTACATCAGAACCTTGACGAGTATATAAAGGAGTATTTAAATCGATAGTCTTGCCATAGTTATCAAGCATTTGGTTGATTCCGTTCACTAAAAGTTGAACGTTTACATCATTAATACCTGAAACTACAATAGATTTACCTTTAGCCTTTAATAATGCTTTTGCAGCTCTCGCAACGTTAGCATCCTTTAAAGTACCTTTCACAGTTGCATTACCAGTCGCTTTAGCAATTGCATTATACAATGCTGCTACAGCTACTCCTTCTTGCGAAGGTTTTAATGCTGAACGATAATCTGCTGCTGCACCTGTAATTGTTAACATTGTCTCGAAACTAAAAAGTTGAGACATCTTCTTTTTGTTAGGCCCTACCTTACGTGTTTTAGCAAAATCTGTTGCAAAAACACCAGGAGATACCCAGTTGCCTAAGAAGTCTGCGTTAAAACTTACAACAACATCCGCCTCACCAAAAGAGTAAGAAGGAACTGCAGCTTTACCAAACTGTGATTTATTTGCTTCAATAATTGCTGAATTATTGTCTTGATCATAAGTGATCAAGTCTGCGTTATATTTATCAGCAAATTGATTTACTACTTTTTTAGTAGATGGAGATACAATAGTATTAGATACTACAGCAACTTTCCCAGCAGCACTCAAACCTTTGATAATCTCAGCATCAGCCTTTTTCCAAGTAGTATTAATACCACCTTTAGAAGGAGCTTGTGCTCTCGATTCATCATAAAGACCCATAATAGATGCATTCGCACGAGCAGTAACTGCTCCATTTGAATACTTAGAGAAAGAGTTACCTTCTATGAAGATAGGGCGCCCCTCTCTAGTTTTAACTACTACAGGCATAGCCTCTGAACCATTGAAGAAAGTAGAAGCATAATAATTTGCTACACCTGGATCAATGTTTTCTGGCTTATTTAGGTAAGGAATTGCCTTCTTAACTGGAGCTTCACATGCTGCAAGCGAAACCGCTGCTACACTAAAGCCCATAACTTTTAAGAAGTCACGTCTGTTGCTTTTGAAGTCTCCTTCAGAATTATCACCGTAAGCATCCTTAATAGTAAGGTGATCCGGGAATTCTTTTTCCGCATATTTTACAAACTCAGGGTCGTTAGTCAATTGCTCAACGCCCTTCCAATATTCTTTCTTTGCCATTTCTCTTTATAGAAAATCCGTTGAAAGCTTAGTGACCAAAAGGTTCAAAAAGCGACAAATTAATAGTGACATTTAGCACATTCCAAACCACCAATGTCTTTTACCTTCATTGGTTCTTTAGAAGTTGCATCATGCATTTCTACCATTTTGTCATAATACGCATTACCTTTTGCGTTTACATCTGTCTTACGGTGACAATCAATACACCATCCCATTGTTAACAACGAATGTTGTTGAACGACTTCCATTTTTTCAATCTCGCCGTGACAAGTTTGACATTCAACGCCTCCCACTTTCACGTGTTGTGAGTGGTTGAAATACGCCAAATCTGGCAAGTTGTGAACACGTACCCATTGTATAGGTTCATCGTTCTCAATTGCTGAGTAGATTTTTTGGATTTCAGGAGAGTTTTGACGGATACTGTTGTGACAGTTCATACAGATGTTTGCTGAAGGAATGTTAGCATTCTTCGATTTCTCTACACCTGTGTGACAGTACTTACAATCAATTTCGTAATACCCTGCGTGAAGTTTGTGTGAAAATTGGATAGGTTGATCAGGAGCATATCCTTGTTGTACTCCGACTGCAAATAAAGAATCAATAGTTACTTTAGCTACAATCATGATGAATACAAAAGAAGACATTCCAATGAAAACTTGACTTTTAAAGATCGATGCAAAACTGAATTTAGCATTGATGTAAGTCTCATCTTCTTCGTCTAGTCCTTTTTGTTGTCTTAAGTATTGCGTTAATACATTGGCTAAAACAACCAATACTATTAATACTATACCTAGTAAGACTAATAGTCCGATAATTACCCCAACCAAAAGGTTAGAACTAACTACCATACCTTGAGGAGCTGCTGCTCCTTCTGTTCCCGATGCGTCTGCTGCTGCAGTTGCCTGTTTAGCTGGACCTTTTACCGTTACATCTTTTACGTATGCTAAAACCTGTAATATTTCCTCATCAGAAAGATCTTGGTTTGGCATAATAGTAGGTTTAAACTTATCATAAAGTGCTGTTGCGTAAGCATCACCACTTTCGATAGTTTTACCTGGATGTTTAATAAATTTGGTCAACCATTTGACATCACGACGATCGTAAACATTCTTAAGCGCCGGTCCGACGCCTTTTTCGTGTACTTGGTGACAGGAAGAGCAGTTGCCATCGAAAAGCTCCATCCCGGCCGAGATCGACGCTTCATCAGTGGGAATGCCGTCTCCTTGACCAAACACTGTTGTGCTTGCTAGCAGTAAACCGCACACCACAGCCAATGTGTAGCGCAACCTTAATACACTTCTGCCGATACTCATACCATTGAAGTTTTTATACAAAAAATTAGATGAAATATGCAATTGTACATTCAACTGCAAAGCTAATACGGGAGGGTAGATAATTCAAACTTATAAACAAATTGGCTTTTACCTATAAAACAGCAAAAAAACACAATCAATCAACTGTAAAACAGCTACTTAAACACCTTAAAATACAAAAAAAACTTATTTAGAACTATTCCAAATTACAATAAAAAATGACATTAGACATCTTTTTACCATAAACAACTATCAGTTTCTTTCTCTAGTAACACTTCATTAACATAACATATGATAAAAGAGACAATCGGTTGAAACCTTATTTTATTTAAAGAAATCATAGTAAAACACCTTAATATTTATCTCTAAGGAAAATTTAAATTCATTCTTTTAAAAATTTGCAAAACAAAAAAGGCCAAAACCATTTCTGATTTTGACCTTTTAGAGGTGCCAGGCGGATTCGAACCGCCGTACGCGGTTTTGCAGACCGATGCCTAGCCGCTCGGCCATGGCACCCTGTTCCCCGTAGAGTGATGCAAAAGTAATACATCAAATTATAGCACCCAAACAATTTCTTTAAAAAAAATACAAATAAAATTTAAGATTCTGTATTCCAAATAGGTATAGTTTCATTTTTTTAAATTAAACTTATAAATACATACATCCACATTCGGTTAAACTTAAAAAAACAGTTTATGAAACATGAAAAATTTGCAAAAGAATCATTTGTAACTAGTGCAGAAATGGTTCTTCCTAACGATACAAACCCTCTTCATAATTTAATGGGAGGACGATTATTACATTTGATGGATGTTGTTGCTGCTATTTCAGCTCAAAAGCACTCTAATAGAGTTGTTGTTACTGCTTCTGTAGATAATGTATCCTTCAAGCACTCTCCAAAACTTGGAGATACGATAACATTAGAAGCTCATGTTACGAGGGCATTCAATTCCTCTATGGAAGTATTCATTCGTGTTTATACAGAGAACATACCAAATGGTACTAAAATAGAAACAAATACAGCCTTCTTTACTTTTGTAGCCGTTGATCAGACTGGGCGACCTATCATTGTACCTAAGTTAATTCCAGAATCTGAAGAAGAGAATAAGTTATTTGAAGGAGCCTTACAGCGTAGAGAGTTTAGGCTTGTAATGGCAGGTAGAATAAAATTAAAAGATGCGACCTCCTTACATGAATTTGTAGAAGATATAAATAATTAAAAACAAAAAAGGTTACTCTCACAAGTAACCTTTTTTATTTCATCTAATTCTGAATTGACTTATAGCCCTTCAAATTGACGTAAGAATCTTAAATCATTTTCTGTAAATAATCTAAGATCGTTAATTTTATATTTCAACATTGTCATACGTTCGATACCCATACCAAAAGCAAAACCAGTATATTCTTCTGCGTCAATACCAGATGCTTTTAAGACGTTTGGATCTACCATACCACAACCTCCAATTTCTACCCATCCTGAGTACTTACAGATATTACAACCTTTACCACCACAAACAGAACAGCTTACATCTAGCTCGGCAGAAGGCTCTGTGAATGGAAAATATGAAGGTCTTAAACGAATCTGTGAATTTGGACCAAAAAATTCTTTTGCAAAGTAATAAAGTGTATCCTTCAAATCTTTAAAAGAAACATTCTTATCTACATATAAACCCTCAATCTGATGGAAGATACAATGTGCTCTAGCAGAAATAGTCTCATTACGGTATACTCTACCTGGAGATAATGTTCTGAAAGGAGGTTTTGCATTTTCCATAACCCTAACTTGTACAGATGAAGTATGTGTACGAAGTGCAATATCAGGATTTTTCTCAATAAAGAAAGTATCCTGCATTTCTCTTGCTGGGTGGTTTGGAGGGAAGTTTAATGCTGAAAAGTTATGCCAATCATCTTCAATTTCTGGACCTTCAGAAATATTAAAACCAATACGTTCAAAAATACGGCTAATTTCCTCGCGTACTTTTGTGATAGGGTGAACAGACCCCATCTCGTTTGGAATATTTGGTAAAGTTAAATCTTGATGATTTATATCTGTAGCCTGTAAAGACTCCAAAGCATCCTGTAACTCTTGAAATTTATCTTGAGCAGCATTTTTTAATGCATTTACAGTCTGTCCAAATGTTTTGCGCTCTTCTGGAGCAACAGTTTTCATTTGGCTAAATAAATCTGCAATAATTCCTTTTCTACCTACTACACCAATACGGAAATCTTCCAGCTCATCCTTTGTCTGAGCTGTAGCTTTCTCTATTTGTTCTTCAATTTTTTTTATCTGCTCAAGCATAATCTATAACTATATTGAAAGCGAACTAGTCACTTATATCATTCGATTTATTACAAGAAATGAAAATTTAGCATTTTCATTCAATCTGCAAATTTAAAAACTTTATTAAGCTATTACACGAGTAATGCCATAAAAACTTAAGAAAGTTTGCTTTTTTATTATAATGTTTCCAATTGAAAACAAAAAAACACCGATTTGACAAATACAAATCGGTGTTTTTAAAATTGATATTACTATCAATACTTATATTTTAAAACTAGCAATTGCAGTTGTCATCTTCGCAAGAATCTTCACATACTTCTACTAATTCGATATCAAAGTTAAGATCTTTACCCGCCATTGGAGAGTTAGCATCAACTTTAATAACTTCGTCGTTTAATTCTACAACAGTTGCAGGAATAGGACCTTGTGGGCTTTGAAGACCAATTTGATCACCTATTTTAGGATTCATATCTGCAGGAATGTCGCTACGTTTGAACTCAATGATTAAGTCTTCACGAGCAGGACCGTAAGCTTGATCAGAAGGGATATTTACTGTTTTTTTATCACCTACAGTCATACCTTCTACTGCCGCATCAAAACCAGGAATCATTTGACCTGCACCAACTTTAAATTCAATTGGCTCACCGCGTTCAACTGAAGAATCAAATTGACTACCATCGTTAAGAGTACCAACATAGTGTACTTTTACTTTATGACCTTTTTGTGCTACTGACATTTTCTTTTCATTTGAATTTTTTAGACGTACCATCGTCTAATAAGTGTGCAAAAATACAAAGATGTTAATTGCATACAAGAAAAGATTAAGAGTTATTTGAATCCATGTTGATTAATTAACTTATCACACTCAAATTCAAGTATATATAAATAAAAAAGGAGTACTATTGTACTCCTTTCCTTTTGGCGTAGTTTCTTATTTAAGATACTTTCTCAAAAACTACAATCATTCCATCAGTGTAACTGAAACCCCAGCCACCAGTGCCTACATTACTAGAACTAGCAGAAGACATAGCAGTAATACTAAATACTTTGTAACCTTCTTGTACATGTTCTTGAATACAAGTTTCTAAAGCTTCTGCAGTTTCGTCTCCAATAACTTTTACTGATCTTAATCTATCTGAAGTTGTTCTTCTAGATTCTTTTTTTGTTTTTACGTAGACTGTTTTATACATATTCTGTTCGAAGTTGATCTCAATTTATACGCTTACATACTAATAACACCTTTTCCTCTTTCATTATTGTAGTTGCAAAGAGGTAAATTTCTCCTCCTTCTTTTAACTTTAACTTATTTCTAAGTTGATCTACAGTTTGAGGAAAATTTCTTACCGACAAATTAGCCTTTAAGTTCGGTATTTCTTTCTTAATACTTTTTTTCTGAGCTTGAATTTGCTTTGTTACTTCAAATTTTCTGCCCGGAAAATCTTCTATTAGTACATCTGAAATATATAAATGGGAATTGATGTGTAATTTTTTTAGGCCGAATCTGTTTGAGATGCTTTTAAACGCACCTCCTTTCATAACAGATGCATTCGGCTCGTATAAATATTGGTGCAATTCACTTGCCAATTCAACACCATTCTGTTCTTCTTCCTTTAGATTAAAAGAAAAAACAATCTCTTTTTTTTCTCCTTTTAAGTCTACAGTATGAATTTTCACATCCGTAGATTCCTGTTTTTCTAATAAGAATAATACTTCTTTACATTCTCCATCAACAGATACTACCCATACATTACTTACTTCAGGAAGTGAGCGTAAGGTACTTTTAATATCAATCATTGGAGATAGCTTTACAAGTACTTTGTCTGCTCTATGAAAGAGTAAATCTTTAAATTCTAGAACATTAGGCTCACAGTCTTCTACCCTTACTAGCTTACGGTTTTCTTTGTCCCGCCTTGCAGGATCAAGGTAAATGACATCAAAATTATTGCTATTTTCTTGAAGCCACTCTAAACTATCACCACTTTTAACATCAATATTTAATTGATTTAAGGTCGTAAAGTTTCTTTTTGTTATTTCTGATAAATCTTTTTGACGCTCAAAATAAGTTACTTTAGAAAAGTGTTTTGAAAAAGCCCAATCATCAACACCCATCCCTCCTGTCAAATCAATAAGAGAGTTCCCTTTTACAATTTTTGATTTAAAATTTGCTGCTCGTTCTGAAGAACACTGCTCTAAAGGTACTTTTGATGGATATTCTATGTTTGTATTTTCATACCAAGAAGGAAGTTTCTTTTTCGCTTTTTGCCTAGCTCCTATTTGCTGTGCAGCAACTTTACCATCAACATTAGCAAATTTGGCTGCTTTCAATACCACTAAAGAAGGGTTTTCCTTCTCGTTATCTAAAATAAACTTCTTCGTTTCTTGATTTATCATTCTTACTTTTTACTAGTAAATAGTCTCTCCATACGCTTGTGGTATAGCTTCTCTATTTAATACCATTAAACCATTCTGCGCTAATGCCCACATTTCATCCTCACCAGGAAAAACATGTACATCAGAAATGTGTTTAACTTTTTCTGTTATCCTATCTGTAATCCACTTCCCATGTGCTAAACCACCTGTAAGTAAGATTGCATTAATATTATTTTCTAATGAAACTGTTAAACTACAAATTTCTTTTGCCACTTGATATATCATGGCATTCATAATTTCTAATTCTTTTTCTTCTCCTCTTTCTGCTGCTTCACGGATTGCTTTAGCATCATTTGTACCTAGATAAGCATATAACCCACCACGACCAACAACCATCTCAATCATTTCCTGTTGTGTATAAGCACCACTAAAAGAAGCTCTAATAATATCTCCTACAGGTAGACTTCCACTTCTTTCTGGAGAAAATGGACCTGAACCATCTAATCCTTGATTTACATCAATTACTTTTCCCTTTTGATGTGCCCCTACTGATATTCCTCCACCTAAGTGAACAATAATTAGGTTCAAATCTTCGTATTTAATGCCTACTTGTTTAGAAAACACTCTTCCTATTGCCTTTTGATTTAAAGCGTGGAATGCTGAAATTCTTGGAAATTTAGGATGACCAGAAAAACGAGAGATATCAGATAATTCATCTACAACTACTGGATCTGCAATGCAAGATTGAATTGATAATTTTGAAGCAATATCAAACGCTATTTTAGCACCAAGATTACTTGCATGTTTTCTTGGTGTTTCAGCTAAATCGTGTAATAAATTTTCATCTATAGAATATACTCCTGATGGGATTGGCTTACATAAACCACCTCTTGCCATTACAATATCTAATGACGACAAAGTAATTTCTTCCTCTTTTAAGAAGTTTACAACCTTTTCTCTTCTAAAATCTAATTGTTCTAGCTCAGTTTTAAATTGTAATAATTCTTCAGATGAATGCCTAAGTGTTCGTTCACAAAAAACATCTTCTCCTTCAAAAAGAGCTACTTTAGTAGATGTAGAACCAGGGTTTATAACTAATATTCTATTGTTCATCTTTTTATAATTCAATTGATGCTGCAGCCAACCTAATACTATTTAATTTTGTCTCCATAGAATCGGCTCTTGATGTTAATACAATTGGTGCTTTTGCTCCTAAAATAATTGATGCAACTTTGGCATTTGCAAAGAAAACAAAGGCTTTGTAAAGAACATTCCCAGCCTCAATATCTGGAACTAATAATAAATCGGCATCCCCTGCCACTGTACTTTTAATTCCTTTGTGCGATGAAGATTCTTGACTAATTGCATTATCAAATGCTAAAGGACCATCTATCTCGCAATGTCTAATCTGCCCTCTATTTGCCATAATTGTAAGTAAAGCTGCATCTAAAGTTGCTTGCATCTTTTCGTTTACCATTTCGACTGCGGCCAAAGCTGCAACTTTTGGTTTTCTTACTCCTACTTTCCTCATAAACTCAATTGCATTATTTAAAATACCAATTTTAGTTTCAAGATCAGGAGCTATATTCATGGCTACATCAGTTAATGCTAAAGGCTTGTGGTAAGCGGGTAAATCAAATAGTGCGAAATGAGAAATTACTCGTCGCTTTTTTAATCCCCATTCTTTATTTAAAACACCTCGCATTAATTCTGCTGTAGAAATATGACCTTTCATTAAAAAGTCTGCTTTTCCATTATGGATTAAGGAAACCGAAGTTTTCACCATTTCTTTCGGATCTACAACATCAATTATTTCAACTTTATCAAAAAAGTCAAAATTCATCTCTGTACATAGATCTTTTATATCTTCTTTATTTCCTACAAGAATAGGCTCAATAATATTATTTTTATAAGCTCTATACACTGCATCCAATGCATTATCATCTCCTGCTGCACATAAAACAAGGCGGCGTTTTACGGTCTGAGCATCTAGGATATCAACTAGTTCTGAAATACTTTTCAGCATATTTATAATGGGGTTAGTATGTATGTGTAAATGTATATGTGTGATTAGTACAAAAGTAGGTAAAACTACAATGTAATTACATCTAAAATAGAATATGATTTTTCGAATTCAGCTACTTTTACTTGAACTCTATCTCCTACTTGACAAGGAACTTCTCCTTTAAATCTTGCAGATAGTTTTGCTCCTACTTTAGGGTAAGTGGTAACACCAGGGCCACAACCATCTAAAGAACTTACGCCAAACATAATTCCTCCACCATCTATAGCGAGTACTTCTCCATAAAATACACAAGTACCTGGAGTAACTCTTATCTGTTCTTGTTCCTGCTCTACCTGACCATAACCGTCACCTCCAACAATTACAACTTGTTGAGATTTACACGACATAAAAAGACTTAAAAGACAGTAGAATAAAATATAATTCAGCTTCATAACTATAAAATTGAGTGTTATTGAATAAGGCGAATTTACAAGAGACAATTCAATAAATACTATACTTTTAATTTATTAAGTAGCATTTAAAACTTATCTAACATTCTATTCTTACTATCCATAAAATAGCAATGTATTTATTTTATTTTTTTATGATATTCTTCCTTACACTATTTACTTCATCACTTACAACAACTATATACTGCCCAGACTGAAGATGCTCTAAATTTAGCTCTACAAACGAACTGATAAAATCGCTAGTATAGACTTTTCTACCTTGTATATTAAAAATATCAACTGATATATCTTCCCAATCATCTCCAAGATTTAGTCTAAAAACTCCTTCACTCGGGTTTGGAAATAATGATACTTCTAATGCTACTAATTGATCTAATGCACTCTGATCTTTTTTATTAAGTTTTACTGATGTTTCTATATAATTTGTTTCATAATCAGTATTGAATGCTGTTAAATAATAGGTATAAACACCGTCAGAATATTCATTGTGATCTATATATAAATGTTGATTTTCAATGGTTGTTCCTATTTGTATCACATCTCCAGAAGAAGTATTCAATCTGTAAATTTTAAAACCATCCTCATTTTCTGACATATCCGTCCATGAAAGAATAACATCCCCAGCTCTTTCTCTTGCTTTAAATTGTTCCGGTTCAATTATCTGAATTGCATCATCATACTCTAACGCTTCATACATGGTCTGCATTTTTACAGAATAGCCTGTAGCATTATATGCTACAACTGTATATTCATAACATAAATCTACATCTACTAGATTATCTCTAAAGACAGTCATATTCTCATTGACTGTTCCAATTGACTTCAATTCGGAATCATTTTTTAATCTTCTGAAAACTTCAAAACCCAGTTCGTTATCAGACATGTCGTCCCATGTTAGCATCACTCCATCAACATCATTAGAGGCAACAAGATTAATAGGGAAATCTGGTAAGCTAGCATTAACAGCTTTCGTTTCTATTTGAGCTGATAAAGGATTTACGGTTAGACTTCCTACATAGCTTATTACATAATATCTATATAAAGTCTCTGGAGCAGCAGTATTGTCTACTAAAGAATAAACAGTATTATCTACTGTAGCAATTAATGTTGAATCTTTCGTTCCAATTATTTTTCTATAAATCATATAGCCTTCTTCATCATCTGTCTCGTCTATCCAATCGAGTTGAACTTTCCCTGCCTCTTCTTCTTGAACAACCAAAGTTGTTATACCATGAGGTACGTTAGGGAATGTTGATATTTCTACTTCATCAGTAAAAAATTCATCTCCAGATTTTACAGCTGCTACTTTGTAGAAATATATTTGATTTTCTAAAATTGAGTTATCAACATAATTAGTTGTTGATGCAGGAAGCCTTATTAACTTTCTAAAACTACTGTTACCCGTTTTTCTATAAATAACATATTCATCTTCTAAATTAGAAGCATCTTCCCACTGAATATGATTAACAAAATTCCTATTCAACAATCGTAAAGAGTGAGGACTATTAATTGGTATATTTATAACTACTTCTTCACTTTCAGATATTCCTAAGGCATTATAACTTTCAATTTTGTAACTAAAGCTACTTCCTTCATTTATGTTCTCATCTATAAATTCTTGAGTATTATAGGGCAATTGAGCTATTAATTGATAGCTATCTGAAAGTAACGATTCCTTTTTATACACCTTAAACCCCAATTCATTATGTACACTATCAACCCAGTCAAGTACTACATTTTGATTTTGATATGCTGCCGATACATCTGTTACAAACGATGGTTTTGAACTATTCCCCATGGTATGTACAAATAATATTGGCTCACTAGTTAAGTCCCCATCAAGTAATCCATTAATTGCAGACAACCTAAAGTAATAGGTCATGTTAGGTAATAAACCATTTAGCAAAAATGACTCTGCATTTACATCTGTAATTTTAGAAAAAGGAAAATAATTACCATGATCCGTTGAATACTCTAAAAGAAAACCTGTTTCTAAAGCAGACATGTCTCTCCAAGAAATAAATAAAGAAGTTGCTGATTTCTCTTCGTAGAATATATTACCTGGTGCTTCTAATCTTGTATATGATGAGACTAGTTGATAAGGTGAATTTCCTGCTCCATTAGCAGCAGCCACACGTATATAATATTTTAAAGACCCTAATAAATCCATTGATACCAAATAAGAAGTGGCATCTCTTCCTGCTGTTGCAATAGGAACATATCCATTATTTGGGTGCAATGAATATTCAATTACAAATTCCGTTTCATTATTACTTTTATCCTCCCATTCAACAAGTAACCCTCCTTGTACTTTATCTACAGTTAAATTTTGTACTGCTTTAGGTAATTGATAAACCACAGCCGAAACTATTGGAGAACCCTGTGCTTCTCCGTAGGCATTAAATCCTTTTACTTTATAGAAATAAGTAACACCATCAATTTTATCGGAGTTATCTATCCAGTAATTATATTCGCTAGATAAAGTGGCTATTCTTTGGAAATCACCGTTTGGAGAAGTTGAACGTTCAATATAATACCCAGATGCTTCAGAAATACCTTCCCAATCTAATTCAATTCGCCCTTCTGTAATTCCTTCTGCATTTAAAATTGAAATATAAGGTAACACACTAGTTTGTGTAGAATTACCATAGATTTCGAATGCTAAATCATGGTCTGCAAACCCAATATCATCTCTATGCGTCCAAGAGGTATATCCTTGTCTAAATAAATCATTTTGATCCCACATATAGAAATCTCCTCCATGTGTGTTAGTATCAACATTTCCTTTCCAATACCAACTTCCATCTTTAGAATAAGAAATTACAGGTGCAATTGTTAACCAATATTTCCCTTCTGAAAGAATTAAAGGGGTATTAAATGTAAATTCAATAGTGCCGTTATTGTAATATACTAGCCCATCATTATCTGCATTATAAACTTCTTCTATGGACGGCTTACCATTAACATCGCTCCAAATAATAATATCTACTTCTGAAATTGAAGAAACCGTAGATTCTCCAAATGCTTTAACTGCATTAATTTCCCATTCGTCACCTTCTTCAATTTCAAAGTCATCTGCTAAATATATTGGTGCATTAAAATCTGTAAAAAATTGAGATCTGTAGCTGTTTCCATCTGGATTTTTTTGACTAACTAAAGTTGGAGATATATCTTTTACTGTTACATTAAAATTTAGAGTAGCTTCTTTTCCATGAGCAGTTCCTACTATTGTAATTACAGCATTTCCTACATTTTCCTCACTTGGTTTTATATGTAGTTGATTATTGATGATTGAAACGAAAACAACATCTTCGTTATCATTTACTATTTCAAAAGAAAGTTGATCTCCATTTTCATCAAAAAACAACTTAGATAAATCATACGTTTCTCCAAAATCACCTAAAGAATATTGTTTATCCTCAATATCTTTTGATACAACCGGAGGAGTATCATCAACTCCAAAATAAGCACTGTAAATACCATTAGAATGTGTTCCTATAACTACTAAGCCATCTTCTCTTGTCTTAATCATTGTTACTACCGCATCTCCAATTTCATTCTCGGCTTGTTGTTTCCAATCTGTAAACTGATGTAGAGAATTTGCATAAAATAAACCTACACTAGTTCCAATAAAAACGCCTTCAGTACCGTTATTTGGATGATGAAAAGCAGCCCATCGAACAGAAGGCCCTGCCCCAGAACCATCTTCGTTTTCTTCTAAATTTCCTGATACATGCAACCAAGAGTCTCCTCCATCTAAAGTCTGAAAAATACTCTGCGTTTGATAATTAGAAAATACTACTAAAACATGGTCTTCATTGGTAGGATTAACAGCTACACAAGATACATATGCTTTAGGTAACCCTTTTTCTGTAAAAATATCAACCATAGAAGTACTCTGGTCTCTAGCATTATTTACTTTATACACCCCTCCAGAAGCTGTTCCAAAGTAAAGTACATCCTCTTTTTTTGTAGAAACATCTAAAGAAGTAATTGTAGCGTTTGCTGCAACATTAGAGTATTGTAACCATCCTGAGTTTGTTCCTCTAAAAGTATAACCAGAATTAATTTTATCAAGTGATACATTAAACCACATCTTATTTCCTGCAGGATAGTACATCACATTCGGATCATTATGGTCTAAAATATAAGGATGAACAAACATTTGATTTGTAGCTGCTCTTGGCTGTATACCATCATAGTCTGTAGGTTTTCTCGGGTCTGCTCCTTTAAATCTTAAAATTTTGCCGTATTGTGTACTTGTGTATCGGATATCTTCTCCAGGAACAATTGCAACATAACAACCATCTCCTCCAGCATATTCTTCAATCCAAGAAGAACCCTCCTCTGTAGAATTAGAATACCATTTTCCATTATCCTGAAACCCTGCCATTATTCTATTATCGCCTTCTGTTTTTTCATCAATTGCGATGGCGTATGCTTGGGTTGTATAATATCCATTATTTAGGTATTCCCACTCTACATTTTCTGCTAAACAATTTTGTGTTTTACTTATTCCTCCATCATGACTTGTAATCACGATATTTGGGTTTGAAGGTAAAAACTCCATCCAATGATTGTCTGGATGATGATTAGGATAAATACTTACATTATTTTTAGGCGAATAACCTCCAATCCATCTTGTACTAGAATTTGTTTTAAATCCGTCTTCAGATCTATATAAGTTTGTACTCCCTATAAAAATCACATTCTCATTATTTGGTTTAACACGAATGTATTGATTGTAACTTCCTTGTGATAGATCACCTACATAACCTCCATAAGCAGGTAAATTGGCTGTTCTATTTTCCCATGTTTCATTTGATACATTATATTTAAAAAGCATATGGCTTGATTCTCCATTACCAGGAGTATGTGCAAAGAAATATATATTATCAGGGTTTGAATAAGAAAAATCCATTACTGTTCTATTCAACGAAATAGACGAAACTTCTTGAGGTGTAATATTTATCCAATCGGACCCATTTAACGATGTAAAGAAACCAGTATTAGCAATTGTAGCAAATAAACGTCCTTCAGAAGTAACCATAACTTCAGTAAAAATAGCTCCTTCTTCTTCTAAAGATAGCTGCCATGAGTTACCTCGATCAGATGATTTTGATATTCCCCCTTTATGAGCAACATAAACATGTCCTTGAGGAGTAATTGCAATTTTTGATACATATTGAAATACACCTTCATTTAATGTAGGATCACTTACTGTAGAAGATAATTGATTCCAAGAAACTCCCCCATCTGTAGATTTATAAATTCCATTTCCTCTATAATTAGCACCTCCTCCAGAAGCCGAATTACCATATATTTCTCCTGCCCCATAATACCAAACATTAGCATAATTAGGTCGTGGATCTTGTGCTATACAAGTAATACTTTGTCGGTCTGTAGGAGTTGTAACCTTTATCCAAGAAGCACCACCATTTATTGACCTCCATAATCCACCAGCTACACCGCCAGCTAAGAGTATCTTTTCATTCGATTTGTCTATTGCTAACGCTCTAGTTCTTCCTCCCACATTAAAAGGTCCTCTTTTTTTCCAATTTACAGTAGCAACGTCGCTAACAGATAAATCATCAAACAGTTGCGTTTTAAAGTGTAATTTTTGAGCAAAGCTATGTTCTAACTCAAAAATATTACTTGGGATTAAATGCAATTTTGGGTTTTCTAATAAACGGTGTTCATAGTTCTGACGAGCTTCAGGGTCATCTTTCTGTCTCTTAAATTTATGGTAGATCGTTTGATCTTGAGACATATCTGAAATCAATGCAGTATTTTGAGCAAAAGTAGATATGTACAATAGCGATAAGAGAAATAGTAAATAGAAACACTTCGTATAAAACGAATTGAATACAGCTAGTTTCATGAGTGATAATTAGGTCTTGGGTATTAGGTTAAATCGTTTTAATCATACAAAGAATTAGGTTATAGTATGATTAGAGTATAGTAATCAAAATCAATTACTTATGCTTTTTAGGTTTAATATAATTTACAAAAAATTGGCTAGTATATTACAAATCAAATCTGATTAACTTGTTATAGTTACATTATCCCTTTGGAAATAAAAAAAGCGACATCTCTTTTCAGAGATGTCGCCACCAGAATGCTATTATATTTTTATTTCTCTTCATAATGTGGTAGAGAAATACATCTCTATCGCATTATAAAAGAGTACTTATACTGCTTCGCCTTTGATTAAGTTCAATGCTGAACCAGCTTTGAACCACTCAATTTGTTGAGCATTATATGTATGGTTTACTGGGAATGTTTCCACAGAACCATCTGCATGTGTTAACTCAACTGTTAACTGCTTACCAGGAGCAAATTCTGTTAAACCTTTAATTGCGATAGTATCGTCTTCACGAACTTTATCGTAATCTGCAGGGTTAGCAAAAGTTAATCCTAACATACCTTGTTTCTTAAGGTTAGTTTCGTGAATACGAGCAAAAGATTTTACTATTACTGCACGAACACCTAAATGACGAGGCTCCATAGCTGCATGCTCTCTAGAAGAACCTTCACCATAGTTTTCGTCACCAACAACGATAGAACCAATACCTGCTGCTTTGTAAGCTCTTCCGGTTGCTGGAACTTCTCCTTTTTCTCCTGTTAATTGGTTTACTACTTCATTAGTAGCACCACCAAATGCATTTACAGCACCGATTAAACAGTTATTAGAAATGTTATCTAAATGACCACGGTAACGTAACCAAGGACCTGCCATAGAAATGTGGTCTGTAGTACATTTTCCTTCCGCTTTAATTAATAACTTCATTCCAGATAAATCTGTTCCTTCCCAAGGAGTAAATGGAGTAAGTAATTGTAAACGCTCCGAAGTTGGAGATACATCTACTATTACGTTAGATCCATCTGCTGCTGGAGCTTCATAACCGTTATCATCAACTGCAAATCCACTTTCTGGTAACTCTAATCCTGTTGGAACTGCTAATTTTACAGCTTCACCATTTTCATTAGTTAAAGTATCAGTAAGAGGGTTAAAGTCCAAACGACCTGAAATTGCAATAGCAGCAACCATTTCTGGAGACGCTACGAATGCGTGAGTATTCGGGTTACCGTCTGCACGTTTTGCAAAGTTTCTATTAAATGAGTGAACTATTGAGTTTTTCTCATTCTTTTCTGCACCAGGACGAGCCCACTGACCAATACAAGGTCCACATGCGTTTGTGAAAATTTTAGAAGATTCAAATTTATTGAATGTATCTAATAAACCATCACGTTCTGCTGTAAATCTAACTTGCTCAGAACCAGGGTTAATACCTAAAATTGCTTTTGGTTTAACACCTTTGCTCACTGCATCTTCTACGATAGAAGCTGCTCTTGTTAAATCTTCATAAGAAGAGTTAGTACAAGAACCGATTAGTCCCCACTCTACGTCTAAAGGCCACTCATTCTTAGCTGCCTCACCCTTCATATCTGCAACTTCAGTTGCTCTATCAGGAGTAAAAGGTCCGTTTAAATGTGGTCCAAGTTCGTCAAGGTTTATCTCGATTACTTGATCAAAATATTTATCAGGATCAGCATATACTGCTGCATCACCAGTTAAATGTTCTTTAATTCCGTTTGCAGCATCAGCAACATCATCACGGTCAGTAGAACGTAAGTAACGCTCCATAGACTCATCATAACCGAAAGTTGAAGTTGTTGCTCCAATTTCTGCACCCATGTTACAAATTGTACCTTTACCAGTACAAGACATGTTGTTAGCACCTTCACCAAAGTATTCAACAATACATCCAGTTCCGCCTTTTACAGTTAAGATACCAGCGACTTTCAAGATTACATCTTTAGGAGCAGCCCAACCGTTAAGTTTACCAGTTAATTTAACACCAATCAACTTAGGGAATTTAAGTTCCCAAGCCATACCGGCCATTACATCTACTGCGTCAGCTCCACCAACACCAACAGCTACCATACCTAAACCACCAGCGTTTACTGTATGAGAATCTGTACCGATCATCATACCACCTGGGAAAGCATAGTTTTCTAATACTACTTGGTGAATAATACCTGCACCTGGCTTCCAGAATCCAATTCCATATTTGTTAGAAACTGATCCTAAGAAGTCAAATACTTCTTTATTTGTTACGTCAGAACGTTTTAAATCCGCTTTTGCACCGTCTTTTGCTTGGATTAAGTGGTCAGCATGTACCGTTGTAGGAACAGCTACTCTATCTTTACCCGCTTGCATGAATTGTAACAATGCCATTTGAGCTGTTGCATCTTGACATGCAATTCTATCTGGAGCAAAGTTTACATAATCCTTACCTCTTTCTAATGCTTTTGTAGCATTACCATCCCAAAGGTGAGTGTATAAAATCTTTTCAGATAAGGTTAAGGGGTTACCTGTTACTTTTCTTGCCGCTTCTACTCGTTCGGGATATTTCGAGTAAAGCTCCTTTATCATCTCAATGTCAAAAGCCATATGCGTGTCGTTTAGTAAAAATTTCAATTAGTGACAAAAATCAGTGCTATTTATAAAAATTTACTGACTTTAAACAAAAATAAGAGTAATCTATATTCTTTTTAAACAAAAAGGGCTGAAAATCACTGATTTTGTAAAAAAAATAATAAATCGACCTATTTTTTAAGATTAAAGACGTCATTTTTAATATTTATCAGATGTTTTGTTAGTAAAGTCAATACTTTGGTACAAATTTCATCTTTCACAAAACTACGTAGTTACAAAGTAATTAAAAATAAAAAGGTGTACTAATTCAGAATTAGTACACCTTCTCTATAATTTTTTAAGTAAAATTACTTACCTAATAACTCTGCTAACTTCTTATCTAGATCATCTCCTCTAAGATTTTTAGCTATAATCTTTCCTTCTTTATCTAATAACAGTGTGAAAGGAATACCTTCAACACCATATTCGGCAGCAACAATTCCACCTGCATCATGTACTTGAGACCAAGTAATATGATCTTGTTCAATTGCTTGTTTCCATGCTTCAGTATCTCTATCGATAGAAACTCCGTACACTTCAAAGCCTTTTGATTTATAATGATTGTAAGCTCTTAAAACATTTGGATTTTCCATTCTACATGGTCTACACCAAGATGCCCAAAAATCAATCATTACATATTTTCCTCTAAGAGAAGATAATGTTACTGTTTTTCCTTCTGGAGACGGTAAAGAAATTTCTATAGCTTCAGCACCCACTACAGTTGCTTTTTTAGCATTATAAGCTTTGGCTACTTCCATTACTAAGCTATCTTGAGGGAAATTTTGCTCTAACTTTTCAATTGATTTAGAGATTGCATCGAAGCTACCATCCTTATCTTGAATAAAATTTAAAGCAACTAATGATACATACGCACCATCTAATTTACCTAACATATCTTCTATCGCTACTTTTTGTTCTGTTTGTAGCGCTTGGAATTTCTTAAGTACTTCTTCTTTATTTTCAGAAGAAGCATATTCTTGTTGCAAAACATTTCCTTTTTCAGAGTATTTATCATACATCTGTTTTAGATCTGTCAATTGCTCATTTTCTTTAGATCCAGAAATTTTATAACCTACTTTAGCATTTGCTACAGTTAAATTTTTTCCTTCTAACACCAATAATTCTTCAGCTTGGTTTCCAATATTTAATGTATATAAACCAATCTTAGAAACGGTATACTTTAGAGTAAACTTACCTGAAGCATCTGTTGTTGTTTCTGCAACATTTTTCTTTCCCCCAACACGTTGTATTGTATATAAAACAACCTTAGTGCCGTCTGGTAAATCATTTAGTTTACCCGATATTTTCACTTTGGCAGGATAAGATCCATCACCTTCCTCTGATACTCCGCAACTTACAGCAAAAATTGTAAGTAGAAGAATAAAAATATGTTTTACTGTTTTCACTATTGTTTGTTTACTTATTTCCGTAATACATGCAATATACACAGATCTTTACTTTTCTAAAGCTTCTCTCAATAATTGATTTGTCTTTTGAGGGTCTGCTTTACCTTTTGCAAGTTTCATTACTTCGCCCATAAACAAACCAATAAGGTTCTTTTTCCCTTTTTTGTAAGCTGCTGCTTTATCTGGGAATTTATCTATGGCCTGTTGAATTAATGGGACAAGGAAGTCGTCTCCACTATCTTGAATTAGGTCTAATTCTTTCGCTAATTCTTCTGCTGATACTCCCTCTTTTTCAGATAATGCTTTTAGTAATTGTTGCGTTGCAGCAGCATTACTAATTTTCTTATCGTCTACTAAAGCAATTGCATCGGCCACCTGATTAGGACGGACAGTTAGTGTTTCAAACGTTTCACCTGTCTCATTTAATAATGATTTAAGTGGTCCCATCATCCAGTTTGAGGCAACTTTATAATTTTTTGTTCCATTACATAATGCTTCAAAATACATTGCCGTTTCTTTCGACTCTGTTAATTGTTCTGCATCATACTCTGGTAATTTATAATCAGTAATAAATTTCTTAATTAATTCTGCCGGAAGACTTGGCATTTCAGCTTTTAATCTATCCACCCATTCCTTTTCAACAATCATTGGTGGTAAATCCGGGCAAGGGAAATATCTGTAATCATTCAATGTCTCTTTAGAACGCATTCCGTACGTTTTTCCAGTATCAACATTAAAAGTTCTTGTTTCTGATAAAATAGGTTCTCCAGCCTCAACTAATTTAATCTGACGTTTCATCTCATAATCAATTGCTTTCTGGATATTACGCATGGAGTTCATGTTTTTAATTTCACACTTCTCTCCAAGCTTTGTTTCCCCTTTTAAACGAACAGATACATTGGCATCACAACGTAGCGAACCTTCTTCCATATTACCGTCAGAAATGTCTAGGTAACGTACAATTTTTCTGATTTCACCAACAAAAGCTGCTGCCACTGCAGAATCATGAATACATGGCTCTGTCACAATCTCCATTAATGGAACACCAGCACGGTTTAAATCTACAAGAGTATCTGGAGCACCATCTACGTGTGTAGATTTACCTGCATCCTCTTCCATATGAATCCTATTTAGGATTACTCGGAATTCATCTCCTTTTTTAGATACAACATCTAAATGACCACCAATACATATTGGCGTTTTATCTTGAGTTGTTTGATACCCTTTTGGTAAATCTGGATAAAAATAATTTTTACGATCAAAGAATTGATATTCAGAAATAGAGCAATTACATGCTAAACCCATTTTAATAGAATATTCTAAAACAGATTTATTCACTTTAGGTAAAGCACCTGGTAAAGCCAATGTTATTGCACTAATATTTACATTTGGATCCTGACCGTATGTTGTAGGATCTGATGCAAAAATTTTACTTTTAGTTTGTAATTGAGAGTGTACCTCTAAACCAATTACTAACTCATATTTATCTAAAATCGTCTTATCCATAATTACTGATCTATAGACAGTTCCATTATATCGAAACCTAAAATAATGTTACAGTCGCAACTTTAATATATTTCAAAAAAAAAGTCATTCTTTTATAAAAGAAATGACTTTTAATGAATTTCATTACAATATTAATAAAATTTAGACATAAACACTACTATTTTAATGTTTACGTTGACTTGCTTTAAAGAGAATCTCTTTTTCTTCTTGCGTAAGCCCTTCGTATCCTTTTACAGATATTTTATCTAAAATTTCATCTATGCTATCTTGTGATGGTTGATGAGAAACGTTTTTCTCTGCCTTAGCTGCTGCTTTTCCTTTTTTACCACCACGAACAACTTTTAATTTTCGTTTCGAGTTCATGATGTTACCGAAGAAATTTGTGACAGCATACAATGGCTTGCCAAGATCTGTACCTTTCTTTAATAACGATACATATCCAAATCCCATTAATGCTCCTCCTAAATGAGCTATTTCTCCTCCTGCATTCGAACCAGCAGATTGAATTAAAGATAAGAAGATGTAAACAGCTGCTAAGTATTTTATTCTTACAGGACCAACAAATAATAAGTTTATTTTATATTCTGGAGCAATAGTGGCGGCACCTACTACAATAGCGTAAACACATGCTGACGCACCAATTAAACCACTCACCATATCTGCTTGTTCTTTATAAAAAGGAACAACGTTAAACATAAATATGTAGGCTAAACCACCAGCAATACCACCTAAGAAGTAGAGAGCTACTAGTTTTTTATCTCCTAAGAACTCTGTAAAAATCACCCCAAACCAATACATTACCAACATATTGAATAATATGTGGAAAAAATCGCTCATACTATGAACGAAGAAATAAGTTATTAACGTCCATGGTTTATAGGCCACAGCGTAAATACTTGGGGGTAAAGCTACGTTATCAAAAATGTATAAATTATAGAATTCCTGAAACCCTGATAACTTTAAAACAAGCATCAGAATACTCATACACACATAAACAACTACATTAATAATGATAAGTCTTAAAAGTCCACTGCCTGGCTTATTCCATGTATATTTTAAATCAGAGATAAAACTGTTCATATAAAGTAAAGTAATGGTTCAATGAGTAACTTTAAAAGCCTGTTACTCTGATATAGGTCTGTTTTAGGTTTACTTAATTTACATAAAATCAACTACTATTAAAAATTGAAATGATGTAAAAACCTAATATGTACATTTTATTATTAGATAGATGAATATCTATTTTCACATTTTGTAATTGATATTCACTTCATCTAATTATTACCTATTGATAACTCTTGTATTTCCAATGTTTCATCAAGAAGTAAGCAAATAATGCTCCTCCTAAATGGGCTAAATGAGCTACATTATCTGCTGGATTTTGATTCCAAAGTTGATATGTCTCATATAAAATATAAAGTCCTACTAGATATTTTGCTCTAACCGGAATTGGAGGAAACAATAACATCAACTTTAAATTTGGAAATAAAAATGCAAAAGTAAAGAGGATACCAAAGATGGCTCCAGAAGCTCCAATCATTGGAATATTCATTCTGGTGATTGTTAATTTACGAACAAACTCCACTGCTTCTGATTGTAATCCTAGATTATTAGGATCTGCAGGGAAAGTACTCTCTGCAAAATTGTATAAATCTTGACTGTGTTCTAAAAACTGAGAAGCATGATCTTGGCAAAATGCTAAGAAATTAACTGGTGTCTGCTCTGTAATAAATTGCTCTGCCGATACTGCCATATTATGTACTTCTACATAATTAGTAATACCATATAAGGCCCCTCCACCAATACCAGTAACCATATAAAGAATTAGGAATCTTTTAGACCCTAGTACATTCTCTAACATTGGTCCAAATACAAAAAGTGCAAACATATTACCAAAAATATGTGCAAAGCTTTCATGCACGAACATGTATGTAATAGGCTGGTATATCTGAAAATATTCTGAGTTAATATTGTGGTAACCTAATAAATCTACAATTGGTAAGCTTGTCAGATTACACAATGCAAAAATTGCAAGGTTTATTAATAAAATAATTTTGACGTAAGGCGTTAAATTTTGTCCCATTCGTATATTTTCAAGGTTATTGTGTACTACTTTTTAGAAGTACTAATTTCTTTTATGTTTAATTGGAGTGTTTTATTTCCACGATACTCATTTATATCCAAACGGAATAAAATATCAAAAAATCCCTCCATTACTACATCCAATTGGTCGGCTTGACTAAAAGCTATTGCATCAATCTTTTGATCGCCTTCTACTTGGAACACCTGCATTTTTAAATGTTTATCTTTTAAAATTCTAGGCGTCGTAGCTACTTTCACATTTCTAGCTATAAAAAGAGGTAAAGGGTTTTCATGTCCAAAAGGTCTCATTTTATTTATTATTGTTGCAGAAGCAAGATCTAAGTCTGCTAGCTTTACTTCCAAATCAACAATAAGCTCAGAAACAAAATTCTTTCCATTTGTCAAATTCTTTACTTCCTCCTCAAATTTGTCTGTAAAAGCTGACAAATTTTCTTTTTTGAGTGACAAACCTGCAGCTGAAGTGTGCCCTCCAAACTGATCTAAAAATTTTGAGCTTGCTGTTAATGCTTTGTGTATATCAAAATTTGAAGTTGCTCTTGCCGATCCTGTCACTTCATCTCTTGATAAAGTAAGTGCTACAGTAGGCTTCCCAAATTTTTCTGCACATCTAGAAGCAACTATTCCAAGTACTCCTTTGTGCCAATTCTCATTATATAATACTAAAGCAGGTGCAGATTTGTTTTGTTCTGCCATCTCTAATGCCTCTTCGGTATTTGTATGATCGTAATTTTTTCTTAACTGATTCAGACGGTTTAGCTCTTCAGCTAATTCTTTAGCTTCTTTAGTATCTATTGTAGACAGTAACTCAGCTGCCATTTGTGCATGAGCAATTCTACCTGCTGCATTTATAATAGGCCCGAAAGTATACCCTAAATCTTGTACTTGAATATCGGCCTGTTCTTTATTTAGTACTTTAAATAATGCTATTATACCAGGCTTTGTAGATTTTCTTAGGTATTTAATTCCTTCGTTTGCAATAACTCTATTTTCATCGGCCATTGGTACTACATCACATGCAGTACCTAAAACCACTAAATCTAAATGTTGCCACAAAGGTGTTGGGTCTATACCATGTTTTTGACAAAAGCCTTGTAAGAACTTAAACCCTACACCGCAACCCGATAAACCTTTAAAAGGATAATTACAATCTGGACGTTGAGGGTTTAATACTGCAGTTGCTTTTGGTACAGTTTCTCCTAATTGATGATGGTCACAAACAATAAAATCAATATTTCTATGGATTGATGTATCTATTGCTTCATGACTCATAATACCACAATCTAAAGATATTATCAGTTGGCAATTAGTCTGTGCTGCATATTCAACACCTCGTAAAGAAACGCCATAACCTTCTGTATATTTATCTGGTATATAAAAATCAATATTATCATATACCTCTCTAAAAAAGTGCATAAATAATGCTACCGATGAAGTTCCATCAACATCATAATCACCAAAAAACAAAATTCTTTCGCCATGTTCAATTGCAAGTGTTAACCTTGCTACAGCAACATCCATATCTTTCATTAAGAAAGGATCATGCAATTTTTCTAAAGTTGGACGAAAATAATCTCTTGCTTTAGGAATTGTTGTAACACCCCTCTGCACTAGTAATTCTGCTATTATTTTTGGCACATTAGGTTGTTTTAATAACTCCTTAACGTGATCTTGATTAGCCTTGGGTAAAATTTTCCACACTTTCTCCATATTCTGCTTAATTACTATCTTTTTTCACACCACAAGCCAAAGCAATCCATGCTGCAATAAAACCAACTCCTCCAATTGGAGTAATGGCTCCTAACCATGTAATTCCAGTTATTGATAGAATATACAAACTACCTGAGAAGATAAAAATACCCACAACCATAAAAACGGCAGCCCATTTTAACCAACCTTTATCTATACGATGAGCTAAAGCACCTAAGATCAGTAAACCTAAACCATGGTAAAAATGATATTTTACACCAGTTTCAAAAGTTTCTAATCTTCCGTTTTCTAATAAAATTGACTTTAACCCATGTGCTCCAAATGCACCAATACCTACTGCTAAAGCACAAAAAATTGCACCAATAATAATTATATTTCTACTCATGATATTTGTTTGCATTCTATTCTAATGCAAGATAAAGAGTTTAGAGTTATGAATTAAACAAGTACAAAAAAGTTAAGCGTTGATTTTTATTTTATTACCAATAAAGGATAAAATAAAAAGAGCCTATCAAAATGACAGGCTCGGTATTTTTATATATTGAAAGAGTAAATTTCTTAACTCTTAACTTCTACTTTCTCACTTTCTAAATGGTATTCTTCTATTAAAGAATCTACAACTTCTTTAACTGAACGAATCGATTTTACATATTCTATAGAAGGGCCTGCACACCAAACAGATTTATAGGTAGCTCCAAATGCAGATTTTTCCAACATTTTCATGCCTTTATAGAATGTTAGCATTTTTGCAAACTTCTTTAGTGTCTTATTTTTATTTAGTAAAGACTCTAACCAATTTTGCTTAGTACCTATTTCCTGCATGTAAGGTGTATTTATAACCGTACAAGGTGTTCCAGAAAGTTTTGTAGTCATTACAATATCTTTAGCACCGTAATCTACACATGCTTGTTTATAGGCATTATTAACTCCGCCTTCATTAGTTGCAATAAATGGGCTTCCCATTGAAATCCCTACAGCTCCTAAATCTATTTTATTTTTCATTTGATTTCCATTACCTACCCCACCAGCAGAAATAACTGGAATAGTACAAGCTTCTACTAAAGATGGAATTAGCTCGTTTGCAGGTGTTGGACCAGCATGCCCTCCTGCTTCTTTATTTACAGCAATTACTGCATCTGCTCCTAACTCTTCTACAATTTTAGCATATTTAATATCCACAACATCACAGAAAACTTTAATACCTACAGGTTTACACTTTTCTATAATTTTTCTTGGAGAACCTAAAGAAGTAATTATGTAATCTACCCTAAGTTCAACACATGTATTGAGTTGTTCCATCATTCGTACATTTGATTTATTAGCAATCAAATTTACGCCAAATGGACCTTTTGTTCCTTTTCGGATTTGGTGTATTGCCGCTCTAAAGTCTTTATCTGTACGGTAGTTTAAGGCTGGAACTGCTCCTGTTATACCACTTTCTGCTGCTGCAATAAGCATTTCGGCAGTTGATACAAGAAACATTGGTGCCATGATGATAGGGTATTTTATACCTAACATCTCGGTTAGTGGTGTGGAAATTTTTTCCATAGTGCTATTTATTGGTGTTGAGTTGGTTAATAATAGTATGCATGCATACCATATTGATTTACAAGATGTAAATAATTATGGTCATTGTCAATAGCTAATACAAATATGGTGATTCACTTATTGTATAATCAGTAATTTTATAACTCTACACTACTACCGAAGTGCTATAAAAGTTTATCTAATGTTTTTTGATGATCGTTCTTAAAGAAATCTTCCGCATAATTATCTAGTGTATCAAACGCATCTTTATGAAATACATTCGCAATTTCTCCACCTGCAAAGTGATAAATTCTATCACATAACTTTTGTAAAGAGCTAATAGTATGAGAAGCAATCAGAATAATTTTTCCTTTTTCTTTCAATGATAAAATAATTTTATCTAGGTCTAAAGATGCTTCAACATCTAAACCAATAAAAGGTTCGTCTAATAAAATAATAGGAGAATCTGAACTGAGTAACATCATTAATGCTAGTCGTTTTTTCATTCCTGTTGAGTAATGATCTACCAAATCATTTAGAGGGAGTTGAAAAACATTATTCCATTCCTCATAATCAAAATTTGGGTACTTTACTTTAAATAAATCTAAGTGTTCTTTTCCTGTTATTTTAGAATAAAATTGTGGTTTTGCTTCTAGATACACAACATCTTTTCTTTGCAATTTCTTATCATTCAGAAATAATTCTCCAGAAAAATCTCTTTTCCACTGGGCTATAATTTCGAATAAAGTTGTTTTACCTACACCGTTATTGCCAAGAACACCGAGTATTTCACTAGTTTGAATTTCTAACGAAATATTTTTAAGAACTTGCTTTTCCCCAAAGGAAATTGATATATCATTAAGCTTTAGCATGACTGTACTTATCTAGTAAAAAAAGGATAATTGTTTAGAAGCTCTTCTCCAAGTTCTAATACTTACCAATAATGGTATTGGGAGTAAAAATGGTATAAAAAGGCATATATAATAAAACCCTAGTAAAGGTGAGTTAGCAAATGATGCCGTTTCTGGTTCATAAGAAGCATACTTCATTAAAATAGCTAACATAATTATTATTGCAGTTACAATAAAAAGATATACTAAGATATAAAACAGTGATGTATAAAAAATTAGGCCTATTAATAGGTAAGGCACATTTAATATAAAATAAATTTTAAATGATGTATGAATCTTAGTTGTTAAAAGACCCACTGGAGAGTCTGCTACTGCATATAATAATACTCTTGGCTCATTAAATTTAAAAAAACCAACAATTGAAAGGTTCATTAAAAATATTCCGACAATCAATAACTCAAAGCGTAAAACACCTAAGAAAGTAACAGCAAAGCCTATTACTAAGCCCCATATTCCTCCGTTTCTCATGCCTGCCTTCCATTCAAAAGCTGTTTTAGAAAATGGTAATGGAATTGAGAAACCGGTAGTATCAATTTCAATTTTAGTTGGTAAAAAAGAAATTAATGATCCTAAAAATATTCCTATAAACCAAAATTGAGGTTGACTAGAAAATAAAATCCCAAAAGAAGACAATCCAATAATTACAGCATATTCAAAAGCATAATAGCCTACAGGAAATTCTAAAAGATTTAATAATAATTTTTCGTCACTTCTGTAAGAATGCATTCCTGCTATTAATGTAAATAATAACGCCAGTATTACAACTATATGTATTGCTTCTGCTTGTGCGATTAAGAATTGAAGAAAACCAAAAAGAAGCGTTAAAAATAAAGTTCTTAAGAACCCTAAATTTATCATCTCTCTTGTAAATTGTTTCCTTTTTATGTTTAGTAATGAAAAGAATATATTAGCTACCACAGTTATTTATTTTACCAAGACCCTTGCCTCTCGTATGTTGATATTGAAATATGTAAATGATCTGCTGTTCCAGTATGTCTAACCACATTAAACCCCAAAATATTAAAATAAATCTGAGCAATCCAAATCATCCAGAAAGGTCTGCCTTTAGTTCTTAAATCCATTGCATGCGTATAACCAGTGT
Source organism: Flammeovirga pectinis (assembly GCF_003970675.1). Classification (GTDB taxonomy): domain Bacteria; phylum Bacteroidota; class Bacteroidia; order Cytophagales; family Flammeovirgaceae; genus Flammeovirga; species Flammeovirga pectinis. The sequence goes on from NZ_CP034562.1 coordinate 3,434,063, forward strand.
TCTGTATGTAATGTAAAGACCTTTTTTTTGTCTGCAAACCCATTTTATTATAGTCTTCTGGTACTCTTGATAGACTGGTAATTAAAACGTTTTTATCAAAAAATAACAATGTCCTAACGCTAATTTTTAAATAAGGATGTAGATCTGCGTATTCACTTTTCACCTTATTTGTTTGAGCATTTTTACCACTAAAAGAAAAAACAGCAAACAGAACATAAGCTATTACAAATACAAAAGAAACAATGCCCATTACTTTTATGTGAGAAAACTTATACTTTTCTGATTTCATAAAAAGGCTATAACCCACAAATAAATAGAAAAATAAACAGACAGATACCACACTCATTCCTCCTATTAATCCTAACCAAGTGGGTACATTATAAGAATGATACAAAAAGATACTAGTCCGAATCAGTAAAATAAATGGAATAGTGATTAAGATAAACAATAGAATACCTTTACCAAAGAACTTAAATAGCTCGTATTTCCAGCTCCATTTTGGCTGTTTATCTTGTGTATAAGATTGATATGTATCGTGTAAATTCAAATTATTATTTTAGTCTTTTAAAAAAACACAATAAGTATTACATAAATAAAAAAAAGTAGCATTTAAACCATCTTTTTCTCAATCTACTACTTAACTAATTAAAATCGGTATTAAATTGAATTTGGAACGAGGATAAACTGTTTCTGTACTACAATAACTATAAACCCTACAAAATAATTAAACCGTGAAAGATCAAACTCCAATCGGGAAAAAAGCATTAAAATTAGTAGGCTATTTGATAGGCACAATTGTGCTTATTTCTTTATTAGCCGTGCTCCTTTTTTATGCCAATAGAGATAAAATTAAAGCAAAAGTAATTGAGGTAGTTAACCAAGAACAAAATGGCGATTTACAAATTGGTCAGATTGGTATAGCCCCTTTTGAAGACTTCCCCAATTTTACATTACAGCTTGAAGATATTGTCTACCATGAGAAAAAACCAGCTTTAAGGCAAGAAGAAGATAAACCAATTGCTGCACTTGGAAATTTCTTTGTTTCTATAAATATCGTAAAACTAATTGGTGGTAATGTGCATGTTGGTGCCGTAAAATTAGAAGATGGAGAAGTTAATCTAAGAGCTTATAAAGATAGTACCATAAATATTATTAATGCTCTCGGTATAGACCTTTCCGATACTACTAAAGTAGATGAACCTGCTGATACTACTAAAAAAGCACCTCCAGCATTTGCTTTACAATTAGATGAATTTACTTTAAAAAACATCAAAATAACGGCTTATAATGGATTAACCGAAGTTGGTACAGGTATGCAAATACATCAGATTACAACTTCTTTAGGTTATAATAAAGATGAAATTAAGAATCACTTACTTGTAAATGTTGAATTACTAGGTATTCTTAAAGATGAAAAAATTCTATGGCCTAACAAGCATCTTGAATTAACTTCTGACCTACGTTTCGATCGTAAGAAAAAATTCATCAATATAGATACTTGTGATATGAGTATTGAAGGTGCTGAATTTTCACTTTCAGGAACAGCTGATATTCCTAATGAAATGTTCCTAGATTTAGATATTCACGCATCGCAAAAAGATCTAAATATTATCAACCTTATTGCCAACGGAAAGCTTGATGTTGAAAAATTAAAAGCAAATTATTCTAGTACGTTAGGTGGGTTAGAATTTGATGCTAAAATAATTGGTAAATCTGCAGCTACTCTACCAAAGGTTATGGCTGATGTAAAACTGGATAAATTCACTTTAAAAAGTTTAAAAACACCTTATGCTATTCAAGATTTTAGTTTTGAAGCACATTTAAATACAGGTGATTCTACAGATTTTTCTCAACTTACTTTTGATTTAAATAAATTCAATCTTGAAACCACTAACGGTTTCATGAGGGGTAAATTGGGTGTTTCTAATGGTATTAAGCAACCTCATTTAGACTTACAATGGGAAGCAGATATGGAATTAGATAACCTTAATGATCTTCTCACAAACGTTCCTATTGATAGTTTAAGAGGTAGATTAGAGTTTCAGGCAGACATAGAATATGATATTGACATTGAGAAACGTAAGTTCTTAAATGTGAAAAATGCCGAACAAAAAATTGCTTTAAAATTAAAAGATATTGCACTTAGACATACTGAAACAGGTATTAGCCCAAGAGAGATAAATGGTATTTTTTATATCTGGGATAATCATTTAGGTGTGAGAAATTTAAGTGCTAAAGTTGATGGTAGTGATTTTAAATTTAATGGTAATATTGATAATCTTCTGTTTTACGCTTTGGGTTACAACACAGATATTGTTGCTGATATTAAACTAGAATCTAAAAATTTATTGGTGAAAGAATTACTTCAATATACTGATTCTGCCAATGCTGATCTTGCTGATAATCTTCATGATATTATCATTGATTTCACCTTAAACACCACTACTAAAGGCCTAAATGATTATAAATTATTGCCTTACGGTACATTAAAAATCAATAACCTTCAAACACATTTTGATAAGTTTCAACCTATTCATAATGTAAAAGGTGTAATGGGAATTACTAAAAAACATCTAGGTATTAAAAGGTTAAGTGGTAATATTGGAAAAAGTGATTTTACATTTGTGGGTGGCTTTGAAGATTATGATGGTCTCTTTTATAAAGATTCTACAATTACTATAAAATCTGGTTTTAATATTAAATCAAATTCTATGCGTGTAGTAGATTTCTTTACCTATGGAGATTCACTACTTGTTCCTAAATCATTTGAGAATGAAAAAATGAACAACTTCCAGATTTCTGGAGGAGTAGATATAGTAAACCAAGAATTATTCTCAGGTAAAAAAGTACCAAACTTTAGACTTTGGATGAAAGGTTTAAAATGGAGATTAAGTATATCACCTTTACTATTTAGAAACTTTAAATTTGAGGTTGTTAAAAAGGATAACGATATCTACCTAAATGATTTTACTGGCAAAGTTGGACAAAGTGATATGACTTTCAACGCACAACTTTACAATGTGACTGATAGTACTAGAAAGAACTTTAACGGTAAATTCCAAGTAGACGCGAAGATGCTTAACTTTAATGAGATACTAAAATTAGTAGTTCCTGAAGAGAGTTATGCAGAATCGTCTGCTTCTAGAGCCGAAACTATCGAAGAAGAAGAACCCGTTGATATTTTTGCTATCAAATACCCAAATCTTGAACTTGATGTAAAAGTAAAACGAATGAAATTGATGGAAATGGACATCAAGAATTTTAAAGGTAAAGTAAGAACATCCTCAGATCAAACCATCAGTTTAGATAAAGTTAAAGTCCGTTTAGGTGATATTGGCGGAATGGAGCTTTCTGGTTTAGCTAATCTTCAAGATCCTAAAAATGTAATTCTCGATGGTAGTGCTACATTGAAAAATGTTGACTTATCACAAGTAGATATTAATGTTGAATATGAAGATGATGTTATTAATGTATCTAAGAATTTTAATGGTATTCTTAATTCTACAATGACAGCTAAAGCACATATTAAAGACAATTTGAGTATTGATATTTCTAAAACAACTGCCGAAATAAATATGACTTTAGAAGATGGTCGTATTATGGATTTTGCTCCATTAAGTGCAATGGCAACTTATTTTGGTAATAAAGACATGAACAATATCCGTTTTGATAAAATTGAGAATAATTTTACCGTAAAAGATGGTGTCTTCTATATTCCTAGAATGGATATTAGCTCTACAATTGGTCAGTTATATATTTCTGGAGAACAACACCTAGACATGAATATGGCATACATGGTAGAAGTTCCTTTTAAACTTGTTCGTTCTGTAGCTTGGAATACCTTAACTGGTGGAGGCAAAAAGAAAAAAGAAGGAGAAGAGGATGAAATTCAGAAAGATGAAGGAGGAAAATATGTTGCCGTTAGAATTGAAGGTAACATAGATGATTATAGTATTAAACTAGGTAAAGGGAAGAAAAATAAGAAAGATAAAAAAGGTAAATAATTACTGTCTGATCAAAATTATTTCTGTCTAGTTAAAGACATAAAAAAGCCGTCAATAATCTATTGGCGGCTTTTTGTCTTTATTTACACTAAATCATTTTTCTACTACTAAAAATGATTATCTACACTACTTTAAATTCATCTGTCTTAGACCCTTATATATCTACAAAACAGATGTATAAGGATTATAAATAGTTTGCTTGTTCGTAATTAATTATGACTTTTGCTAGATGATTCTGTTTGTTCCATCATCATCTCAACAATTTGGTCAACGGAGAAAGAGGCTGCTTTCTGTTTAGGAGGATAAGTAATCAATGTCTGTAAGAATTGAGAAACCTCATCTTGAGCCATATAGATATACGGTACAATATCTACGTACCAATTCCAATATCCATTAGATTCTAAATCAGCTCTTTCATAAGGATCCATTCTTAAATTAAATATTTTAGGTATTCTAAGTGGAATAAATGGCTCAGTCCATACTTGCATTGTATGTGCTCTTTGTTCCATAAATACTACTTTCCAATCTCCCATTCTGATACCCGTTAAGTCTGCATCGTCAGAGAAATATAAAAATTGTTTTCTAGGCGACTCTTCTTTACCAGCTAAATGCGCTACCATATCGTAGCCATCTAAATGGGCTTTAAACTCTTTGCCACTTGCTTTTACACCACCTTTTAAAAGATCTTTTTTAATATGGTCGTTTCCTGCATAATGTAAAATAGTTGGTACCCAATCTAAATGAGAAATCATGTCGTTAGATATTTTCCCTTCTTGAATATGACCTGGGTACTTTACTAAACAAGGAACTCTATAAGCACCTTCCCAGTTGGTATTTTTTTCACCTCTAAAAGGTGTAACTGCAGCATCTGGAAATGTATTATAATGTGGTCCGTTATCAGTAGAATACATTACAAATGTATTTTCTTCTATACCAAGATCTTCTATAAAATCTAACAACTCACCAATAACACTATCATGCGCTTGCATGGCATCCGCATAAAAACCCTGTCCCGTCTTTCCTGCTTCTTCTTTAGTGATATGCGTTTTAAAGTGCATTCTTGTTGTATTAAACCATACAAAGAAGGGTTTATCGGTAGAAACTTGGCTTTTAATAAATACTTTAGTTGCGTCTAAAATTTCATTATCTATAGTTTCCATTCTCTTTTTTGTAAGAGGGCCTGTATCAGAAATACGACCATCTGCATAAGAATGAATAACACCTCTTGGTCCAAATTTCTTCTTGAATTCGGGGTCTTTAGGATAATATGGAGATTCTGGTTCTTCTTCTGCATTTAAATGGTACAGATTACCATAAAACTCATCAAATCCATGGTTTGTAGGCAAATCTACATCTCTGTCTCCAAAATGATTTTTACCAAACTGCCCTGTCGCATAACCCTCCGCTTTTAATAGCTCTGCAATAGTTGGTGTATCGTCTGTTAAACCCTTATTTGCTCCAGGAAGGCCAACCTTAGTCATACCTGTTCTTAAACCAGATTGTCCAGTAACAAAAGATGATCTACCAGCCGTACAAGATTGTTCACCATAGTAATCAGTAAACTTCATTCCTTCGTTTGCAATTTTATCAATATTTGGAGTAGAGTACCCCATCATGCCATTATTCCATGTAGAAAGATTGTACATTCCTATGTCATCACCCCACATAATTAAGAAATTAGGCTTCTTATTTTTTGCCTCTATAGTTGAAGTAAAAAGTAAAGTACAAAGTAGCAACTTTGATAATAACTGTATTTTTCTTTTCATACCTAATGTAATTATTCGTTCTATTTGTTTTTTGTTGATACAAATTTGACGTAATTACAAGGGTTTTTATATATGAAAAAGACATAAAAATACTCCAAATGGACATTTCTGCGTCAGGTAATGATTATGATGATATATTCTCGAATTTAAAGCAACAGTTTAATGCTGCTGGGGATTCTGATTTTGTAATGACTATCGATTCCGAAGTTGGAAAACTTAGATGCCTACAAATGAACTTTCCGATCGGCTTAGAGATTATCTACCTTTCTGGTAAAATAAATGAAGATTTAAATATTTTTAGAGAAGAACAAATTTCGGGAGAGAAATTAGTATTTACAGGAACAATTAACCTAGACTTACAAGTAACACATAAGGGAGTCAACAATATAACTGACAACTACAAAAAAGGTAATCTACTGATAAACAATAACTTTTTTGGATTTTCAGGTACTTTCAAAAAAAACATTCCCACAAGTTTATTAAGTATTCGAATGGGGAAAGTTTTTCTTCAAAAAGTAATTTCTCATCTCGATAAAGAAATAGAGAGTGCCATTGATCCTGAAAATCCTGTAATTTTTATGGAGCGCCTTACTCCTCCACTTTTTAAAGTAATGAGTGAAATTGAAGCTTCAATGCCTATTGAAGAACCTTATCTAAATATGTATTTAACTTCTAAAGCAATAGAGTTTCTTACATTTTCTTTACAATTGATTAATCAATCCGACCAAACTTTAATAAAAAAGAAGATTACAAAAGATCAGCTTCAAATAGCTTTAAAAATTAGAGATCTTATACTAAACAACATGGATGCTCCTTTAACTATTCCAGAATTAAGTAAGGAAATAGGAATTAGTCCAACACTTGCTAAAACTATTTTTAATCAGGCATTTGGATTACCTATTTATGGTTTTTATCAATCTAGAAGAATGGAACAAGCAAAAGAATTATTAGACGAAGGTGAATTATCTATTAAAGATATCGCATTTGATATTGGTTACTCAAATGTTAGTCATTTTACTAGGTCATTTAGAAAAAAATATGGAATCAACCCTAAACAATATGCTATGCGTATAAAAAATCAACAGCTTAAATAGATTTAGAAGAATATTTAAACTTTTTTAGGGCTACTCCTTCATTATCTTTAAAATCAAGAAAATATTTTAACCCCAATTTTAAAGCAATCTTTTCAGAAGGAATATTACCATATTCTACTACTGCATAAATAGGATCTATTTTCCATTCGTTTACCCCAAAATCAAAAACTCTTTGTGCAGCTTCAAAAGCAAAACCTTTACCCCTACATTTTTCACTTAAAATCCATCCAATTTGAATATCCTCTGAATCTGGCATTGAATTCAAATTTAAAAGTCCTACAAACTCATTAGATTCAATAACTCTTGCTACCCATAAGTAACCTTTATTTGCTTTTATCTCATCAATTTTTCTATGTAAATAAGCAATGTGTTCTACCTCTGAGAATGATTGTAATGGTGCTATAAACTTAAATATATCTTTCTCTTTAAACATTAATAAAACTTCTGCAAAATCAGTCGATGCTATATGTTCTAATTGTAATCTATCAGTTCTCATTATTTGTTTTTAGTATTTTCTTATCTAAACAGAGTTCTATTATTCTAGAATTGTTTATGAATATAGTTAATAGATTTTAAATAAATAAAAACATTCGAACGATTGAATAGAGATCACCGTATAACAAAACAACTTATTTTCAATTATAACTTACTATACTTATGAAAGCCGTATTAAATAATTGTTCCAAAGCATTAATTATTAGTGTTAAAGTTTTAGCCTTATCTGTATTTTTAATGCCTTTTGGAAAAAATCCTGAAAAGAGTGGGCATTGCACTACGAAAGACATCAATTAATAAGTTTTCTTTCCCTATTTACAGCGTTCTATTGGCCACCAATAAATTGGTGGCGTTTTTATTTCTACATTTAAGTTTTTTTAAGGATTTGAAGAACTGATTTTGTACATTTGTCATACACATTATCCTACTACATTTTCTAACCTTCAAATCAAATTTCATTCTGTGAAAAAACTTATATTTACACTTTCCTTATTCTTTACTTTACATGTGGGGTACAGCCAAAGTATGTTTCAAAAGTACTTTGTAGATTCTACTGATAATGCTATTGATGTAAGTAATTTTCTTAATGCCGGTTTTGGTTTCTTACCTGTTCCAATGGTAATTACAGAACCAGCAGTTGGGTTTGGAGGAGGACTAGCAGGAGTTTATTTCCATGGTCAAAAAAAGAAAGAAGTTACTACAGATTCAACAAAATCTTTTGATAATAATAAAGATCTACCTCCAATATTAACAGCTGCAGCAGCTATGTATACATCTAATGGTACATGGGTGACTATGCTTGCACATCAAGGTTCTTACCATAATGATAGGTTTAGATATACTGGTGCTATTGGTTATATGTCTATTAATTTAAAATATTATGGAGGGCAAGGACTAGAAGCTGGAGAGTACTCTTTTAACATGAAAGGGTTTCTTACCTTTCAGGAATTTCTTTTTAGAATAAATAAAAATGTCCCATTCTTTATGGGGTTAAATTATCTCTATTTTAATAATAACGTCACTTTTGATGATCAAACTGCTGAAACAGAACCTTTACAAGCAGAAACAAACTTAGGAGGTATGAACGTTGTTACCATGTGGGACAACAGAAACAATACTTTTACTCCTACAAAAGGGATTATGAGTGTAACTGAATTTGGTATTTTTGATCAGGCATTAGGTGGCGATAATGATTATATGAATTTCAGTCATCGTACCTATTTTTATCAACCAATTATTAAAGAAAAACTCTTTTCTGGTTTCAGGCTAAATTACGAAGCAAAATGGGGTGATTATGTTCCTTTTTATGAGTTACCATTTGTTACACTAAGAGGTATTCCTGCATTAAGGTATCAAGATCATAACGCACTTGTTGGAGAAACCGAATGGAGATGGCAAGTTTTTAAAAGATGGAGTGCTGTTGGCTTTGTTGGTGTAGGTTATACTGCTCCTAAAATTCAGGACTTTAATTTTAACCAATCTAGAGTAGCTGGAGGGTTAGGTTTTAGATATCTAGTTGCTAGTGATTATGGATTACATGCAGGTATTGATGTTGCTAAAGGACCTGAAATTTGGGCTTGGTATCTTACTATTGGGAGTAATTGGTTTAGATAAAAAATCCCCATTGAAATTAATCAATGAGGATTCATAAAATACTAACACATCATTTACTCTGTAATAAATAATAACTGACCAATTGTTGATGTTACAGTAGCCTCTTGATTTTTAAATTCAAGTAGGAAACCTGTTCCTTCATCATGCGTTGAATTTTCTACTGCTGCATTAATTTGTCCATCAACAATTTTTAAAATTCTTAAACCAAATTTTTGATTTATATCAGAATCATCTATTATTTCTGCTTTTCCTTCTGCTGTAATCACATACGTATTTTCTGGAGTTAAATCTAATAAATCACCTTTAGCAGGTTCACTACCATATTTAATATACAAACCTTCACTATTAGAAACTGCTCCCATCTCATCTCCAATATAAATAAACGATTCTCCGTTTATTGTTACTTTTCTTGCTTTAGATTCGCTTGTTAAAGGACCACTGTTAGAGCTATTAAAAATAACATGATCCGATGCAGAACCTTCACCATCTGTTGTTAAAGAAGTTTCTTCTTTTTCTCTATTAAAAGCGATCTCTGATACTTCAACTTCGACTGCTTCAGAACCAATATTCTTAAAGTACACAATATAAGTTCCATCTTCAGATCTACTGATCTCTGTTAAATCCATATTATTAGTAACACCAACGGTAGTAAAATCAGTGTCTAGGTAACCTTCTAAATTATTTGATTTACTTTGAACAGTAAATGTATTTATATCGCCACCAAATTGAATTGTAGGATTATTATTTACGTGCGTTGTAAATTCTATAGTATAAACACTTTCTTTGTCGTATTTATCTAAGAATCTAATTTTGGCAAAATATTCTGACGAAGAAGCAAGGTTTTTAAGTAGTAACTTCTCACTTACATCAAATTCTTCTTCTACTTTTGGAGCTCCTATTTCTAAACCTCTAGAAGGGCTTAGTAAGTTTGTAAATTCAGCATCTGTTGCTAAAGTTACATACATACTTTTCACTTGCTCAATAGAAGACCCATTGATATAATTCCAAAATAATTCGGTATCCCAAGCTCCATAATTGGTTTGAGAGAATTGAATTTGAATACCTCCTTCATTTACATCATCTCCAATAGTAATCGATTCTGTAACTGATGATACTTCTTGGTCTGTATCTAAATCCAATATTTTTAATGTAACAGAATACTGATCAGGCGATGTATAATTATGCGATAAAGTAGCATTATTGTTTATTTCAGGATCTTCACCATCTCCCCAAGTCCATTGGTAATTTACATTAGTAGGAGCATCTAAAGAGCTATTATCTACTATTAATTCCAATGTTTCATGATCTATTGTATTTACAGTAAATTCAGCTTTAGGTTGTAAAGCTACTTCTGGATCATCATTACCACATGAAGTAAATAATGATATCAATACTGCGATAGAAATATATAATAAATTTTTCATTGATGTATGATAATTTTTTCAACTTATTTTGACTTTATCAACGATAACAAAGTAAAATAAGTTGTTTAATATCAACCAATATTTATTAGTAAAATGAAAATAGACTACTAAAACTATCAAAATACACCTATAAACTATCAAAAACAGACTTTTAATATATTACCAAACAATCGTTAATTGTCAAATAAAAAAACTCTTAAGGGGTTACTTAAGAGTTTTTCTATTATTTCTTTGCTAAGACTTTTATCCTTAAATCTTGATTTTTATAATCATTCTTTTCATCTAACACACTAAAAGAAACAATGTATTCTCCCGTCTCTAGTTTATTTAATAGTTTTTTAGGAAAATGAATTTTCACTTCATCATTTCCTTTTACATTTAAGTAATGTTTACCTTTTAATAGAATATCATGTACTTGTTCTTCAAAAGCAGACCTTGTTTTTCTTGCTAGATTAATATGAAGAAAATCATTTTCAAAAGGAACCGAAACATCTAAAGTCGAAATTTTACCCGGCACATAAATAGTTGTTACTAATTCTGTCGTAAAGTTACCTTGTGCTGCAGAGGGAGCACTACCAGCAGAGAATTCAAAAGTAGTTGACTTTGGAATAACATCGTCTATACTTCTTCCTCCACAAGAGAACATAAATGATATAAAGAATAAGCTTATTAAAAATTGAAGTGACTTTTTCATGATTGTAAATCTTTAGTAGAAAGTAATTATTGAATAGTAATTCTATCAGTAATACTAAAAACGCAAACATCAATCAATCGTTCGATTTATTTAGTTTTATTAAAAAAAACATTCGATTAAAATGCCTCTCCCAATGTTATATAAAGTCCTTTATTATTATCTGTTACACTCCAAGCAAAATCAATACGAACATTTGCGGGGTCTTTTCTATTAATATTAAAACGTAAACCACCACCTAAGGCTGCTTTTATATACTTAAAATCATCAAACTGATCATAAACAGTGCCTGTTCCTGCAAAAGCTGTTGCCCCAAACCTTCCAATTAAAGTTGCTCTAAATTCAGCCTGTAATTGTAGATAATGTTCATCTCTAAATCTACCTAACGTATATCCTCTTAAAATTTGTTTCCCTCCTAAAAGAGCCAATTCATTAAAGGGTACATTACCAAAAGTTGATTTCATTAATCCTTGAAAAGCCAGTACTCTTTTTCCATCAGTATCGAAGTCTAAATAGCGTCTTGCATCTAGCTCTATAGTAGCAAAACCACCATCTTCTAAAGAACTTGCATAAAATGTGGCGGCAAAATCCAAATAATAGTTTTGGGTAGGTGTTAGAATACTATTTCGCTTGTCGTACATTAAAACAGGACCGAAACCCAGATAGTGTCCACCTTCTGCTCCTGTAACATTGGGTGGTGGAATACTATTGTTTTCTTGGTCGTTATATGTAAAATCAAATAATGTGATATATCTTAATCTTCCTCCAACAAATAATTTTGGTCTAAACTGATAAAGTACTCTCTCTTTAAATTCAAAAGAGGTATATTCTGATAAGATATAATCGTCTGATGAGTTAGGCCCTATACCAAATAATTGTTCGGGAGTATTTTTATATTCGATGATTCCTTTTAAAAAGAACTTCTCCTTATTTGTTAAGATAGTATGCTCTGAAGACAAGAAGTTTTGTCCTTTAAAAGAAGAGCCGTAATAAAAATTAATATTTGATGGACGTGTAGAATAATCTCTTCGATCCATCTTAAACTGATACAATAAGTAAATTCCTAAAACAACATCTGTTTTTGGACTATATGTAAAAGCTGGTGATGGGAGAATATTATCTTTATACACTTCCTTTTTTAAAGAGTCTGAATCGCTACAAATTCCTAAAAAGGGAAGTAAAAAAAGTAAAAAGCTATATAATAATTTCTTCTTCAATTAAAATGTAAATTGAGTAGTGATCATAAAAAAGTGCTGAGTATAGGCCGTTCCTGATTGAGTATCCCAAAAGTATTGCCCAGGTACCCAAAAGTTATAAGTTGCACAAATTTCCCAATGTCTACTTAAAGATATAACTGTAGATAATTGCATAGAATCTCCTAAATCTCTAGAATTGCTATTACCACTTCTCATAATTCCGTTAGAGGTATTGTATACAGCATCGTTTATACTAGAGCGTTGGAAATTCCAATACGTTAATCTCGATTTCACTATTTTAAATACAGTAAAATCAACATTAGCTGACAAAGAAGTCAGGTTTTTTCTATCCATAGCTCCATGTTCGCCAAAAAACTGTGCTACTTGAGGAAATAATGGGTTGAATGTACCCAACGTACCATCATTTGGGTTTTGATCTCCTGAAGAATAATCAAAACCTAACCAAATATGAGGTTGTAATTTAACTTCTGGAAAGGATACTCCAAACTCTGTAGTAATAGAATATGCTGCAATCTTTTGATCACCAAAGGATCCAAATTGATACATTGCTTCTATCTCATAATTAAAGATACGTTTAATTGGTCCTGCTAACAAGAAACCTGCAGTGTATCTTGTTTCGTTTGCTGTACCTTCTTCGTAAACAGCATTCTGACGATGTAAGCCATATATATATGGTTCAAAATAGGTCCTATCAAAAGATGACCAACTTGGAATGCCAAAACCTGCATGTGTACTATATGGGATATCACTAGATTCGTACTTAACACCCCAAATTGTTGTATTTTCATCTCTAGTTGTATAACCATCTGGAACAGGAATTACTGGTCGAGTGACAAAAGCAGTTAATTTATCTTTTTCATTCCCAAAGTAAAACCCTGCACCGTCAAAAGTACGGCGTGTTGTTAACCAGTTTCCGGGAGATAGTAAACGTTCATGCCCCGCTTGTAACTCTCTTCTACCTACCCAAACCCCTAAATTGGTTTTGTTATATAATTTAAACTTATATTCTGCAAATAGATTTAGAAAAGCTCCTTTAGTAACTGGGGTTCCAGCACCTAACCGAGATCCATCATCTTTTGTGGTATTAGAGTAAATACCTTCAGCAAATAGTCTAAAATTAGTACCAAAATGTACATCTGCATGTGCGCGTAAACGCAATGTAAACAAGCCTGAATTTTGTGAGCTAAACTCTTCATTTATGGTTGGCATATACCGTCCTCGTACTTGCCCACCAAATGACGCCCAAATCTTCTTATTGTTTGATAAAGGAACTGTCTTGATCATATCAGACCAATCTTTTGCTCTCTTATCTCTATCAGACCAGTCTGAAAGTTTCCAATTTTCTTTATATCTCCTATCGGCATAAGGAGGAAGCTGTAAATCTTTATTTACGTCTTGAGCTTCCACCTGAAAACCAATAATTAAAATCAAAAATAAAGTAGAATACTTCCTTACATTCGACATTTTCTTACACGTTAAATTGTTCAATCAAAATTCTTTCCTCTAAGGATTGATCTTGATCAAATAGTAGATGTCTTAAATCACTTTTATCCTGCCATACCTTTGCTTTTACAACATTCTTCACTTCTTTAGAATCTGCTGCTGCACCAATAGGTCTTTTAACAGGGTCAAGGTTTGTAATTTCGATCGTAACGTCATCTGGTAATAAGGCTCCCTTCCATCTTCGTGGTCTAAATGGAGAAACTGGAGTTAATGCTAATAGATTTGCATTTAATGGAATAATAGGACCATGAGCTGAAAAATTATAAGCTGTACTTCCTGCAGGAGTAGATACTAAAACACCATCTGCATTTAAAGTTTCTAGCATTGTTTTTCCGTTAACGTCAATTTTTAAGTTTGCACTCTGACCCGAATAACGAATTACAGAAACTTCATTGTAGGCTTTATAATGGTGGTGTTCTCCCTCTACATCTTCTATATCTACAGAAATTGGACAAAGATGTACATCTTTAGAATGGTTAATACGCTCTAAAAGATCAACATCTTCTTTATATTCATTCAATAGGAAACCTAATGTTCCTCTGTTCATCCCAAAAATTGGTGTTTTTAAATGAGGATAAGTATGGAGTGTTTGTAATAAAAAACCATCACCTCCTAAAGCAACAATTACATCTGCTTCATCCACTGAATGGTTCTCGTATTTATCAATAAGTAAATTATATGCCTCTTCACTTTTTGGGCTTCCAGATTTTACAAAAGCTAATTTTTGATATTTCATGATAATAATAAGTTCATCGAATAATTAAAAAATGGTAGGAATGCTACCTCGGTAACATTCCTACATATGCGTTTACTCTACTACCTCATCTTCTAATTTCATTCCCGGAAGGAAGAAACTAAGTAGTAAAGAGATTACGGTGAAAATGCTAATGATATTCATAGTTTTAACGAATGCTTTTTCAGCTGAATCATTTACTATGTTTTGGTAAGCATCTTTGGTATTTTCTGGTAATTGCTCTTGTACCCAAACTTTTTCTTGTTCAGGAGTAATTTCCATAAATGTATTTTCTAATTCAATTACAATTTCTTCTTTTTGTTCTTCTTTTAATGACAAGCCTTCTGTTGCTTCATACCCATCAACCATAAAAGAATACACAGAACCGAAAAGAATAGAACCTGCAAAGGCAATCGCAAAACCCTGCCCGATAATTTCTTTTAATGTTTCTGATAACCCAGAAGCCTCTCCATTTTGTTCTGGTGTTACCTTAATCATGGTCACTGTAGCAATTTGAGCCATTACCAACCCACAACCAATACCAAACAAAACAGAACCTCCTAAAGTTGTCATAGGTGTCATGTCTACTGAAATTTGTTGTCCTAATACATAAGAACCTCCTAAAATCAGTACAAAACCTGCAATAATTATCCATTTTGGAGCAATCTTTTTTCCTAAACCTGGAGTGAAGAATGAAATGATAGCTACACCTAATGAGATAGGTAGAGTTGTTAATGCAGTATCAAAAGAATCTAGACCTGCTGCAGATTGCACAAATACTGAAACGGCAAATAATACTGCTGCAAACAAGAAATATAATAATGCTTGTACAATCATTCCTACAGTAAAAGGAATGTTAGAAAGGATAGATGCATTTAATAATGGTGTTTCTCCTTTTGCTGCTAAAGCATTTCCTCTTTTAAAGAATACTACCAATAAAACAGTTGCTAAAACATATAAAATTGGCACTATTGATAAGCCTCCTAATGGAATTACCGTTCCTGCAATTTCAAAAGGTCTTTTCTCTGTTAACCATCCATACTCAGAAGCCATTGTTGTTGCAATTAAGAACATACCAAAAGCGACAACAGACATTATTACTGAAGGAATATCAATCTTAATGGTATCATCTTTTTCTGTTTCTGGTAATGTAAATGCACTAATTACTGTAAGAACACCAAATGCAGGCGACAAACCTAAGGCCACTCTCCAAGAAACCACACTTGCTAAATAGCCTACAACTACTGGTGCTACAGCTGATATTACCATCAAAATTGCTCCGTAAATACCAAAAGCTGTTGCTCTCTGAGAACCTTCATAGAAGTACATTATTAGAGCAATTGAGGTAGGAATAACCATCACCATTCCAAAAGGCCAAATTACAGCCCACGCAATACTAAATATTGTAGAGTTTGGTGCTAAAACTACTATTGTTAAACCAATAGTGTATATGATAGATCCTATTAAGAATACTTTTTTCTTTCCAATTTTATCTCCTAATCTGCCTGCTGTAACCATTAATGTACCCGCTATTAAAGAAGCAGAAACAATTACCATTTGTAAACCTGATACAGACCAATTTAAATCTTGTACAATTGGTCCAATCAATACATTAATACTAAATGATGTAATGTACATCATCACCATCGATAAGATGATTACGATTAATGGTTTCCAATTCATTTTTTCTTGTGTACTCATTGTTTAGTTTATTTTTATGGTGTCACAATTTCTTTTTTTCTTTTTTCGTAAAACTCAGAAGTTTGATCTATCCAAGTTCTTAAGTAGGGACGAAAAGCTTCTAACATCTCTGCAGTACGATCTGGACTTTCCCAAGCCTCATTATCGTTGCGTTGATATTTCATTTCTTTTACCACTTCCATTCTTTCTATTAATCGATCTATAATTTCTGGAGCTTTCTCTTTTGACCAAGTTGGCTGACCATCTACCTCTACATAAATCGGTGAAGTATGTGCTTGTATTCTTTTTGTGAATTCACTTTGGAAGACAATATCATGTGCCTTTTCTCCATGAACTTTTATTGCTATCCAAGCACTTTCATTCATTGGTAATTCCAAATCAATTTCTATTTCTTCTTGTCCTTTTTCTAGTTTGACTTCTTTCACTACATCACCATTTACAATAATGCTAGCGTATTTTAAAAGATCCCAGCTAGGAACAATATATCCTTTTGCTTTTATCTGAATCGTTTCTCCTTTCTTTACTTGAACAGTCGCACCTATATCATTTCCATTTACAGTAAAGTCTATCATCGGACCGTTTGATGCAAATGATTTCCCTTCTGCCAAACCTTTATTCCAAGCATCTGGAGTAAATTCCCCATCAACTTTTACATATGTTCTTACCGATCCTGGTAAAGACATATAAGGCCAATCTGATCCTGCTGCTGCAGCTAATTTGAAACCTAAGTTTAGAAATGCATACCAATCGTTTAGGTTTAAAGAATGATATTGGAATATCTCAACAAAATCCACTTCGTCTTCTGGAGCCAACATTGCTAATGCAATATTCTGTTGAAATTGAGCGAAATCCATGTGTGCTACACCAAATACTCCTCCTTGTTTATGTACCTCTTTTGATACTTTATCGTAGTGAAAATAATCGTTTGGATAACGTACAAATTCATCTTGTCCCATTGCTAAAACATGTCCCAAAAAGTCCGTTCTAGGATCTTCTTGACCTGAAGCGATGTAATAATCTTTTTCTTTATACTGACCATCTTTACCCCAAGCATATTGATCGAAATGTGTCGTTACTGAATTACCTAAAGCATACAACCAATGCATGTGTAAATCTGCAGCTCTCGCATGGGCCATTTGATTAGCATTTACAGACGAATTTCTACGCGAAAAGTGATTGTGAACATCTCCAGAATACCATCCTTTTGAAGGCATATCAATTACATGGTCCATTGTAATATTGATGTTATTATCTTGGTCGGCTTTAATCTCAATTTCTTTTGATAGAATTGGATATTCAGGTCCTTTCATTACTACTAATGTATATTTCCCAGCAGGTATATTGGCTTGGTATAAACCATCTACATACATAGAGTAATGATTATCATTAGGCCAATTAATTTGATCTAACTCCTCGCGTATTTCTACCGAACGAACCATAGTTTCAAAGAACTGTAACTCAATAGCACTTTCTGTTGGAAGAGGCATTCTTCCAGATGCATCATACAATCCAATTTGTGCCGCTACACGTTCTTTCGATTTCTTTTCAATTAGGTTTAATTGAAGTTTACCCGTCTTATTTAAAGGTTTTGAACTTCCTATTTTCTCAAATTTAATAGCACGAATAAATAATAACTTACTCGACATATCTAAACCACTTGAAATAGCAAAATCTGTTTTACCATATCCTCTGTTGGCAAATCGAGCTCTATCTAAAATAAATTCAAATGTCTGATATCCTTCTTTACCTTCCTCAATATCTATTTTATGTACAGCATTTACACCACCATTTCTATCATATGCATAATAGAACTCACTAAGGTTACTTACATCTAATTCTACCGTTACTTTAATTTGCTGATCTACATCAAAAACAAACGTATCATCAATACCAAAACCCAAAGCAATTCCAAATAAGATATTCTGATCTCCTTCTTCTTTTACACCTGCTCTAGAAGGGTCATTATCTACTCTTAATCCCATTGTTTGGAAAACACCTGTAGCAATCACTCTATCAACTTGACTTGTATGCCAATCTAATTCAAAAGTTCCTGAAGCATTATCAGGCTGGTGAGCTAATAAAGGCAATGCCAGTAGCCAACATAAACTTAGTAGTAGTATTTTTTTCATTCTCTTCTTAGTAGTAATCAAATAGAGAGGTTATTATAGGTACCAATCACTCAGAACCGAAGTCCTGAGTAATTAATAATTTCATCTAAATATTCTTTGCTTAGATATCTTTCAATCTTTCTGGAACAACATGTCTTGAGAATACTTCATCTTGTGTTTCCGGTGTTTTTACCCACTCCACTGTATCTCCTGTTACTAACACCATACCCGGACGAGGTAAAGCATTAAAGTTACATGTATAAGGTTCAATGTATGATCCTGTATTTAGGAATGCCAATGTATCACCTTTCTCTAATTGAGGCATCTTATGTTGTTCTGCTAAACAATCGTAGTTACAAGTAATACCTACAACGTCTACTGGAGTATCGTATTCTTTGTCAGCTTTATTACAAGCTACTAAATCAAATGGAGGAACTACATTTAAACCACCAACACTTAAGAAAGTCTCCGAAGTATCTGTTTCAGCCCATTGGTAATCCATACCATTTGCTGTCTCATGTTTCATGTTATGTACTTTAAATAAGTGAATACCACTCTCATTGTACATTGCACGACCTGGCTCAATTTCTAAGATTACTCCATCAGAAGAAAGACCAATTGCTTTCATTCCATTTCTGAAAGTTTCAGTAATCACTTTTGCGAAATCTTCCATATGAGGTGTTTCGTAATCTGTTACTGCCACTCTAGATTCTTTATCCATATCAGAAGGAAAACCACCACCCACAGAAACAATTGCTGGTGACCAGTTATTACCTACTCCATCATGAATTTCTTTGATCATGTCTACAATCGACTGTACTAAGGATTGCCAGAAAATAGGTTTTTTAGAATGACGGCCAGCATGCGTATGTACACCTACTAGTTTTACATTTGGGCAATCTGCAAACTGAGGTAACATTTCTCTTACTTCAGATGTAGGAATACCGTATTTTACAGTTTGTGTCATCTCACGAATCAAACGAGCTGGGAAGAAATCTGAAGGCTCATCAAGATCAGCCATATAAGGCTTAATACGTAACATAACGTGTGCTTCTTTTCCTAACTCTTTTGCAATTCTTTGGCACACCCCTAACTCATCTTTATTATCTAAGACAATGTGGATTCCTAAATCAATTGCTTTACGAATAATATCATCCGACTTAATTGAACCATTCACAGCGATATCTTCGTAAGGAACACCACCTCTAATTGCTGTTTCCAATTCACCAGCCCCAAAAGTATCACAGCCACAACCTGCTTTTGTTAACACTCTTCTAATAGCAACTGTAGGGTTTGCCTTTACAGCAGCCATTACACGAATACGTCCTTCTGGATAGAATTCCTGAAATGTATTTTGAAACGCTAAATAGTTTTTTACTAAAATATTTTCAGAAACCACGAATAATGGTGTACCAAATTTTTCTGCAATTTCTACAGTATTTACGTCTTCGATGTATAAATCGCCATCCTTAACGCTTAACAACGGGTTCATTTTGATATCGCTCATGATCTAATTTTTTATTTATATTTTTTTGACTGATTATAGAAATACCACACAACCTAATCGAACTGTATGATCTTCATCTTCAAACACACCTCTATAAAACACACTTGTTTGTAGTTTTGGTGTAATTGCATATTGTGCAAAAACCTCTTGTATATATCGGTCTTGTCTTGTTTTCGTTAAATTACTCGCTGTATAGATTGGAGTAACTTGCATAAAGAATTTTTCGCTGAAAATAATTGGTGTAATTACCTGAAAAGAAATTCCATGTTGTGCTTCTTTAAATTCTGTTGGAATTTGATCTGCTGTAGGTACCGATGTATATTGGTAAGAAAGAATTGGAAAAGCTTGAATCCAATCTGCTATCATTAAACCTGCTGTTACACCGGGCTGCACCAACCACGAACTTGTTCCTAATCCATTTTCAAAGCTTCCTGTTGGTGCAAATACATCTACAGATGGACCAAATGCACCAAAGAATTTATCGTAATTTTTATAAGGAAGATAAAAGTATCTTGCTCTAAAATCTCCTAAACCAAACTTTTCTGTTTGATCATTATACATTAAAGGAATTTCTGCTAGTATTAAATGAGCTTCTGAAGGTGAATAAATAATCTCGGCTCGGTAGCCCATTACATTACCACCTGACTTTCTACTGTTATACTCCAATTGGTTATTTATTTGAGTATAAAAGTTAGTTGGTTTTGAAGCATCAATTTCTTCGTCTTGTGCAAATGTGATTGATGAAATTAGTAGTAATAAACAGATGAATAAAATTTTCATTTTAATGAGTTATTAAGTTGATTTAACTCTAACTTTTGATAAGATTAAATTTGCTATTGGTACCAAAGTAACCATCCCAATTACCCAGATTTCAAAACCTATATAAGATAAACCTATACAAGCTATTGCTGCAATTGGATCCGCTAGGATTTCGTTAGATAAAATCCTGATTCTTTTAGTGTTTATTTCCTCCTTTAGAAGGTTGTGTTTTCTAGCATGTTGCACTTTCCAAAACGAAAAAACACCTAATAAACCCCAAACAGCACTAAAAACAGCTCTAAAATGTGGGTTACCTGATGTAAACTCTATGTTCATCTCAAAATAAGGATACAAACAGAGTAAAAAGAAGTAACCAAATGTGATCAATATTTGATTTAAGTTTGTCGATTTCATTGCATGGTGCACTTCGAAAAATTTAAACCAATGGATTACTAAAATTAGAAAACCAGTAATGTAAGGTATGATAGGTTTATCCCAAATCATTTGAGTATCCATTACTTTATCTCCATCAACAATCTCGGTTTCTACATCAAAAATAACTAGTCCCAATACAGGTGTTGTCATGCTAATAGCAAAGAGTAACATCCCTAATTGACCGATATATTTTAAGAAATAGGTATAGTCTCTAGATTCTTGCATAATTTGTTAAGAAAGGATAACTAACAGCCCATACCGAAATATGGGCTGTTAGAATTTTCTATAAACCTGGTGCCATACCACCGTGAACCGGCAATACAATACCTGTGATATAACTTGCTGCTGGAGATGCTAAGTAAACAATTGCTTCTGCAATTTCACTTGGTTCAGCTGGACGACCTAAAGGAATACCCGCATTTTCTTTTGCAGCTGCTTCTTCCACTGAACAACCTTCTGCTTCTGCAATCGCTTTGTAAGCTTCTTGTAACATATCAGTATTGATAGCACCTGGAGCAACAACATTTGCTCGAATACCTTTTGAAGCTTGCTCAATAGCCAATACTTTTGTAGCACCTACTAAAGCGTGTTTTGTAGCAACATAAGGATAAGGCATTCCCATACCTGCAGCTATACCAGCCGTTGAAGCAACATTTACGATCGCTCCTCCACCTGATTTTTCCATAGCAGGAATAGCTCCTTTACATACAGCCATTGCTCCTTTTACATTTACGGCATAATTCGCATCCCAATCTTTATCCGTATTTTCATCCAATAAAGCAGAACCAAAACCAACACCTGCATTGTTTACTACGATATCTAAAGATCCGTAAGCATCCAATACTTGTTGTATTGCTGAATCAACTTGTGCAGCGTCAGAAACATCTACTAAAACACCCATTGCTTCACCACCTTTGGCTTTAATATCAGCAACATTTGCTTCCATCCCTTCTTTAGAACTATTACGGCCAGTTAAAACCACTTTAGCTCCAAGCTCTGCTAATTTCTCAGCAATTGCTCTACCTAAACCTTTTGTTTTTGTAGCTCCAGTTACAAGAGCTACTTTATTTTCTAGAAGTTGCATATTTTATATTTTTCACGTGGGAGGTGCTACAGTATAACATCTCCCACGATATATTTTTAATTATTTATTTATTTATTTCTTTGCGCTTCCCAATCAGCTCTTAAGCTTTCTTCAGTCATGCCATAACGACCTGCTTGCGTTTTGAAGAATGGCTCCCAGTGAGAATCCAATACTTCTACAATCTCCTCATCTTTAATGATTGATTCATACCCTCTAGCACCTGGCATACCTGGCTTTCTCTGACCCGGACGAGCAGGAGAATCCTCGATTGCTTGTGCAAAACGATCTGATTTCGCTAAAACATCACCTAAAGGACCAAAAACAGAAGGATCAATACAGATAAAGTAAGATCCACCTACTGAAGTTCCATTTGCAGTGCCATCAACAATATCACCTAAAGAAGGAACCTCTGGTGTAATTGTAGCACCTGGGTTAATAATTCCTGAAAGTAATTCGTTGAATAAGTTCAACATATATACTCTTGGGTTAGACAGTTGTTGGAAAGCGGATTGATTGTAAACACGACCATAACCTTCAATTGGCTCAGCATAAGGAGCTAAATCATTTGATGTTTCTCCTGTTTTAGGATCAATCACATAATCACCTTTCAACTTAGTCCCTTGAAGAACTGCCTGTGCTGTATCAGCATCATACCACTCACAAAGTTTAGTTGACATCCATACTGGAGGCTTATCACCTGCAGGACCAATACCATCAAAAGGAGGAACTGCAATTGTATTTGACATACCACCTAACGGAGCACACATCGGTACTGAGTTATTTGAAGTTAATGCTACACAACCTGCTTGAGACGCTCTCCACGTATAAGAACCAAAAGAACCTGCATCGTTATGATTATGACCAAAAACAATAGCAATACCATGCTTCTTTGCTTTTTCAATAGCTAAATCAGCCATCTTAGTCAAAGTCCAATAACCTGAAGATTTTTTACCATCAAATGATGCCCAAGTATCACCTTCGCCTACAATTTCTGGTTCAGCTTTTATATCTAAAAGGTCCATTTGATGCATGATATCAATTGCTTCATACACTCCTAAACCTTGATTTAATTTACCTTGACGGATACCCAACATTAACGCATCTGCTACAGCATCTCCATGCTCTTCTGATGCACCTGCTGCCATCCAAGTTCTTTTTAATGCGTAGCGTAAGAAATCTGCATTTGTCGATTTTGTTTTTCCTGCTGCTCCCATTGTTATATTTTTTTAATTGTCAGATTATTTTTTTGTAGGGACGTAGCATTGCTACGTCCATTAATTATATTTTTAAATAGATTTGATCTACTCAGCTGCTAACGTATTGTAAGCATCCATACTGAAACCAGCCGTAAAACCACCATCAACACCAATTACTTGACCGTTTACAAAGTCACAATCTTTAGCAGATAAGAAATGGATTAATGAAGCAACTTCTTCTGGCTCAGCAATACGACCTAACGGTACTGCTTTATGTTCCATACGTAATTGAGGCTGACCATCTTCTGTGTTGGCCATAGGTGTATTTACTGAAGTAGGAGCAATAACATTTACACGAATTCTACGATCACCTAATTCGATAGCTGCTGTTTTTGTAATACCCACTACAGCCCATTTACTTGCTACATAAGGAGCTAAATATGCTACCCCTTGAACGGCTGCTGCTGAAGCTACATTGACAATACGGCCACCATCATTCATTAATGGCACACCGAATTTAATACCGTGTACAACACCTTTAGTATTGATACCAAAGTTCTTGTCAAAGTTGTCTAAATCAGTATCCATAATGGTTTCATAACCAAAATTTGCACCTGCATTATTTACGATGATATCTATTTTACCATAAGTATCTACGGTTGTTTTCATCATATTTTGAACAGATTCAGGATTACCAACATCACACTGTACGAAAGTAGCTCCAATTTTCTCAGCAATCTCAGTACCGTCTTTACGACCAGAGATCACTACTTTCGCTCCTGCTTCAATAAAGCGTTCAGCTGATTTTAACCCAATGCCTGATGTACCACCAGTAATTACTGCAACTTGCCCTGCTAATGAAAAGAAATTTGCCATTATAGTATTTGTTTAAAGTCTAAAGTTGATTGATTAAAGTGTCACGTTACCCAAAGACATATCCCAAACAGTTGGGTTATCTACTCCACCGTTACGTCTCTTAGCACATTCAGCTAACCAGATTAATAATTTCCAGCTTAAGCCTGCAGCACAGTAACCAAATGTTTTTGCAGGGTCATTTTGAGGAGCATATTCTGCTACATCAGCACCTACAAGATTTACTTTACCAGATAAACGTACTTCTCTTAGTACATCCCAACACCAGTTTAAATCTAAACCAAATGGTTCTACTGCAGAAGACGCAGAGTTATAAACAGGATCAAGTGCATCCAAATCAAACGTTAAGTAAGTTGGACCATCACCTACACGATCTATAATTTGTTGTGCTATAACTTTAGGATCTTCTCTACGGCACTCATCAGCTGTTAAGTATTTCACACCGAAGTTATCTGCATGTCCACCTACTAAACCAGTCATTCTACCACGAATACCCATTGTAATCATTCTGTCAGCATCAATATGACCTTCTGCCATGTTACGAGTAAACATTGCACCTGAATGATATGGATAAGGAAAATCTGCATAAGTCACTAAATCAAAGTGTGCATCGAAGTGAATTACACTTAAAGGACCATGTACCTCTGCTAATTTTGCAATTGGAATATATGAGATGGTATGATCTCCGCCCCAAGAGAAAGTAGAACACTTATTCTTTACAACAATATCATCAAAATGAGATAGACAAGTTTCTACTTCAGCAGAAAGATCAAACTGACCATAAGTATCAATTGTACCGTAATCTATAATATTCGCCCAGTCAAATGGAATATCAAATTTACCATCTACCCAAGGTTCTGTTGTTCCCATGAAGTTTTTAGAAAGTTCACGTAATACTTTAGGACCGTATTTATGAGAAGCATTCATTGGTGCTGACTTCTCTAAAGGAAGACCTACAACTACAATATCTGCATTTTCTAATTCCTGAGAAAAAGGAGCCATAAAAGCACCTAAGTAATCTTTATTTAAGTTAGAAAGGAATTCAATACCTTTTCCGCCACCCATTGATTTCACTCTAGTTAAATGGTTCACCACATCTGGGTGGATACCATCTGTACTTCTAGAGTTTTCATAAAGATCTTTGTACTTAGCTAATTTTTCTTTGTCTAACGCAGGGTACTTTTTAATATCTTTTTTCATGATTGTATTTTATAATTTGTAGTAATGAATTTTTAAAACGTAGTAATGTTTGAACGAAGTAGTAATAAGCTATTCAAACGATTGAATTAATGTATTGTAATTTAAAAACAGTCGCTTTTAAGCGGCTGCAAATTAGAATACGACATTACGGAAAAGAAAGTTTCACTCTAGGGGTTAAATTGTTTGTGAATAACATTTAATGATTTGATTTGGTTATTTTGATAGGATTAGGTTATGATATCTAGTATCATATAATTGTATGCAATATTAATAACAAACATTTACTAACAAGAGTGATTTGGAAATTAAAACTTAATCACACTATAAATATCTAATTATCAGTATTTTAATTGACAAAATAGTAAAATTAAAGTGCTGTTTTTTCGTGAAATATCACTTTTGTGAAGTTTTTAACAGTAACTAATCTGCTAATTTTTGGTTTTAGCTATTGATAATTTTTTCATTTTTGAACGTAAAGTGGCCTCATTAATTCCTAGGTATTCAGAAGCACTATTTTTTCCACTCACTTTCCACTTTGATAAGTTCAGTATATCTATTATATATTTTCGTTCAAACTCTTCTAATGATAAAATTTCTCTATTCTTTTTTTCCTTTTCCTTTTTGTATTCTTCAAAACCTGTCAGTTTCAGCGTTTTTCCTTTGGAGGTAAGTACAGCTTTCTGTAAAACCAATCGGAACTCTTTTATATTTCCAGGCCAATTATAAGACTGTAGTTTTTTTATTGAGGCTATAGATATCGAGAGTTTATCAATATTGTTTCTTTTACAAAATTGGGTAACAAAAATATCGGTTAAATAAGGGATATCAGATAATCTGTTTTGTAACTCAGGAATATGTATATTATAAATACTCAAGTATTGATATAACTCTAAATTAAAACTTCTTTCTCTAACAAGCTGCTTTAAATCTTTTGTTGTAGTTACAATGAATTTTATATCATGCATTAAACGTTCGCTATCTTTTTCTTTTAAGAGAGATAATAAATGTTCTTGATCTGCTCCCGACATATTTTCTATATCTGAAATAATTAGTGTTCCATTATTCACTACATCTAAAATACTTCTATTACCTCCTTGGCTGTAAGAGCTACTATCATAATACTGCGTCTGAAAAATTGATTTGATAGACTGATGGCAGTTGTAAACAATGTTAGGTTTATTAGCTCTACTACTTGATTTTATAATTAAATCTGCAACGTATTTCTTACCAGTCCCATTAGCTCCCTCAATAAGTACTGTACTTTTATAATTTGCTATTCTTTTAACCTCTTCTTCAATACTAGATGCAAAACTTCCTACAAATAACTCATTCGGTTTGTTATTATTTTGAGAGGCTACTTTTAAAATAGTATTTTCTTGTTCGAGTTCGTTTGTCAATTTACTTAGCTCTATTAACGTAGACTTTAACTTCTTTTGCTCTCTCTTTCTTTCTGTGATATCATACCCTATTATATAGGACTGCAAGTTTTCTGTGGTGTTTAAAGTAATAATAGAAGATTTAATATATTTCTTAGGTTTATCATTTGTATGAAAAATAGTTAAGTCACTAGTAGTATCTTCAGATTCAAGAGTTAATAAAGATGAGAGTTGTTTTTTCACTACCTCTTTCCCGAAAATTTCTATTGCATAGTTATTTATAAAATTGATATTTTTTTTCTCATCAAAACCTATTACATACAATCGTATATCTTGAATTAATTTATTAAAATTTTGAGAGAGAACTAAGAATTTTTCTTTATCCTTATTTCCTTTGTAGATATCACTAATCAAATCAAGATTAAAAAGTAATATTGAAAATATGATTGTATATTCTGATATATAAACTGAGTTCTCAATAATTTCTTTATCTATTAATACATCATAAATATTACCTATTAAAAATAAAATAATTACATAAAATTGAATTTGATATCGAAAACTAGACTTCTTACTATCAGAACCTATGAGCATCCAAATAAAGTAGGCTATACCACTTCCATAAAAAATTAATATCGAATAATTATACCATTCAGACACTGTTCCTGAGAGAATATAGTAACTCTCATTACTGAAAAACATATATTCTCTTACATTATAGCCTCCATCAAATACAAAATTTTTATTCTGAATTATAACTACAATCACAATAATAGCGGTTATTGTAGTTATTATTATGAAAGGTATCGTCCCTTTTTTCTTATTCAAAAAATAGATAAGGAAAAATATAGCTTCCATTAATAACATATAGATTAATACAACAGCAAAAAATATACTTCGGTATTTATCTACATCAGTTTCTTGATGCATTATTGTAGAAGTGAGAATAAACAAACTCGATAGCATACAAATTCCACTATAAATTAATTGTATCTTATCTTTTCGAGATAACATATAATTTAGTATATACAGAAATGATAGGGTTATAAATATACCTGATTGAATAGAATTAAATGTTGTAATGATTCCCATTATACGATATATATTGAATGCATTTTCAATTGGAAAAATAGAAACTAATTTACCCTGAAAAATCCTTTAGCTATGATAATTTCATAAAAATAATCTAATAAAAGTAAATAGATTAATTAAAACACAACTTAAAAACTAATCAATCGTTCGATTTTTTATATATAAACTTTATACCACCCTAATTTATTCAATATGTTGTGTAAAATAAAACTTAAAAATTCACCAGATTTTGTGTTGATTTCTAATCAAACGTTTGAGTATTTAGAAGTGAATAATTATTTAAAAGAAATTCAATTACTCAATAACTTAAGAAAGCATGTAAGTGGATATATTTTCTTTCAGAAGAATTACCCACTTAATAATGGAAAATATAAAAACGTTACTATCTATTTACATAAGCTAATTGCTGAAAGTTTTGTAGAAAAACCCTTAAGTAGTAAAAGGTTGTTTGTTCGCATTAAAAATGGCGATCCCTTAGATTGTAGAGAATCAAATTTAGAATGGGTTACTATGGCAGAATTAAGAAGACATCAATCACATAGAAATAGAACTGGTTTTAGAGGAGTTGTGCAAGTAAGTAAATCGAGCTATAGAGCTGTTTTATACTCAAAAGGCATTCGTCATAACTTAGGTTTATATCCAACAGCAGAAGCTGCAGCAAGAGCTTATAACCTAAAATCTGAAGAACTATTTGGAACAACTAGAGGTCTTAACCGAATTCATTCTTCGTTAAAATAACCACTAAAATTTATAATTATGTATTCCTTTACAATTGTATTATTTATTCTTATTGTTGTCCTCTCGATAACTCATACTATATTAAATAATGAACACACTCAATTAAGTTTTTTTCAGTTGGTACTTTCAGAAATTGTTAGAAAATCTATTGTACTAAACTTTATTTTGGGAGTGGCAATATTTAATTTCTTCCTTATTATATTTTTGGAAAGAATTTTTCCAGCTTTCCAGACTATTAATATTCGTGTTCTACTATACCCCTTTATTCAATCGTTCATAGTTAATGGCATATGTTTACCGATTTTAAGTATAATTTTGGGTATTGGAGTTACCAAAAGAATATCTCAATTTTAATAAAAAAGAGGTTGTTCTATCTAATTACTTGATAGAATAACCTCTTTTTATATGTTTTTAAAATAGATAAGTTTAATTGAAAACTGTTTTCCAATCACCATCAATTCTAATTACTTTAAAGTTATTTTCTTTACATTCTTTAATGTACTCTTCTGGTTTATCGTATTCTCCAGAAGCTTTATCATTATGCAAAACTATAAATCCACCTTTCTTGGCATATTCTAACATTGCATAATCTCCATCTGAATTACCAAAAGCAAACATAGGTCTTAAACCTGCTTCTCTTAAGTTTTCAACCTTACCTTCTTTATCGTTTAACCTCACTTTAAAATTAGTACCGATTACATCGTCAAATATCGGAAAAGCGGTATTCATTGCTACAGTACCAAAATAATCTTCTGATGCTGTACATAAAATCACTTTAAATTGATTTTTCTTTAGAAACTCAACAAGTTCTACCATTGGTTGATAAACTTTTGATTTATGAGTTGTAAAGAAATCATCTACATATTCTTTATATTTTTCATCTTTTGCTAAAGCTAATAATGCTTTCACTAAATCATCCTTTGATGCTATTTTTGCATCAGAATATTTTTGAGTAAATATAGCAATATCATAGGCTGGAGATTCTGATATCATCGTTCCATCCATATCAAATGTAGCTATTCTATTCTTCTTAGGAGCTTTCTCAATCATTTTGATCATTTCAGATCTCATCGGTTCTTTCCAACTCTTCAAATCTTGTGCAATAATGATGTTAGATATAAATACCACTGAAAGTGTCAACAGTAATGTGTAGATTTTTTTCATATTAATTTATAATAGATAGGTTATAATTCATTTCTAATCTTTAAAACGTTAGATATTAAACTAAGTTTCAAGACAAAATGTTAAGTTAATTTAAAACAATACCATAAGTTAAGAAAACTGTTGATAACTTATGAATTTACACAAAACAAGATCAATATTTTAGCTTTAACAGTAAAGTTATCAACATACAACTTGATGAGCATTTAAAAAGTCTTGTAAATTATAAAAAGTATAGCCACAAAAAAAGGTTAGTCAACATCTTGTGTTAACTAACCTTCTATATATAATGAATGTGGCGTCGACCTACTCTCCCGGGGGTTAACCCAGTACCATCAGCACTGTGGGGCTTAACTGCTCTGTTCGGAATGGAAAGAGGTGAACACCCACGTCATTGACACCATCAATATCTTAATGTCTTTGATCATCGAATCTAATCACTAATAGCAAACAACTCATCTAAATAAGTTATTTGACAGTGAAAAGGAAAAACTTTGCTAGCACTCTATCACTAGAGTGCTAACCGTAAAAGAAAAGCTATTGGGCGATTAGTACTTCTCAGCTGAATGTATCTCTACACGTACACTTGAAGCCTATCAACGTCATAATCTATAACAACCCTTATATGGAAATCTCATCTCGAGGTGGGTTTCGCGCTTAGATGCTTTCAGCGCTTATCCGCTCCACACATAGGTACCCGGCGATGCTCCTGGCGGAACAACCGGTACGCCAGAGGTGTGTCCAACTCGGTCCTCTCGTACTAAAGTCAGAGCCTCTCAAATTTCCTACGCCCGCAACAGATAGAGACCGAACTGTCTCACGACGTTCTGAACCCAGCTCGCGTGCCACTTTAATGGGCGAACAGCCCAACCCTTGGGACCTTCTCCAGCCCCAGGACGTGACGAGCCGACATCGAGGTGCCAAACCTCCCCGTCGATATGAGCTCTTGGGGGAGATCAGCCTGTTATCCCCAGAGTACCTTTTATCCTTTGAGCGATGGCCCTTCCATGCGGTACCACCGGATCACTATGTCCCACTTTCGTGCCTGTTCGAAATGTCTCTCTCGCAGTCAGGCTCCCTTATGCCATTGCGCTCTTCCGACGATTGCCGACCGTCGTGAGGGAACCTTGGAAAGCCTCCGTTACTCTTTTGGAGGCGACCACCCCA